>CAJXWR010000004.1 GCA_913062675.1 uncultured Trueperaceae bacterium
GTTCCGTCCCGTTCTTGCGCACTTCGGCGAGCCGCCGCAGGATCGCATGGGAAAACTGGATCGGCGCGGGCATGAGCGCGTCGGTCTCGTCGGTCGCGTAGCCGAACATGAGGCCCTGGTCTCCCGCACCGATGCGGTCGAAGGCGTGACCCGAGTCGGCCTCCTGCGCCCGGTCGACGCCGAGCGCAATGTCGGGCGACTGCTCGTTGATGGCGATCAGTACGCTCGAGTAGTCGGCGTCGAACCCGTAGGAGGGGTCGGTGTAGCCCACGTCGTGCACCGTGCTGCGCACGATGCCTTGCAGGTCCACGTAATCCTCGCAGCGAATCTCGCCGGCGATGAGCGCAAGGCCGGTCGTGAGCATCGTCTCGGCCGCCACGCGCGCGTCGCCATCACGCTCGAGGATGGCGTCGAGCACTGCGTCGCTGATGCGGTCGGCCAGCTTGTCGGGGTGACCCTCGGTCACCGATTCGGCGGAAATGCGGCGTTGCATGGTGAAGCCTCCCAAATGGCACTGGCGTCAAGATACCCACGCCCGGTTGGTCAACCGAGCGAGGTGGGCCACGGTTCGCTATCCTGCCCCCATGCCCCGCATCGTCCCCTCCACGATTCGGCCCCCCGAGGGTCCCATCGAGGTGCGTCCCGCCGTGACGGGCGACGCGGGTGCCCTGCACGCATTGATGGACGGTATCTACCAGGAGGACGCCTGGTTCGTTGGCGACGGACCACCCGACGTGCGTACGCTCGCCGGCAAGATTCGCAGCCTCGACCCGAGTCGCGCGATGCTCCTCGTCGCCGAGATGCACCCCGGGCGCGCCTACCACGAGCTCATCGGCTGGATCGAGGTGCGGCGGCTTGGCTACCGGCGTGTCGAGCACGTCGCGACGTTGACGCTGGCCGTGGCTGCGCGGGCGCGACGGCGGGGCGTCGGCCGCATGCTGCTGCGGGCGGTGGAACCCTGGGCCCGGCGTGTCGGCGTGTTGAAACTGCGGCTCGACGTGCGGGCGGGCAACGAGGCGGCCATCGCGCTGTACGAGGCGGAGGGGTTCGAACGCGAGGGGGTGGAGCGGGGCCTGGTGCGCGACGAGGCGGGCTTCGAGGACAACCTCATCTACGGCAAGTTCCTCACGCCCGAGGTGACGGGGGAGCCGGACCGGTAGACTCGCGCATGTCCACGAACGACGATGCCTTCACCACCCTGCAGGCGGGGGAGCGGGCCGAGCACCGCGTCGCGCTGCTCGCCGACACGCAGAACCTGTACTACGCCGCGCGCGACGAGCATGGTGCGCACGTCGATTACGAACGGTTGCTCGCCGTGTCCCTCCGGGGTCGCACGCTCGCGCAGGCCAGCGCGTACGTCGTCGAGCGTGAGGGGGACCGCACTGCGTTTCCGTTCATCACGAAACTCTCCGCACTCGGGTACCGGGTGCACCGCCGAACCGTGCGCGTGCACCGCAGTGACGACGAGGGTCGCCTCGTCCTCGAGGGGGATTGGGACTTGCAGATCGCGGCGGACATGGTGCGCACCCTTGAACACGTGGACGTCATCGTCCTGGCGAGTGGGGACGGGGACTTCGTGCCCATGGTGAAACTCGCGCAGGAGCGAGGCGTGCGGGTCGAGGTGGCGGCGTTTCGGGCGGCCACGAGTCAGGCGCTCGCCGATGCGGCCGACCGGGTGGTCGACCTTTCCGCGATTCCCGGAATGTTCGTTCAGAACGGCTAGAGACTCGAATCGGCGCTCAGCTCCACGGCGGGATCGTTCGTCGATGACCCTTCGAAATGCGGAAGGGTTGGCGTACACGTCCTGGACGTAGGTAGGTGAACCATGCGGATGAACATCGATCTAGACGAAGCGCTCCTCGAAGAGGCCATGCGCCATACCGGCCCAATGGCGACACGGGACCTCGTGCACCTCGCGCTCGAAGAGTTCGTCGAACGACGTCGTGGCATCGACCCGCGCGACGTGCGCGGCACGGTCTCCTTCGATCCTGACTACGACTCCAAGGCGTTGCGGGGTTCCACGGGAGACCGTTGACCCTCGAGGTTCTCGTCGGTGTGGATTCGCGTTCACGCCGATCGCAGGCCCGCTGCGTTCACGCCCGTCGAACCCAAGCGGAGCGGGGTCTGTGACGCCGTCGGCCGCCATCCCATTCCGGCCAGGAAGATTCGGGCGGTCGAGTTCCACCTTCGCTTGATGGAGCGTTTGAGCTAGGCCTGGAGCCGCTGCTCGATTAGGTTCCGCACGACGCTCGCGTCGGCCGTGCCACCCGTTTCCTTCATGACCCTGCCCAACAGGGCATTGATGGCCTTGGGTTGCTCCCGCGCCGACTCCACGACGTCGGGGTGGGCGGCCATCACCGCGTCGATGACCGTGCCGAGCGCGCCCTCGTCGGCCACGCGTGCGAGACCCCGCGACTCGACCAGTTCGCTGGCCTGTGCACCGTCGATCACCTCGGGCAGGAGTTCCTTCGCGACGGTGCTCGAGATCGTGCGGTCCTGGACCAGGTCGAGCAGGTTGGCGAGGCGCGGTGCGAACGCGTCAGGGTCGGGGATGGCCTCCTCGAGCGTGCGACCGTCCTGATGGAGGTGCCCTGCGACCTCCGAGAGCAGCCAGTTCGCCACGATTTGCGCAGGTCCGTTCCATGCCGACGTGACCGCGTCGAACACGCCGGCGGTGTGCACGTCGTACGCGATTTGACTGGCTGCGTCCTCGTGCACCTCCAGCGCGGCGTAGCGGGCGCGCTTCGCTGCGGGCAGTTCCGGCATGGCGGCGTCGATGGCCGCGATCTGATCGTCGTGAATCGTGATGGCAGGAATGTCGGGGTCGGGCATGTAGCGGTAGTCGGCGGCCTCCTCCTTGCTGCGTTGCGAGACCGTCTTCTGCCCCCCTTCGTTCCAGCCGCGCGTCTCCTGCACCACCTCGAAACCGTCCTCGAGAACGCGTTCCTGGCGGCGAATTTCGAACGCCAGGGCCGCCTCGACGCTGCGGAAGCTGTTGAGGTTCTTCACTTCGACCTTCGTGCCGAACGACCCGTCGGGGTTGCGGAGGCTGACGTTCACGTCGGCGCGCATCTTGCCTTCCTCGGGGCTGGCGTCGCTCACGCCAAGCGCGCGGGCGATGGCGCGGACCTCCTGCAGGAAGGCGCGTGCCTCCTCCGGCGTGCGCAGGTCTGGTTCGGTCACCATTTCGATCAGTGGTGCGCCCGCCCGGTTCAGGTCGAGCAGGCTGTGGTCGGCGTAGGTGGGGTGGACGAGGCGGCCGGCGTCCTCCTCGAGGTGCACGCGCGTGATGCCGATCGTGCGACCGCCTGGAATGGGGACCGCGCCGTGCTCGCCGATGGGGCGTTCGAACTGGCTGATCTGGTAGTTCTTCGGTGCGTCGGGATAGAAGTAGTGCTTCCGGTGGAACTGGGTGCGCTCGGGCACCTCGCAGCCGAGCGCGCGCGCGAACCGCAGGCCGAGCGCGATGGCTTCGCGGTTGGCGACGGGCAGGCTGCCGGGCAGCCCCATGCAGACGGGGCAGACGTTCGTGTTCGGGTCCGAACCGAACCCGTCGGCGTCGCAGGCGCAGAACATCTTGCTGCGGGCCTTGACGGCGAGGTGGATCTCGAGACCAATGACGGGTTCCGGCACGTGAGTGAGTCTAGCAAGCGCGGCAGGGTCGAAGCGGACGTGTGTGTCGGCCTTGCGGCGTGCGATGCGTGCGTACACGAAAGGCGGCATCTCGTTCGCTACACTACGGGCGTGATACGCATGCGGCTCGACGACATCGCCGTCTCGGGGGAAGGCAAGCAGTTCCTCCTGCTCCTCCGCGAGGAGGAAGGAGAGCGGGTGCTGCCCATCGTGGTGGATCCGCTACAAGCGCTCTCCATTGCGGCGGGACGCAGTGGCGAGACGCCGGAACGCCCAATGACGCACGACTTCATCCTCTCGCTGCTCGAGGTGCTCGGCGCGAAGGTGGAGGAGGTGCACGTCACCGACTTGCAGGACGGCACCTTCTATGCCCTGCTCGTCGTGGAGCGGGGTGGCGTGCGGTTCGACGTGGATGCGCGGCCGAGCGATGCGCTCGCGGTCGCCGTGCGGGTCGATGCACCCATCCTCGTGGCGGAGGAGGTGCTCGAGAAGTCGGGTCTCGAGGACGATACGCATGAGGTGGGCGAGGGCGTCGAAGCATAGGCACGAGCTGACTGCTTCGCAAGAAGCGCCTAGACCGCGTGCCAACCTGCCGCCTCGCCCGCTACGCTGGGCGCATGAAGCACGACGACCACCGCGTTCCTCGCGACGAGTTCCGAAGGCGCGTTCGCCATCTCGACGAAGTGTTGACGATTCTTGATGGTCTCGCGAAAACACCGATTGACGTGTTCCTCGTCAATCCAGAGAAGTATGGAAGTGCGGAGCGATTCCTCCAGGTGGCCCTCTTGGCGCTCCATAATCTGGGTGCAGAGGTCGTGTCCATCCGTGACGCGGTTCGCGTCGATAAGGATTGGAACGTGCCCGATCGCCTGGAGGCGAGCGGCTTGATCTCGAAGGAAGAGGCGGCCTTGTGGCGAGACGTCAACCGGTTTCACGACGTTTTCGTGCAGGACGACCTCGAAGTGGCCCATCGGCGCGTGCACGAGATTCTCACGACCCGCTTGGAGGATCTTCGGTCGCTCATGAGAACCGTGGTGCGCGCAGAGCAGCGATCCTAGGGCGGCGCGCGGCATTCCCAACGAAGCGCCGCCGAACCGGCACGGAGGCATGGTCGGCGGCGCGACGTTTGATTGAGTTCGATTAGCCTTGCAGGTGCGCCTCGAGGAAGTAGAGCGCCTTGTCGACCTCGGTGACGATGTCGGTGAGGAGACCCTCGGTCGCCGCGTCACCCTGCTCGCTCGCGGTTTCGATGGCCTTGCGGGTCATGGCGGCGTAGGCGGCCCAGCGTTCGATGAGCGCTTCGAGCGTGCCGCGCCCGTCGACGACGTCGCGCGGCCACTCGGGGAGCGGGCTGGCGTCGGCGGTCATGCGGATTGTGCCTTCGGCGTACCCACCGAGGGCGGCGATGCGCTCGGCAATCTCGTCGGTCTGCGGCTCCACGACCTCGGCGATCTGGTCGAACAGCAGGTGCAGCTGCATGAAGTCCATGCCCTTGACGTTCCAGTGCGCCTGCTTCGTCTGGGCGTACAGGTCGGCGTTGGCGGCGAGTTGCCGGTTGAGGATCTGGACGAGGTCGGCGCGGATGGTGGGGTCGAGATCGTTCTTCGTGGGGAAGGTGGGGCGGGTGGCTGTGGTGGTCATGATGGTGCCTCCTAGCTGGGCGCGAATGGAACGTCGCTTCGTGCGCGTTCCCGGCCAACGACCCGAGCCTACACGAAACTCGGAATGATTCCGAGTTGTCTGGGCGACAGGGTGCGCCGCGCCGACGCCTCGCACCCCTCATCATGCGCACGTACGCCCACGGCACCAGGAACGAACGTCACACCCATGAACGTCACACCCATGAACGTCACACCCATGAACGTCACGCCCACGAACGTCACATCCACGAAGCTCCGGTCGCTTCAGGCGTCCTGCCGTGCTGACGCAACCTGTTCTGCTGCTGCGCGGGCGGCTGCGTCGAGGGCGGCGTCCAGCTGCGAAGCGTCCGACCCCGATCCTTGCGCCCGGTCGGGCTTTCCGCCCCCGCGCCCCTCAATCACGTCCAGGGCCGCCTTCAGGATGGTGCGCGCGTCCACCCGCACCCGCTCGGCGCCCACTTGAACCAGCACGGTTGCGCGTGCCTCCTCCACCGCACCGAGAATCGTGACCACGTCCGGCCGGAGCTTCGAGGCGGCCTCCGCCATGGCGGCCAAGGCGTCTCGCACCAACGTGCCCTCGGGCGCATCCACGCGGAGGTGCAGCACGCCATCGTTCACCTGCGCCGCATTTCCGCCTACGCGCGCTTCCGCCCAGGCGGACAGGGCGCGCACGTGCGCGAACCGCACCGCCTGCAGTTCGCTGCGCAACGCCTCCACGCGTGCCGGCACGTCCTCCCGCCCCGCACTGAACGACCGGGCGAGCGCATCGACGTCCTCCAGCAGCGACTGTGCCAGCGCCTGCGCCTCCCACCCCGCGAGGAACGACACGCGCGTCAAATCCCCCCGAATCCTCTGCCGACCCACCGCCAAGAGCGGCAGCATCTCCGCCGTGCGCGCCAGATGCGTCCCCCCGCAGGCCGCAATCTCCACGTCCCCCATCTGCACCAGGCGAATCCGACCCTGCACCTTGGGCGGACGCCGCAGCGGGTACGCGCCCAGGTCCGCATCGTCCACCTCGAACGCTCGGATCTCGAGGTCGTCGTACGCCCACCCGCGCGCCAGCGCGAATGCGGCAGTCACGTCCTCGTCCCCCGGGTCGCCCGCAAAGTCGATCGTCACCTCGGGCGAGGCGAGCGACACCGACCGCGTCTCGAACGCCGCGTTCACGTGCAGGAACGCCTGACTGACCAGGTGCTGTGCACTGTGCCGCTGCATGTGGCGGTACCGCCGATCCCAATCGATCTCGCCACGGACCGCGTCCCCCACCCCCGGCTGCGTTCCCTCCACGCGGTGACGCACCACGCCCCCGGCCTCTTTGTCCACCGCCACGTCCACGACGCGCGCCTCACCTCCCGCATGCAGCAGCATCCCCACGTCGTGCAACTGACCCCCAGCGGTGGGGTAGAAGACGCTCGTGTCGAGCGTCACCCAAACGGCGTCCCCATCCTGCTCCACGTCGGTCACCACGGTCTCCATGGACCTCGCGTAACTGTCGCGTTGATCGAGCCTCATGCGCGCGAAGGTAGCACGCGCACGCGGGTGCGCGCGTCCGGGCCGAATCCCGGGACCGTTCCGCCCGATACGGTTCCCCTCCACTCACGGGCGTACCGTTCCCTCCACGTCGCAGCGCACCCCGCGCCGCGCATCGCCCTCGAGACCGTCTGCCCAAGGAGGCTGACGATGCCTGAACCCACTATGACGCTTCACGATCCTCACGCCGAGTTCGACGAGGTTGGAGAGACCTCGCTCGACCACGTCGTCACCGAACTCATCACCGGGCTTGGAGAGGACGTCACCCGCGAGGGTCTGCTCAAGACGCCGCAGCGCGTCGAACGCTCGCTCCGCTTCCTGACCAGCGGCTACGAAACCTCCGTCGATGACGTGCTCAACGGTGCGCTCTTCGATGCCGAAGGCTCTGAAATGGTCGTCGTGAAGGGCATCGAGTTCTACTCGCTGTGCGAGCACCACATGCTCCCCTTCTTCGGGACGGCGCACATCGCCTACATCCCCGGCAGCAAGATTCTCGGCCTCAGCAAGTTCGCGCGCGTCGTCGACGTGTTCGCGCGCCGCATGCAGGTCCAGGAACGCATGACCCTGCAGATCGCCGATGCGCTCGAGAAGGCGCTCGAGCCGCGCGGCCTTGCCGTCGTGACCGAAGCCAGCCACCTGTGCATGATGATGCGCGGTGTCGAGAAGCAGGGAAGCACGACGCGAACGAGCGCCATGCGAGGCGCATTCAAGGACGACGCGCGCACCCGACAGGAGTTCCTCGAAGCGCTTCGCTGAGACCCGCCAGGGCGAAAGCGTCGGGGGCGTGAGCAACTTACTCACGCCCCCGTTTCCATTCAATCGAAATCGATATTGATCACGCTCTGCGCCTTCCGGTAGTCAGAGTGGATGCGCCACGCATGCGGGTGAGAATCCTGGATGGCCTCCTCACGGCGTGCGATGTTCGAGCTGTGGTTGGTTTTCGGGTAGCCATGCCGTGGCGCCCGGCGCGAAGTCGTTCGGTTCCGCACAGGGTCGACACCAACCATGCAGCTCCCGGTCGACGCACGTAGCCCCAGAGAACCGTTCAACAGTGCAGAAGGGAAATGGGTCGCGACTCGGGCGAGTCGGTCGCCGGGCATGAGCCTCGGTTCATGGATGCTCGCGATCGCGAGGGTCCGGGGGCGTCAGTTGCGTGTGAGGCTGCGCTGCCGAACGATGCGTTCGAGGTGTTCGAAGGCCCCGCTGAGCCCGAAGTGCGCGAGGCTGTCGAGGGCACGTTCGAGGCTTGGGGACAGGGGGTGCCCCAAATTGGTTGGCAGGCGCGTGAGTTTCTGGTTGAGCGCGTGGATTGCCGTGGAGAGGGCGGCGGTGTCTCCGAGGGCGGCCAAGGCGGAGAGAAGCCCGATGTTGCCTGCCGCCTGCCCGACCCCGTCGCCCGTGCGCTGCATGGTTTCGATGCCTTCGGTGTATGCGACCACCGCCTCCTCGTAGGCACGCTGGTCCTTGAGGGCGTGACCGAGGTTGATGAGGCTGCCCCCGAGGAGCCACGGTAGGTCGGCGGCGCGTGCGATGTCGCGCGCTTCGATGAACAACGTCGTCGCGGCGGTCAACGATTCCTCGAGGACGCGCACGTAACCGAGGTTGAGGCGCGTCTGCGCTTGGAGGAAGGGATCGCCGATGTCGTCTGCCTCGGCGAGGGCGCGCTCCTGCACGCTTGAGGCAGACGCAAGTTCATCGCTGAATGCGTGGGCCATGGCAAGGGCATTGAGCGCCTCGACGCGATGCTGAGGCGTGAGGTCCGCCTCGTGCTGCTCCAGGAGGGGCGTCAACTGGCGGCGGACCTTGTCGGGACGCCGAACGCTCCGGTTGAGTCCCGAGGCGAGCGTGGCGAGACGGATGGCCTTCAAGGGATCGTCCTGCTCGAGGAACGCGATGGAGGCATCGATGTCATCGAGCTGATCCATGACGTCCGTCATGAGTTGACGCTCGTCGCTGCCGAGGTTGGGTGCCGCCAGCGGTTCGAGGCGCTGCAGCCAGGCGGTGGCCTGGTGACGTCGCCACGCCGCGAGGCGAGGATCGTTTCTCGCGGTGTACCACAGGGCGGGTGCGAGTCCGGATTCGGTGCGGTGCACGTCGCGTGTTTCACCCGTCCGGTAGGTGAGACCGCGTTCCGTGAGCTCTTCGAGACGTTTCGCGGTGGCGTCCACCTCCTCGCCCGTCATGTGGGCGAGGGTCGTCGCCGACGCGCCATTTCGGTGAAGAGCGACGGCGGTGGCGAGCATGAGCCGCTCTGGATCGACGTTCGCGAGGAAGGGGATGGCGCCATGTTCGGCGGCCACGAACGACGTCACCGCATCGTCGTGGGGTGAGCGTCCCTCGATGCCGAACTCGGCGAGGTACCGAGCGAGGGTAAGGAGCAGTCTCGGGTTCCCCTGACTCGCGCGCACCCACGCAGCGAAGTCGGGGTGGTCCGTGACGTGGGTCGTCCCGGGCGGTTTCTCTTGAGCATCGTAGGCGTCGGCGAGGAGTCGAGCGGCGGGCGTCGACAGGACGTCGGCAGGGCGCGTGGTGGAGATTGCAGGCGTGCGGAGGCCGTGCATGGTGACGCACGACTCGCCCGGAAGGTCGAGGGGGCGCCAGGCGTGCACGATCACGACGGCGACGTCGGGACGCGCCGCCACGTGCTCGACGAGGGAGCCCAGATCGGGATGTGCAGCGAGACCATCGAGAATCACGCGGAGCGTGCGGCCGCGGGTCTCGCTGCCCTCGCTCCCGCTTCCGGCGTGCAGTGCCTCATCGAGGCGCGCTTCGACGTCGGCGACCGGTTCGCTTGGATTCGCGTCGACCCACACGAAGGCGTGATCGGCCTCGAGTCGAGCGGCGTCCTGTGCCGTTTGCAGGACGCGCGTGCTGCCCATCCCGGGGGGCGCCCGGAGCGTGACGATGCGGGAGGTGGGATGGAGAAGCGCTTGGCTGAGGGTCTCGACCTCGTGGTGTCGGCCATGAAATGACAGTGCGCTGCGTGCCGAACGCGTGCTGGACGCTTGAATGATGGTCCTGAGGCGTTGCGTGGAGCGGTCGGGTCGTTCACCGAGCTCGTTCATGAGCGCGCGAGTCATGCCGTCGAGGACCGAGAGTGCGCGGGTGGGCGATCGCCACTGCAGTTGCAGAATGGCGAGACGCCGTGCGACGAGTTCGTTCCAGGGCTCGTGTGCGAGGGACGCCTCGAGCAGGGAAATCGCCAAGTCGGTCTGGTCGTTCTGGAGTGCAAGATCGGCCATGGTGAATCGCATGGCGTGTCGTTCGTCTCGAAACCGTTCACTGGCTTCGGCGCGCCACAGTTCGAACGCTTCGGCATCGGGCAGTTCGAACCCTTCGAGAAGGGCTTGATTCCCGAGCAGCGATTCCGCGTCTTGCAGGGAGAGCTCGCTCCGTGTGCCGAGGTCTCGTGGCGCCTGGAGTCGATGGCGGTCGCAGCGGATTTGAAGAACGGCGATAGAGCCTGCCGATGGTTCCGCCTGGAGGCGCGGGCCGAGGACGGCGCGCAGGTCGGTCAGGACACCGCGTAGATTGCGTGCACCGGCACGGGCGTCGAGGTCGGGCCACAGGAGCTCCGTGAGGAACGTTCTGGATGCGGGCCGGTTCTCGATGGCGAGGTAGTAGAGCAGCGCCTCGGACTTCCGGTAGCGGAGCCGCACGGGCCTTCCGTCGGAGGTGACTTCGGGGTATCCGATGGTGCGTACCGAAATGACGCCGCCGGGCGCGACGTCGCCATGCGTTGCCGCCTGCTTGTCGTCTTGACGCTCCCCCATGGATGCTCCTTGGGTCGCGAACGCGAGACGGCCGGCAAGGTGCGGCGTGCGACTCGGCGGTGCGACTCGAAGCCCGACGGTATCACGGGGACAAGAATCAGCGGATGAGCCAGTAGTTGCCCACGCGCTTCTGGTATTGCGTGGCGCACGGTTCATTGCGCTTCGGGCGCTTCTCGGTGGAGGGGGCTGGATCCGGTTGGGCGGTGCGGTTGGCATGGGCGGTCTCGGAGGGAGGCCGTGCGTTTCGCCCGTGGTGCGACTCGCGAATCGCCGTGGGGGAACTGGGGTCTCGTGGCAGCATGGGTGAACGATAGAGGAGGGGCGTTAGCAATTCGTTGGACGCCGTGCCTGACGGGAATGACGCCCCACGTTTCCAAAAACCAGACTGAATAACTAGGGTATTGACGCGGGGTGGTGGCATGGCTACACTCCGTCTATATCCGACCTTGGCGGTCGGAATAGTGAAGGTCGAAAGGAACCCAGACCATGCGCAACCGACTCATCCCCCTCCTCGCCCTCATCCCCCTCTTCGCCGTTGCGGCGGCCCAAGAGGTCGTCAACGTCTACAGCGCACGACACTACGAGACCGACGAGACGCTCTACGCCACGTTCACCGAACGAACCGGCATCGACGTCCGCGTCATCGAAGGCGACAGCGACGAACTCATTGCCCGCATGCAGAGCGAAGGCGCCAACGGCCCCGCCGACGTCTTCATCACCGTCGACGCCGGACGCCTCTGGCGCGCCGAGCAGGCGGGACTCCTCGCCCCCCTTGACAGTTCGATCGTCGACGCGGCCGTCCCCGCCAACCTCCGTCACCCCGGCGACCTCTGGGTGGGCCTCACGCAGCGCGTGCGTGGCATCGTCACCAGCGTGGACCGCGTCGAGGAAGGCGCCATCACCACGTACGAGCAGCTCGCCGACCCCGAGTGGCAGGGCAGGGTCTGCATCCGCAGCAGCGGCAACATCTACAACCAGTCCCTGCTGGCAAGCTTCATCGAGACGCTTGGCGCTGAAGCCACGGAAACCTGGGCGGCGGGCGTGGTCGCCAACATGGCGCGCACCCCGCAGGGTGGCGATACGGATCAGATTCGCGCCGTGGCGGCCGGTGAGTGCGACGTTGCCGTCGTCAACCACTACTACCTCGCGCGCCTCATCGCCCAGGGTGACGCCGGCGACCAGGAAGTCGCGAACGCCGTGCGCTTCGTGTACCCCAACCAGGACGGGCGGGGTGCCCACGTCAACGTCAGTGGCGCTGGCCTCGTCGCAACCGCACCCAACGCCGAGAACGCACGCATCTTCATCGAGTATCTCGTGAGCGCCGAGGCGCAAGAGGTCTTCGCTAGCGGTAACAACGAGTACCCCGTTGTCGAGGGTGCGGTCGCGGGTGAGGTGACGCAAAGCTTCGGTGACTTCGTCAGCGACGCCGTCAACGTCGCCGTCTACGGCGAGAACAACCCTGAAGCGGTCCGCATCTTCGACCGCGTGGGCTGGCGCTGACCTTCGCCTCCTGACGACCGCGGCCAAACCGGTCGCGACCTGCCAGCGGCGCGCCTCCCTCCTGGGGCGCGCCGCAACGCATGCCGGACCCGCTCACGGCGCGAGACCGCGCGCGAGCCGCAAGACGAACCGAACTCGATCCAGCGTTCACGCACGAAGCGTGGGCGCCCGGTCCTCGTCAAGCGCGTTCGCGCTGGTCCCGACTCCGCGTCAACGCCCGACTCAGCACGATGACGGGAACGAGACCCACGAGCGCAATCGCCAGGGCGCCCGGCGCGGCCTCCACCAGCCGCTCGTCCGACGCGAGGCGGTACACGCGGACGGCCAGCGTGTCGAAATCGAACGGCCGCACGATCAACGTGGCGGGAAGTTCCTTCATCACGTCCACGAAAACGAGCAGGGCGGCCGTCAACAGGCTGCCCCTCAGCAACGGCAGGTGCACCTGCCAAAGCGTGCCGAAGCCCCGCCGACCCAGGCTCCGCGAGGCGTCATCCATGCTGCGCGTCACCTTCTGCAGGCTCGCCTCCACCCCGCCGTACGCAACGGCGAGGAAGCGAACCAGGTAAGCAAACACGAGACCGAGAATCGTGCCGCTGAACAACAGGCCTGGACCCACCCCGAACACCGCGCGCGCTGCCGCGTCCACACGCGCGTCGAGCCAACCGAGGTGCAGCAGCACGCCCACCGCAATGACCGAGCCCGGCACGGCGTACCCCATCGACGCCACGCGCGTCCCGGCGCGCACCACGCGACTCGGCCGCAAGCGCCGACCGTACGCCAACACCACCGCCACGGTGAGCGTAAGGACCGCCGTGATGCCCGCAACCGAAACGGTGTTCCACAGGTAGCCGAAGAAACCGGAGCCAAGGCCCCGACCCGACGACACCGTCATCTCCAGCAGGATGCCGGCAGGAGCAAGGAAGCCAAGCAGGATGGGCAGAACCACGAACGAGGTGGCGCTCACGGCACGAAATCCGCGCAACTCGAAGCGGGCGAGGGGCCGAAACCGCCCGGTGGGTTGCTGCCCCTCCGGCCGACGCCCCAAACTGCGCTCGAGCACGATCAACACCAGCACGAACACGAGGAGCAGCGCAGCGAGTTGCGCAGCTGCCGCGCGTTCCCCCAGCCCAAACCAGGTGCGGTAGATGCCCGTCGTGAACGTCACCACGCCGAAGTACTCCACCGTCCCGAAATCGGCGAGGGTTTCCATCAACGCGAGCGCCACGCCCGCCGCGACCTGCGGCCGTGCGAGCGGCAACGACACGACGAAGAACGTCGCCCAGGCATTGCGCCCTAAGCTGCGGCTCGCCTCCAGGATCGACGCCGCCTGCTCCAGGAACGCCGTCCGCGTCAACAGGTACACGTACGGGTACAGCGCAAGCGTCAACATGACGATCGCACCCCAAAGCGACCGCACGTTCGGGAAGCGGTACTCGCCAGGCCCCCAACCGGTCACGTCACGCAACAAGGTTTGCAGCGGCCCAGAGAACTGCAAGAAATCGGTGTAGGCGTACGCCAGGATGTACGCCGGGATCGCCATGGGCAGCAGCAACGCCCACTCGAACACGCGCCGTCCCGGGAACGACGTCATCGTGACGAGCCACGCGCTCCCGACCCCCAGCACCAACGTGCCCACGCCCACGCCCACCATCAAGGCAAGCGAATTGCGCACGTAGTCCGGCAGCACCGTGGACGCCAAGTGGCTCCACACGTCCCCCGCCGGGGTGAACACGCTCGCCACCACCACCAGGATGGGCGCGGCGACCAGCAGCGCCACGACCAGCACGAGGACTTCCCAGGCGCGTGAACGACCCTGAAAGCGTGCGCCTGGCGCGCTCCCCGTCGGGCCAGGCTGTACGGGCGCAATGTGCCTCGGCCCGTCTCGCCCCGGTCCAGCCTGCCTTTCGTCCGACCCTTCCACGATGCGAGCCTAGGAAAGCGCGTGGCGGCGCAACCACTGCGCCACGCCCAACTCCTCGGGTGCGTCGATGTGCTCTTGCGCCACGGCGCGCACCTCGTCCGGCGCATACGGACCCACCGACACGGCCCGCCCCGCCCAGGCCAGCATCGACACGTCGTTCGTGCCATCCCCGAACGCCACGGTGTCCTCCCGCGCGACACCCAGTTGCGCGGCGATCAGCGCGAGCGCCGTGCCCTTGTCCGCCTCGTCCGCCGTGATCTCCAGGTAGCCATCGCCCCAGCGGTACACCGTCAACGTGTGCTCCGCGAGGATGCGTGCCTCCATCGCCTCCGACTCGCCATTGCTGCCGAACACGATCTTGTCCGCCTCCCCGACCCGCTCGTACTCGAAACGCTCCACCCGGCGGTTCGCCGTATGCGCCCACGCCCACCGCTCGTCGTGCGGATCGTTGACGAACAGGGCGTCATCGACGATGCACGCGAACGGGACGCCCTGAGGCAGGACCGCAGGCGCGAGAATCGACCGGACGTGCTCCACCGTCATCCGCTTGCGACGAAGGATCTCGCCCTGCAAGCCGAACACGAGCGCCCCATGATTCACGCTGTACGGGCCCGGGGTCACGCCGAGTTGGTGCACGAACCGGTGGGCGGAGGAGAGCGGCCGGCCGGTCAGCACGGTCACGTGATGACCGGCATCGCGCGCGTCCCAAACCGCCCGCTCGATCTCGCGCGGAAGCTCGTGCGACCTCGTCACCACGGTGTTGTCCAAATCAAAGGCGAGCAACATGCCACCCAATCTACCCCTGCAGCGTCAGGATTCGAGCAGGGGAGACACCGATGCAAGGTTGTACACATTGGAAATCCGACCAAAATGTCCCCCCCGCGCGCGTGGTACCGTCCCGGTAACACGGCGTTACCGGAGGTGCATTTGGCTCCTTCAGGGACGTCGGCGCCTTAGGGAGGATGACCATGTACCGAGGTCGCGAAGGGCAATGGGCGTTCGTGCTGCACCGCCTCACCGGTGTGGGACTTGCGCTCTACTTGTTGCTACACGTCATCGACATCAGCCTGGTGATGTTCGGACCCGAGGGACCGTTCAACGCGTTCCTCGCCTTCTATCACCAGTGGCCATTCCGCGTCGGCCTGATCCTCATCATGGCCGCCGTCGTCTACCACGCCTTCAACGGCATTCGCATCATCCTGATGGACTTCACCGACTGGGGCGTGAAGTACCAGGGTGCGCTCTGGTACGGCGCGATGGGCCTCACCGCCATCGTCGGCATTCCCGTCCTCATCAAGGTCGTGCCCGAAATCCTGGGGATCGCCTGACATGGCCACCGCAGCCCCCAAGACCCTCAAGCAGGCGCGCGAGACGTACAACACCAGCGGCGAACTCGTCTGGTGGGTGTTCATGCGCATCAGCGGACTCATGCTCGTCTTCCTCGTCTTCGCGCACATTTACGCGAACAACATCGCGTTCAACGCAGGCGAGATCGACTACGCCTACGTCGCCAATCGCCTTGCGCAACCGAGCGTCAAGATCTTCGACACGTTCCTCCTCGGCTTCGCCTTGCTGCACGGCGTGAACGGCCTGCGCTACAGCATCGAGGATTACGTCCGCAAGCCCGGTCGTCGCTTCTGGGCGAAGGCCGCTCTATTCACCATCACCGGCATCGTCTTCGTGCTCGGCACGATGACGCTGTGGGCATTCAGCTACGACGAAATGGGCGCCGCGGTGCGCGCCCTCAACTGAGGAGGCAACCGTGGCAAGGGCACACAAGTACGACGTTCTCGTAGTCGGTGCGGGTGGGGCCGGCCTCATGGCCGCGCGCTACGCCGCGCAGAACCCCGGCGTCAGCGTCGCCGTCATCAGCAAGCTGTATCCCACCCGCTCGCACACCGGAGCGGCGCAGGGCGGCGTGGGTGCCGCCCTAGGCAACGTCAGCGAAGACCATCCCGAGTGGCACGCCTTCGACACCGTCAAGGGCGGCGATTACCTCGCCGACCAGGACGTCGCGGAGAAGTTCTCGCACGAGGTGATCGACGCGGTGTACGAACTCGAGCACATGGGGCTTCCGTTCAGCCGCACGCCCGAGGGTCGCATCGCCCAACGCAAGTTCGGGGGTCACACCCGCGAGTTCGGGAAGAGCGCGGTCGAACGCGCCTGCTACGCCGCGGACCGCACCGGCCACATGATTCTGCAGACCCTCTACCAGCAGTCCATCAAGGATCAGGTGACCTTCTTCAACGAGTTCTACGTCCTCGACGTGATTCTCGAGGACGGCAGTGCGCGCGGCGTCGTCGCCTACGAACTCGCGACCGGTGAACTCCACGTCTTCCACGCCAAGGCCACCATCATTGCGACCGGCGGCAACGGCCGCATGTTCAAGGTGACGAGCAACGCGCACGCGCTCACCGGTGACCTCATGAGCGTCCTGTACCGCCGCGGCATCCCCATGGAGGACCCGGAGTTCTACCAGTTCCACCCCACCGGCCTGTACAAGATCGGCGTGCTCCTCACCGAGGGTGCGCGCGGCGAGGGCGGCATCCTCCGCAACGCCGACGGTGAACGCTTCATGGAACGCTACGCGCCCACCATCAAGGACCTCGCGCCCCGCGACATGGTCAGCCGCGCGATGTACCTCGAGATTCAAGAGGGACGCGGCGTGGGTCCCGACAAGGACTACATCCTGCTCGACCTCACGCACATCGATGCCGCCATCATCGAGGAGCGCCTGCCCGACATCACCGAGTTCGCGCGCATCTACCTCGGCGTCGACCCCATCAAGGAACCCGTCCCCGTGCAACCCACCGCGCACTACGCCATGGGCGGCATCCCCACCACCATCAACACCGAAGTCATCCGCGACGGGAACAACACGATCGTGCCCGGCCTCTACGCCGCCGGCGAGGTGGCCTGCGCCAGTCTGCACGGCGCCAACCGCCTCGGCACGAACAGCCTCGGCGACCTCATCGTCTTCGGTCGCCGCGCCGGCATCGAAGCCGCCAAGTACGCCGCCAGCGTCGACTACGAACCGATGCCCGACGGCGTGACGGAACGCACCCGCAGTGAACTCGACCGGATTCGCGCCGCGTCGGGCAGCGAACGCGCCAGCCACGTTCGCAAGGCGCTGCAGGACACCATGATGGACAACGCCTCGGTCTTCCGGACCTCCGAGACGCTGCAGAACCAGGTGGAGATCCTCGCTCAGCTGCGCGAGCGGTACGCCCAGGTGTCCGTCGAGGACACCGGCACGCAGTTCAACACCGAACTCATGGAAACGGTCGAGCTTGGCTTCCTGCTCGACAACGCCGAGCAGCTCGTGCACGGTGCCCTCAACCGGCAGGAGTCCCGCGGTGCGCACAGCCGTGAAGACTTCACCGAACGCGACGACGACCAGTGGCTCAAGCACACCCTCGTCTACAAGGAAGACGACGGCTCGGTCCGCATCGACTACAAGCCCGTCACGCTCGGCAAGTACGAACCGAAACCGAGGGTCTACTAATGGACGCCACCACACCGACCCGCATCCCGACCGGCGCGCCCGTCCACACGCCCGACATGATTCCCATCACGATGAAGATCAAGCGTTTCGACCCCGAGAAGGATGCGCGCCCCTACTGGGCCGAGTACCGACTCGACGTGCGACCCACCGACCGGGTGCTCGACGTGCTCAACACCATCAAGTGGGAAATGGACGGCACCATCACGTACCGCCGCAGCTGCGCGCACGGAGTCTGCGGCAGTGACGCCATGCTCATCAACGGCGTCAACCGCCTCGCCTGCAAGATCCTCGTGCAGGACCTCGGTGACACGATTTCCGTCGAACCCATCCGCGGCCTCGAGGTGCAAAAGGACCTGTTCGTCGACATGGAACCGTTCTTCGACGCGTACAAGGCGGTCCTGCCGTTCTTCATCAACGACGATGCCGAACCACCACGCGAGCGTCTGCAAAGTCCCGAGGACCGCGAGGTGTTCGACGCCACCACGAAGTGCATCCTCTGCGCGGCGTGCACCACCTCGTGCCCCGTCTTCTGGACGAACGGTCGGTACCTCGGCCCCGCCGCCATCGTGAACGCGCACCGCTTCATCTTCGATTCGCGCGACCAGGGCAACGCGGCACGCATGGAGGTCATGAACCAGTCCAACGGCCTGTGGCGCTGCCGCACGGCGTACAACTGCACCGAAGCCTGCCCGCGCGACATTCCCATCACGCAGGCCATCGAGGAAGTCAAACGGGAACTGCTCTGGCGCCAAGCCTGAGCGACGAAGCAAACAATACGAGCGCGCGCGGACCGGTCCTCATCGGTCCGCGCGCACGTTCAACGGTCCCGTCACGCGGTCAACGCCCGGACCCCCTCGTAGAAAGCGACGATGTCCGGATTTCCACACTCGGCGAGACTCCGGTCGTCCGGCAGGGGGGCTCCCGCCTCGACCAGCAACGTCGCGCAGGTCACATGCTCACGGTCGCCCGCCGCCGGGCAGAACTCGGCGCCATGCAGCAGCGTATCCACGGCGTCCCCACCGTACGCATTGACGTGCCCAAAATCGGGACCGTGCTCCAGCAACACGGTGACGTTCGCCGCGATTCCCTCCCACAGCGCCATGTGCAGCGCCGTCATGCCCATCTCGTCGGTCTCGCTGGGCGATAACCCGGCGGCAAGCAAGGCGCGGAGATGCGCACCGCGACCGGGTCGACCGGCGACCCGAATCAACAACCGACGATCCTCGACGGAAAGGTCCGTGACGTCGAGGCGGGATGCTGGAGCGACCCCCTCCGCACACGACGCGAGAACCTCATCGATGCCAGACGCGCGAACGCCATGGCCACGCGCCTCCAGAAGGTCGGCGACCCCACGAGAACCGTGGATGCGTGCCGTTGCGTAGGCGGCACGACCGTTCCAGGGAATCTCGGGGTCCGCCCCACCGTCGAGCAGCACCTCGACGACGTCGCGGGGTGCACCCACCATGGCGGCCAACTGTAGCGGGGTCATGGCGTCGATCGGCTCACCGCTCGGGCGATCGGACGCCACCGCATTCGGGTCACCCCCTGCAGCGACGAGCGCACGCAACGCCTCCACATTGCCGACGTGGACCGCGCGAAGGATTGCGTTCGTACCTTCGATGCGCGCGCCGTGCCGAAGAAGGAGACGCACCGCGTCCGGACCCTCTCGTTCGGTGGCGTGGTAAAGCGATTCGTCATCGTTCGGATTTGCCCCGTGCTCGAGCAACCATCGAGCCAGGGCAAGGTTGCCGGCATGCCCCAACGCGCCGTAAAGCATCGATAGACGGTGTGGCGAGCCCGGCTCGGCAGCCACGCTCTCGTTGACGTTCGCGCCGTGCTCCACGAGGAGCTCGGCCACCTCGAGGGACGCTTCCTCGCGCATTGCACGTTCTTCTGGATTCAGGCGCGCGAACTGCGAGAAACACAGGTGGCCGATGGGCATGCGCCGCCCCGCGAGTGAGGTCGCAGCGGCCGGATTCTCGACGAGTGCACGACGAACGAACGCCGCGTCGAACAAGGCGATGCGTAGACCCAAATCGTCGCCCGGGAGTGCGGAATCTACCTCGAGGAGACGCTCCACCACGTGCGCATGCCCGAAGTACACGGCGCGTTCCAGCCAGGCGCGCCGCCCGTCACGATTCGTGGATGCGATCTCCACACCGAGGGTCAGCGCCGACCAGCTTGCATGACCGTTCTCTAGGGCAAGCACGTGCAGGGCGTCGGCATGCGGGAACGGTTCCTTCAGCGCAAGGTGCGCTTCGATCCTCGCGCGCGCTTCGTGGTCACCTGCACGGACCGCATCCGTGAGGCCAATCGCCTCGCGCTTCAAGCGCTCGACGTCGGAACGGGCAAGGGGTTTGGGGTGACCGGGGACGGGGGGCATCAGGCGCCTCCAAGAGAATGCGTTCGAGCGTTTGCCCGACGGGTGCGAACGCGACACGCGAAGGCGTTGGGGCTGCAAGCGAGCGTTTGGGAGCGGTCTCGAACCGCCGTTCCGCCCTCGGCGCGCCCGCATACATGCGCCGTGACCTAAACATACGACGCGCCTTACGCGCTTCGCAACGAAAGGATCGCAGTGTGGGACACGACATGCGTCATGCCAACCCACCCCCTTGTCCATGCCAAGAAGGGGCGGACCGGGAATCCCGGTCCGCCGTCGCTTGCGCGATCATTGAGCGGTTACTGCGCGGTGTAGCCACCATCCACGAGGTGGTACGAGCCCGTCACGAACGACGCGTCGTCGCTCGCGAGGAACGCAATCAACGCCGCAACCTCTTCGGGTTTCCCGAGGCGGTTCGAGGCGTGCTTTCCTTCGAGCATCGTGAGGGTCGCTTCATCGAGCGCACTCTCCACGAGCGGCGTGCGAATGAAGCCCGGTCCGACCGAGTTCACGCGAATGCCTTGCGCTGCATACTCGAGAGCCGCGTTCTTCGAGAGGCCCACCACGCCGTGCTTGGCTGCCACGTAGGCACTGGACATGGCGAATCCGACGCTTCCGAGGATCGACGCGATGTTCACGATCGATCCGCCTCCGCGCTCGAGCATCGCGGGAATCTGGTACCGCATGCCGTAGAACACACCATTCAGGTTGATGTCGATGACCTTCTGCCAACCGTCGAGCGGGTACTCGCCCGTGGGGGCGGCAGGACCGCCAATGCCGGCATTGTTCACCGCGATGTCGAGACCGCCGAACGTATCGACCGTGGCCTTCACCATCGCTTCGACCTGCGAAGCGTCGGCCGTATCGACCTTCACGAACGCGGCGTTCGCGCCACCGGCCTCGGCGACGCGTTGACCGTTCGCCTCGTCGATGTCGGCGACCATGACCTTCGCGCCCCCCGCGAGGAACGCCTTCACGGCCGACTCGCCGATCCCGCTTCCCCCGCCCGTGACGATGGCGACCTTGCCTTGGAAATCGTGACCCATGTGTCTCACTCCTCTCGGCGTGAATGTCCGCTTGTGCGGCGCCACTTTCGATGTTGCCACGACCCCAATTGCGCGCATGTCGGTGATCCTCCCCTTGACAGATCGCGACACCCGCGGGCAAAAAAAGGCCTGGGAAGACCCTTTCTTGGTGATCCTGGGATGGACGGCGAGCGTGACGTTCAGGGGGCCGAAGGGGTCAAGGTTCCGGTGGCAAGCCCGTACGACAGGGCAGGTTCGTCTTGGGCCACGTACACGTTCACCGTCCGCGACCAGGATTCGTTCATCGTGTCACCCACGATCAGCGTGACCGACGTGCGTTCCGCCACCGGCTCGTCGAAGGTCAAGGCCACCTCCGCTCCGCAGCCGTACGCGGCGAGCAGCTCGCGACTCACGGCCACGTGCCGCCACGCCTCGAGCTCGATCCCGCACGCGCCCGAGCCTCCCGTCGCGAACGAGAATCCCACCCGCGCCAAGCGCACCGGGCCGGACGAAGGAACGGGGGGCTCGGCGGCCGCCACCGTCTCGCCCATCTCGTCGGCTCCACCATTCGTGTCCTCGACTTCGTTCCGCACGGTGGCGTCCAGCGCGACGAGCGGCGCGTCATCCCCGGCTGCGTTCGTCGCCTCGTCGCCAGGGGCAACGCTCGGCGCGTCATCCTGCCCCGAGCCTCCAGGTGGGGTAGGCTCGACGGCCACGATGAGCGGCGAGGTATCGCCCGACCTGGTGCCAGCGTCCTCGCTTCCAGTGTCCGCGGCAGCACCCGTCGGAACGTCCGCAGGAACCTCAACAGACATCTCCGTTAGGGGGGAGGCGGCATCGGGCGCGAGCGGCACGATTCCCGAGGGAGCGGCAGCGCCCTCCTCGCGCGCCATGCTCGAGGACGGCACCGTCGACGACGGTGACGGGGCCGACCCGCCTCCGAGCGAAAGCAGGGTCCACACGATCGTGCCGGCGGCCACAACGAGGCCGATGAGGAGGACACCATCGATCAACCGGTCCTTCACGTGGAACGTCCCTTCGCGCCTTGCACGCCCCGCATCATCGCAAGTTCCACGCCCTGTTACAACTTCGTGACGGTCCCAGGTCGTGTGCCCACCCCCCGACAATTCCGGGTCGCGGTGCTAGCCTGACGCGGTGAGCTGGATCCTCCTCCTCGCCGGTTTCGTGCTCCTCGTCCTCGGTGGCGACTGGCTCGTCCGCGGCGCGTCGAACCTCGCCCTGAGGCTCGGCATCAGCCCCCTCGTCATCGGGCTGACCGTGGTCGCCTTCGGCACCAGCGCACCCGAATTGGCTGCCACGATCGCCTCCAGCCTCCAGGGAGCCCCCGACCTCGGTATCGGCAACGTGCTCGGTAGCAACGTCGCCAACGTCGGCCTCATCCTGGGCGCCTCCGCCGCCCTCGCCCCCATCGCGACGAACACCTCGTTCCTGCAACGCGACGTGCCCCTTGCGATCGGCACGATGCTGCTCCTCGTCCCCCTCACCCTCGACGGACGCCTCGGCCGCATCGACGGCCTCATCCTCCTCGGCATCCTGGCCGCCTACCTCACGTACCTCGTTCGCTTCGACCCGGACGCCATCAACGAGGAGGTGCCCGAATCGCCAAGCGAACGCCCACCCCTCGCACCCGCCATCGGCCGGGTCCTCGTGGGCCTCTCGTTCCTCGTGCTCGGCGCCGACCTCGTCGTCCGCGGTGGGGTGGAGATCGCTGCGCAGCTCGGGGTGCCCGAACGCATCGTCGGCCTCACCCTCGTCGCCTTCGGCACCAGCCTCCCCGAACTCGCCACGAGCATCGCCGCAGCCGCGAGGCGTCAGGGCGACATGATTCTCGGCAACATCGCCGGATCCAACCTGTTCAACGTCCTCGCCGTGCTCGGGGTCACCGCCAGCGGCACGACCCTACCCGTGAGGCTCGGTGACGTCACGATCGACCTGCTCGTCGCCGTCGGTTTCTCCGCGTTCCTACTGCCGGTCATGGCCGCTCGCGGCAACCTCGGGCGCACGGCGGGCGTCACGCTGCTCGCCGCTTACCTCACGTACATGGTCTTGCTGTTCGTGACCTGAGGGCGTTAGCCGTCACACAAGGCGACCGCTTCGATCTCCACGCGCACGTCGAACGGGAGGCGCGCAACCTGCACGGCACTCCGGGCGGGAGGCGCATCGGAGAAGGCCTCCCCATAAATCGCGTTTACCGCCGCGAAGTCGTTCATGTCGGCAAGGAACACGGTGCACTTCACCACCCGAGCCGGTTCCGACCCACCCGCACGCAGGACCGCCTCGAGGTTGGCGAGCACTTGACGCGTCTGTTCCTCCACGCCCCCCTCCACCATGGTGCCCTCGGGCGTCAGGGGAATCTGACCGGCGGTGAACAGCAGGTCTCCCGCGCGCACGGCTTGACTGTACGGACCCACGGCAGCGGGCGCTTCGTTCGTAGCGATGACGGTTCGTTGAGTCATGGCGTGAAGGTAGCACGCACGCGTCCTCAACGCATGATGGCGAAGGTGACGAGCAAGCCAAGCAGAATCAGTGAACCCACCCCGAACGCGAGGAGCGTCCTTTCCCTCGGCGAACGCCACGCATCCTGCACCCGCGCAAACGCACGGCGTGCCGCTCGCCGAACCACCCCCCGCCGCGGGTACCACTCCTCCACCACCCGGAGTTCCGACGCGCTGGGCCGCACGTCGAGCGGCCGTACCTCCCGCGCGTCGGGCAGCAGGTAACGGCGCCGAGCGGCTGGCGTGGCGTCCACGATGGCCACGACCGCCGTGACGTTGTCGGGACTGCCCCGCTCGTCCGCGGTATCGAGAATCCATCTCGTGACGTCTTGTGGTTCATCGCCCGCAAGGAGTTCGAGGAGGTGCTCGTCGGACAGCACCGACGTCACGCCATCGCTCACGAGGAGGAGCCGGTCCCCCTGTTCGAGCGGAACGTGGGTGACGTCGAGACGAAACGCGTCGCTCGCCCCCAGGGCGTTCGTGATCACGTTTCTCCATCGGTGTTCACGCGCCTCGGCTTCGCTCAGCAGGCCCTCCCGCACGCGTGCGGCCACCCAACTGTGGTCCTCACTCACCTGCCGCAGCGTGCCGCCCCGCGCGAGGTAGGCGCGTGAATCCCCTACGTGCGCGAGGAGCGCGACGTCACCGTCGATCCACGCGGCCGTGAGCGTCGTTCCCATGCCGTGATGCTCGGCATCGCGCGATGCAGAGGCGAACACCGTCTGATTGGCGCGCGCTGCCGCACGAGCCAGCGCGACGGGCGGTTGCGCCCGCGCGTGTGCAAGCGCATCGCAAAGCGTTTCGATGGCAAGGTGGCTCGCCACCTCCCCGGTCTTGTGCCCACCAATGCCGTCGGCGACGACGAGCAGGGTGCGGCCCGCCACCTCACCCGCGAAGAAGGCATCCTGATTCACGCGCCGGACGACTCCGGGTCGAGAAGCGCCCCACGCGCGAACGGTTCGAGAGGGTGAGGTCGCGTCGGCGGTCGTCATGTGCGCCAACGGTAGCGACTCGTGCGCCCTGCGGATAGGAAACCGTCCACATTCACCCACTCAAGTGGGCGCGTCCTGGCCGGGCGCCGAGAACGGTCGGTGCTATGCTCCCCCGCATGGCGGATCCCCTCGCGACGTACCCCAACGCAGTCGCCATCGCGACCGCCGTGAAGCGGGGGGAGGTCACCGCCCGCGCCGTGGTCGACGCTGCCCTCGAGCGCGCCGAAACGGTGCAACGCGACACCAACGCCTTCACGCACCTGCTGCACGAACGCGCCCGCGCCGCCGCCGATGCGCTCGACGCCCAGGCCACGGACCGACCCCTTGCCGGCGTACCGTTCGCCGTGAAGGCCAACATCTGCGTGCAGGGGGTCCCCACCACCGCGGGTTCCGACATCCTCGCCGACTTCGTTCCCCCGTACGACGCGACGGTCATCGCGCGGCTCGAAGCCGCCGGCGCGATTCCCATTGCCATGACGAACCTCGACGCGTTCGGCATGGGCGGCAGCAGCGAAGCCTCGGCGCACGGTCCCGTCCACAACCCACGCGACCCGAGTCGCGTGCCAGGCGGATCTTCCGGGGGTGCGGCAGCCGCCGTCGCCGCCGGCGTGGTGCCCTTCGCCCTCGGAACCGACACGGGCGGATCGGTCCGGCAACCGGCCGCCTTCTGCGGCGTGACGGGCTTCAAGCCCACCTACGGCACGCTCTCCCGCTACGGCGTGATCGCCTACGCCAGTTCGCTCGACCAGGTCGGCATCCTCGCCAACGATGCAGGCGACGTGGCCGCGGTCCTCGACGCCATGGTGGGTCACGACCCGCACGACGCGACCACCGTGCAGGTCGAACCCACCTTCCATGCCGCGCTCGAGGAGGCCGCCAGCCCCGAAGCGCCGCTCGCCGGCGTCACGATCGGCGTCATTCGAGAACTGCTTGGCGAAGGCAACGCACCCGCCGTCCTCGACGCGGTCGAACGGACACGCATGCGCCTCCAGGAGCTGGGCGCGGACGTGCGCGAGGTCTCCATTCCCTCCGCCCGGGCCGCCCTCGCCGCCTACTACCTCATTGCGAGTGCCGAGGCGAGCAGCAACCTTGCTCGCTTCGACGGCATGATTACCGGGAAGCGCGTCGGCGCGAACGGGGATGGGCAAGCGGACGTGATGACGCAGTCACGGGGCGCAGGGTTCAATCTCGAGGTGCGCCGACGCATCCTCATGGGCACCTTCGCACTGTCGGCCGGGCACGTGGATGCCTGGTACGGGCGCGCCCTTCAAGTGCGCCGCAAGGTGGCGGACGAACTCAGCCACGTGTTCGGCGAGGTCGACGCGCTGCTCGCCCCCACCGCGCCCAGCAGCGCCTACCCGCTCGGCGCGAAGGTGGACGATCCACTCGCCATGTACCTCGGTGACGTCGACACCGTCCTCGCCAACCTGTCCGGCGTCGGTGCCATCAGCGTGCCAGCCGGGACGGACGAGGCGGGACTCCCCGTGGGTGTGCAACTCCTGACGCCCGCCCTCCACGACGCTCGACTCCTGCAACTCGCGCGCGCACTCCAAGACTGAATCTCAGGTCAATCGGTC
The DNA here is from genome assembly GCA_913062675.1 of uncultured Trueperaceae bacterium. Classification (GTDB taxonomy): domain Bacteria; phylum Deinococcota; class Deinococci; order Deinococcales; family Trueperaceae; genus SLSQ01. The sequence continues at coordinate 25,993 of CAJXWR010000004.1, forward strand.
ATCAGGCGAGACATCTGCCTGCGGAGCCGCTCGTGCGCCTCACGGAACGCGGCGTGCAGCGAGGCGCCCTCCCCCTCGTTGACGTTTCCACCGCGCCGAAGGGCATCGACGAGACGGTCAGCCGCGGTGTGAAACGCCTCGTGCTCGGCAACGACCGCATCGAAGGCGGGGAGGTGCCCGTAATTCGCGCTGCCCGTCCCGTGAAGCCACGCGCCGAAGGGGCAGGCGTGATGGTCGAGCGCCATGGCGGGAGGCATGTCGCGCTGGACGCTGGCCTCGTCGAGAACGTCAAACCACGTGTCGTGACTCCGCAGGGCGACACGTAACGGCAGTTCCTCGATGGGACCCAGCATGTGGTCTTCGAGGTGGTCGAACTCCCGATTCGCCGTCCACGCTTCACTCCACGCGAGGTACGCGTCGGCCGGCATGGGTTTCGAAATGGCGTACCCCTGCCCCACGTCCGCACCCAGCGCATGTAGGACGGCTGCATGCTTCATGGTTTCGACGCCCTCTGCCACGACCTGACGGTCGAACGCACGCGCGAGCGCGATGATGCTCTGCACGATGCCGAGATCGTCGCCGTTGCTCAACATGCCGCTCACGAACGAACGGTCGATCTTGAGGACGTCGGTGGGCAGGTTGCGGAAGTAGGCGAGGGAGGAGTAGCCCGTCCCAAAGTCGTCCAGTGCAATGCGGACGCCCAGGCCACGAATGCGGCGCAGGACGCTTCGTGCGTGCTCCACGTCGGCAAGTGCGGCGGTTTCGAGGACCTCGACCTGCACTTCGCTCGGAGGCACGTCCGGGTGGCGGGCCAGGGCGTCCCGCACGTCCTCGACGAAGCCAGGGGTAAGCAGTTGATGCGCCCCGATGTTCACGCTGACGTTGGCGATGTCCGCATGGGGCACGCGCTCACGCCGCCAGGTGCTCCAAAGGGACAGAGACTCGTCGAGCATCCATCGGCCAAGCAGGAGTTCGAGTTCGCTCCCGAGCATGTCGGGCAGGAACCCCGACGGCGGCCGGATTCCATCTTCGGGGTGCCGCCACCGCACGAGACTCTCCACGCCGCACAGGGCACCATCGTCGAACCGGACCGAGGGCTGCACGAATACGGTGAACTCGCCGTGCTGCATGGCGTCACGGATGCGAAGGCGGCGCGTTGCGACCGCTGCCTCGTCCTCCTTCACGGTGTCGTCGAACGCGACGATCATGCCGCGCCCCTGGTTCTTCGCCAGTTGTAGGGCGTGCACGGCCTGTCGCCGGAGGGTGTCCGGCTCGTCCGTATCGTGCGGGAACAGCGTCACGCCAATCGACAGGCTCAACGTCTCGTCGCGGTTCGCGAGGCGCAAGGGTCGCTGCACGACCTCGAGGAGGCGCATCAACCGGTTGCGGGCATCGAGCTCGTCACGCACGTCATCGAGCAGCACGGCGAACTCGTCTCCCCCCACGCGCGCCACGACGTCCTGGTCACCTGCATTGTCGCGTAACCGGTCGGCGAGCGTGACGAGCGCACGATCGGCGTTGGCGCGACCGACCGAGACGTTCAACTGCGCGAAGTAATCGACGTCCATCACGGCAAGCGCGAAACCGCGACCCGAGCGGCGCGAATCCTCCATGCGCTCGGCGATCGTGTCATCGAGCTGAAGTGCGTTGGGAAGGCCGGTGAGACTGTCGTGCAACTTGCGGTAGGAGACGTCTTGCACCACGCCCGTGGAGTGCAACGGTTCCCCGTTGGGACCAAAGTCGATTTCGCAGACTTCGCGCAGCCACTTCACCTCCCCCGCCGGGGTGACGATCCGGTGCTCCACGTCGTAAGGCCGTTTCGCCTCGAGGGCCGCTTGGTACGCCTCGGCGACGTTCGCCCGGTCGTCCTCGTGCACCATCCCGAGGAAGGCATCGAAGGTGGGCGTGAACGTGGCGCGGTCCACGCCGAACAGGTCGTACACGCCACTGGACCAGCGGAGCGTGTTCTGCACGTGGTCCAGGTCCCAGCGACCAATCTTTGCCATCTCCGTGGCGAGTTCGAGCGAACGATGCGCATCGCGGAGCTCGTGCTCCACCTCCATGAGTTCGGTCACGTCTCGGCCGCTGGCTTGGACTTCCTGCAGCGACCCATCCTCACTGACGTGCGCCATGGCCTCCCACGCCACCCAGCGGGTGCCGCTGGGCGTGTTGACGCGGGTGGTGAGGCCCCCACGGTTCAAGGGTTCATCGCGAAGCGCGTCGAGTGCTTCGAGAGCCTCCCCGAGATCCTCCTCGTGCAGAAGCGGGGTGATGGACCGACCGATCCACGCTTCCCGCGAACCACCGAACAGGCGGCAGAAGGCTTCGTTGACGAACGTCAAGGTGCCGTTGGGTGCGATGCGTACGATGAAGGCGTTCTGCTGGTCGACCAACCCGCGGTAGAAAGCCTCGCTTCGCTCGAGCTTCTCGAGGTGCTCACGCGCGGTCGTCAGCGCATCCACCTCGCCACTCACGTTCCGCATGGTCGTGTAGATGGCGTCCCCGACGCGTGTGGCGTGCACGTCGAGCCATACGTCTTGACCATCGCTGCGCGGGTAGCGGACGCGCAGCTGTTCGTAGGGCGCGCCGCCCCACGTGGCGCGCAGGACCTCGCGGAAGGGCTCGCGATGCTCGGAGGCGAACAGGTCGGCCATGCTGACTTCGCGAAGATCGGCAACGTCCACGGCTATCGTGTCGCGCCAGGCGTCGTTGAAGGCGGTGACGAACCCCTCGGCGTCGACGATGGCGAGCAGGTCGAGCCCCGCGCCGAGATAGGCGGTGAGCATGCGCTCGTCGACGGGACCCCCCCGCGTCATGGTCCAGCCTAAAACCGCGTCCTTCTCTGGTGCCGACATCCACAGCGATTGTATCGCGCCGGCGTTGTCACGAATGCTACGCGTTCGCACCACGTCCGCATGGTTGCGCGCAGCCCGGCGTGGCGTGCTATCCTTCTCCGGCTAGGCGCGACGCCTAAGGGTGGCCATGACCTCCGGGGTCACGGCCGCTACGCGCCCATCACCCACGGTCCCTCCGCGGACCCTCGGTTCCGCGATGGAAGGAGCAACAGAGCCATGAAGCGTACCTACCAACCCAACCGGCGCAAGCGCGCCAAGACGCACGGGTTCCGCGCGCGCATGGCGACGCCGGGCGGCCGCAACGTCCTCAAGCGTCGTCGCCGCAAGGGTCGCACGCGTCTCACCGTTTCCGACCGCTGATCGGCACGCGGGGCATGGCGTGGCCACCATCGTCCGTTCGCTCAAGGGCGACCGGGCCTTCCAACGGTTGCGTAGCGGCCGGAGTGGTGGTGCGCGGCTGCTTTCGCTCCGCTGGAAACCCTCGCGCGAGCCTGGCGTTCGCGTCGGCATCGTCGTCAGTCGCAAGGTCGGCAACGCCGTGACCCGCAACCGGGTGCGTCGCCGCCTTCGCGAAGCGCTACGCGCCTACCTCGCACCACGCGAGCTTGGCGAACGCGGGTTTGACATGATCGTCATCGCGCGACCGCAAGCGGCGAACGCCGAGTACGCCGCGCTGCGCGATTCGCTCGAAACGGCCCTCACCCGAAGCGAGTTCCCATGACGCTGCTCGGTAACCTCGACGCGCTCCTGAGGCGCATCGTGGTCCTTCCCATCACGCTGTACCGCCGCTTCGTCTCCCCCCTGAAGCCAACCCCGAGTTGCCGGTTCCACCCCACGTGCAGTCACTATGCGCACGACGCCATCCTGACGCACGGCATCCTTCGTGGAGGCTGGCTCGCCACGCGCCGCGTCGCGAAGTGCCACCCGTGGAACCCAGGAGGGTTCGACCCCGTACCGCCCATCGAACCGCGCCGCGCACGCGCGTCCCGGCCCGCCGTGGAGGAATCGTGAACGTTCGCACCATCCTGCTCACCCTCATCCTCATGCTCGCCACTGCGGCGCATGCGGCCGTCGACTTCGACACGCATCCCTTCCCATTCGCCGAGTTCCGGAATGCCGACACGGTCGCCGAGTCGTGCGACCTGCAAGCAGCCAGCTTCTGGTGCGACCTGCTCGACGCGGAATTGACGCGCATCCCCACCAAGGGCGTCGACTTCTTCATCGACACGACCGGTGAGATCGTCGCCGCGTACGCCAAACCCCAAAAGGGGCAGAACCTCAACAACTACGCGCTCGACAACCGGCAGAACCTCATCCCCGACGACGCGCAAATCCCAGGTGCCGCCCTCCTCCTCGACGGGGCGTACCTGCCTCGCGAAGCGGGAACGCAAACGTGGGAACGCCTCGACGAATCCACGATCGAAGGCACCTTCACCTTCCAAGCCGGCCCGTTCGACGTGGTGAAGGTCCTGCGCATCTCCAACCTCAACCACACGATCGAGATTGACGTGACTGCCACGCGTGTCGAAGAGGGCGATGCGACCTTGCCCCTGCAGGTCGCCTTCCCCGGCATTGCCGGCGTCACGAACCCCGTCATCAAGGTCGGGCAAGGCATTGGGGAGAGCGGCTCGCACGCCACCAACCCGCTCTCGCAAGCGATTGGCAACCCCAGTTACGTCAGCCTGCAGAACAACGATCGCAACACCGCCTTCGCCATCATCCTCACGCCCGGCACGGGTGAAGCCGCGCAGGCACTGCAAGCCATGCCGCTCCCGCCCCGCCAAGTGGCGCTTCAACGCGAAGTGGCGCCCGAGGTGGGTGCAAGCGTCGCGCTCGCCCTCCGCAGTTACCTCGGCCCGAACGAACTCGTGCGCTACAGCCAAGAGGGGTACGCCGACCTGCCGGGCCTGTTTAGGCCCAACCTGCTCGGTCGCCTCTCGCTCGGCATCCTGTGGGTCCTGCGTTCGATCCACGACGTGGTCGGCAACTGGGGTCTTTCCATCATCATCCTGACCCTCATGTTCCGCGCGCTCGTCTGGCCGCTCATCAACACGCAAACGAAGAGCATGTTCGGCATGCAGGAGTTGCAACCCAAACTCCAGGCGCTCCAGAAGAAGTACAAGGACGACCGTGAGACCCTGACGCAGGAAACGATGAAGCTTTACAAGGAGGCCGGCGTGAACCCCGCCGGAGGCTGCCTCCCCATCCTGCTGCAAATGCCACTGTTCATCATCCTCTGGCGCGTCTTCGTCAACTTCGAGTTCGGCGAGGGGTTCCTCTGGGTGCCCGACCTGGGTCAGGCCGACCCGTTCTACATCCTGCCCATCCTGTACGTGGGCGTGATGTTCGCCATGTCGTGGTTCAGCGCGCGCGGCAACCCGCAAAGCCTGCGGCAACAAATCCTCATCAACGTCGTGTTCGCCTTCATCCTCTTCACCTTCCCCGCCGGTGTGCTGCTGTACTTCGTGGTCTCCATGGGGATTCAAGTCCTGCAATACTGGCTCATTCAACGGCAAAAGAACGCCAGCACGGCGGGTGCGGCGTGACGGCGCAGCCATCGGGCGCGACGACGCCGGCCGCTCGGAGGGAGTGACGCGATGCAAGGTGACGGCAATGATCTCGATCGCATGCTGACCGACTTGGGAATCGACACGAACGAGGAAACCGCGAGCAGCGGCACGCTCCCTGAGGAGATGGACATGGAGGCTGCCATGGTGGCCGCCAACGTCGTGTCCGAGGATGCCGACCCGCTCGAGCGAACTGAAGCGTTCCTCGTCGGCTTGCTGCTCAACATCGACCCCACCTACGCGGTCGAGGTGCACGACGTGAACGAGACGGAAATCCTCGCCGAGATTTCGGGTGGGGATGCCGGCCGCTTGATTGGCAAGGGAGGACGCACCCTCTCCGCACTCGAGCAAATCGTGAATGCCGTCGTGAACCGTGCCGGCGATGAGCCCATCCGCGTGAACGTCGACGTGGGCGGGTACAAGCGCCGCCGCGACGAGCGCCTCACGAAAACGGCGCGCAGCGTCGCCGATCAGGTCCGGAAGCTCGGTGAAGCGATCGACATGGAACCCATGACTGCAGCCGAACGCCGCGTCGTGCACATGGCGGTCGCCGACGATCCCGACGTCCGCAGCGAATCCGCTGGGGAGGGACGCGACCGTCGCGTGGTCATCCACCCGGCGTACGACGAGCCCGTCGCCGATGGCGATGACTGGGGTGACGAGGAAGAGAACGGCTGGGGAGACGACGAGGGCTCGTGGGGTGACGAAGCCGAAGCTGGCGACGAGGCATCCGACGAAGCCCCCGAGGATCCGCAGCCTGGCGGGTTCTGACCCCATTGCAAGGCGACAATCCGTTCCATGCGCTTCGTGACCGACTTGCCCACGTCGGCGTCGCAAGTCCCGATGCGGAAGCATGGCGCATCCTCGAGCACGTCACGGGGCGGTCGCGGCTCGACTGGTTGACCGAACCCGATGTCACGATCGGCAGTGGCGCGCGCGCCTCGATCGACGCCATCGTCACCGCACGTGCAATCGGCACGCCCCTACAACACCTCCTCGGCACCGCCCCGTTCTGGGGCATGACGTTGACCTCGACCCCCGCCGCGCTCGTCCCCAGGCCCGAAACCGAAGGCCTCGTCGAACTTGGGCTCGAAGCACTCCAGGGCGTGGCCAGTCCCGTCGTCCTCGATCTCGGGACCGGCTCGGGCGCCATTGCGGCCGCCATCGCCACCGAGCGGCCCGACGCGGAGGTGTGGGCTTCGGAAAAGAGTTCGGACGCCGCCGCGCTCGCCGAGGTGAACCTCGCAACCTTCGCGCCCAACGTACGCCTCATCCAGGCCGATCTCCTCGAGCGTGCCGAGCTTCGAGAACTCCTGCCTCGACTCGACCTCCTCCTCGCCAACCTGCCGTACCTACCCGACGCGGACGTCGAAGCGCTCCCCCCCGAGGTGCTTCACGACCCGCCCGAAGCGTTGTTCGGTGGGCGTGATGGACTTGACGTGTTCAAGCGCGCCTGGCGTCAGGCCGCGCCCCTCCTCGCGCCCCACGCGGTCGCCCTGTTCGAGCTCGACCCCCGGAACGTGCATGACGCGGCCGCATGGCTCGAAGGGCACCCAGGCAGCCACACGTGGCGCGTCACGATGCACACCGACCTGGCGGGGACGCTGCGTTTCCTCCGCGTCGCGCCAGCCGACCTGCCGTAGGACGCACGGCCGCAAACTCACGGCCGAGCCCATTCAATCTTCGCGAACGTCGACCTCAGCGTCACGCGGCGCGACGGGCGCCACGGGGTGCGGACGCGTCGCCTGCGTGTGCGTGGACGGGTGCACCAGCGTCGCAATGATGAGCAGGACTGCACCCACGCTGATGCACGCGTCGGCGAGGTTGAACACGGGAAAGTTGAACCAACCAATGTGCACGTTGACGTAATCGATGACGTAGCCGAGTCGGAATCGGTCGATCATGTTCCCCACTGCCCCAGCCAGGATGAGCGTCAATGCCGCGCGCGTCCAGGCGTCATGCGACCGGGCGTGTCGCGCAAGGTGCCGCACCAGCCAGAGCGACACCGCGAGGGACAGCAAGCCCAGAAGGAACGTGCCATCAATGTGCACTGGACCGAAGGTGAGGTCCACGCCCCGCAACAAGCCAAACGCCGCGCCGGTATTCCGCACGTAGCTCAGGTACAGCGCCCCCGGAATCACGGTGATGCCTTGCGCGTCGAGTACGAGGTTCGAAACCGCCCAAACTTTCGCGAGTTGGTCCAACACCACCAACACGGCGGCAACGAGAAGCGTCATGGCGCCCAGTGTATCCAGCGGGTGCGCGACCTGACGTCGTCGTGCGGTCCGGCAGGTATCGTGGAGCCATTCGAAGAAGCGCGCGAACCGATCCCGAAAGGGGCACGCGCGAGGACCCAACGAGACCGGTCGCCACGCCATGACGTGTGCGACGCTGGGAGGCGTACGGCATGGCAGCCACGCTCGATCAGGTTCGAACCCGAACGGCCAAGAGGGATGAAGATCCCCTCCTCTCCACCTTCACCGAACGACTCATCAAGAAGGCCGACCCGAACTTCCTCGAAGCCTTCAACGCCGACACGATCACCGCCATGGCGCGCGAGGCCTTCACCTTCCTCCGCGACGCTCATGAGGGTGGGTTGCACGTCGCCGCCTACCAACCCGATGCGACGCGCCACGGGTGGACCGGCCCCTTCACCGTCCTGCACGTCGCCGTTCGCGACCGTCCCTTCCTCGTCGATTCGGTTCGCGCTGAACTCGACCGAAACGGCGTCACGACTCACCACCTCCTGCACCCCATCTACCGGGTGGTTCGCAACGACGCGGGCGAAATCACCGCGTTGCACACGCACGGAGATGCCGGCACGCCCATCTCCTTCGAACTCATCATCCTCGAAGCGATCGACGAGGCCGAAACTCGCGATGCACTCGTCGGCAACGTCAAGCGCGTCCTCCAGGACGCCATCCTCGCCACCGACGATTACGCCGCCATGCGCAGCAAGGCACGCGACGTCGCAGATCGCCTGCGCGACCTGCGTCACCGCGCCGCCCAGGGTCCACTCCGGGAACGCGGCGAGGAAATCGAAGAGTACGCCGCCTTCCTCGATTGGCTCGACGACGACAATTTCGTCTTCCTCGGGTACCGCGAGTACGACATCGGTGAGCACGAGGGCGTCCGAACGCTCCAAGCGGACGCCGACTCGGCCCTCGGCATCCTCCGCAAACTCGACCGAAGCGCCTTCCAGGACGCCGTACCCCTCGACGACCTGTCCACCGCCCTGCGGGAACGCATCACCGGGGGCAGGCCCCTCACCGTCACGAAGACGAACGCCCTCTCCACGGTGCATCGACCCGCCCGCATGGACTACGTCGGCGTGAAGAAGCTCGGGGACGGCATGCACGTGCTCGGTGAACGCCGTTTCGTCGGCCTGTTCACCAGCAAGGCCCTCTCCACCCCCGTCGAGGAAACCCCCATTCTGAGGCGCACGCTGCGCAAGGTGCTCGAACGTGACGATGCGGCACCCGGTTCGCACGACTACAAGGAGATCGTCACGATCGTCGGTTCCATGCCCCGAAGCGAACTGTTCTGGACCGATCCCGAAGCGTTGCACCGCGACATTCGCACCATCATGTCGCTCGAGCAGGAACGCGGCGTCAAACTCACGCTTCGCCCCGACCCGCTCGGCCGCGGTCTCAGCATGATGGTCATCATGCCCCGCGAACGCTTCAGCGGCGCGGTACGGCAACGCATGCAACACCACCTTGCGGAGCACCTCGAGGCCGAGCAGGTCGATTACACCCTCGCGATGAGCGAGGACGAATCCCAAGTCAGGTTCCACTTCTTCTTCGTCACGCAGCGCACCACCGACACCGTGGACGTGGCCCGCCTCGAAACCGAAATCGCCGAGTTGTCACGCACCTACCGTGACCGGTTGCACGCCCTGCTCGCCGAACGCGACGGCGGGCGCGCTGCCCAAACCCGACTCGACACCTGGTTCGACGCGCTTCCCGACCGGTACCAGGCCGACGTCACGCCCCGTGAAGCGGTCCGCGACCTCGACAACCTCGAGGCGCTCGGCGACGCACCCTACGTCGTGGACCTGCTTCCAAGCCCGGATTCGCGGGACGGCACGCCAGCCACGCTGTTGAAGATCTACCACCGGACCACCAGCCTCGCCCTCTCCGACGTGATGCCCACCCTCGAGAACGTGGGACTCCGCGTGCTCGAGCAGGTCGCCTACCCCATCGAAGGGCCCACGGGCCTGCGCGGCATCGACGTCTTCCACGTCCAGAATGCAGGCGGTGCACCCCTCGACGTCGAGCGTGACCGGGCGCACCTCGTACCCGCCCTCGAACGACTCCTGCAGGGGGGCGTGAACACCGACGCCCTCAACCAGTTGGTCCTCTCCGTCGGCCTCACCCTCCGCGAGGTCGAACTCCTGCGCGCCTACCAGCGCTACTATGCCCAAATCGCCGTGGCGAGCAGTCGTGCCTTCATCGGCACCACCCTCACGCACAACCCCGCCGTCGCCTCCGCACTCCTCACCGCCTTCCGCGTTCGTCACGACCCCAACCTGCCTGGCGTCACCACGCCAGAGGAACGCAGCGAAGCGACGCGCTCCGCCGACGAAGCCGTGCAGGCTGCCCTCGCTGACGTGGCCAGCCTCGCCGAAGATGCGGTTCTGCGCGGCCTGCACGACCTGATTGCAGCCACCGTCCGCAGCAACTACTACCTGACCGAGGGCGCCATCGCTCTCAAGATTGCGTCGCGTCGCGTGGCCACCATGCCCGAACCAAGGCCCCTCTTCGAGATTGGCGTGAGCGGCTACGGGCTCGAGGGGACGCACCTGCGGGGCGGCCGGGTCGCGCGCGGCGGCATTCGCTGGTCGGACCGGCCCGACGACTTCCGGACCGAGATTCTCGGCCTGATGAAGACGCAAATGACGAAGAACGCGGTCATCGTTCCCGTCGGCTCGAAAGGCGGGTTCGTCGTGGAGCATGCGCCTGCCGACCCGCAGGAACTCCGTGGGTACGTCGAGCGGCAGTACCGCACCTTCATCGACGCGCTCCTCTCCGTCACCGACAATCGCGTGGGAGATGAAATCGTGCATCCCGCCGGCATGGTGATTCACGATGAGCCCGACCCGTACCTCGTCGTCGCGGCGGACAAGGGCACGGCGACGTTCAGTGACGCGGCGAACGAGGTGGCGCAAGCGCGAGGCTTCTGGCTCGGGGACGCCTTCGCCTCTGGCGGTACGCACGGGTACGACCACAAGCGTGAGGGCATCACCGCTCGTGGAGCGTGGGAGAGCGTCGCCCGTCACTTCCGGGAACTCGGCGTGGACGTGCACACCGATCACATCACCGTGGCGGGCATGGGGGACATGTCGGGCGACGTGTTCGGGAACGGTTTGCTCTACAGCCGCTCCCTGCGTCTCGTCGCGGCGTTCAACCACATGCACGTCTTCCTCGACCCCAATCCCGAACCCGAAGCGGCCTACCGCGAGCGGGAACGCCTCTTCCGCCTCCCGCGCTCCACCTGGCGTGACTACGACCCCACGCTGATCAGTACGGGTGGTGGCGTGTTCGACCGGCACGCCAAGAGGATCGACCTCACCCCAGAGATTCGAGCCTTGCTCGATCTCGACGGGGAGGTCGTCAGCGGTCTCGATCTCGTCCGCGCGGTGCTCCGCATGCGCGTCGACCTGCTTTGGAACGGTGGGGTGGGCACGTACGTCAAGGCGTCCAGTGAACGCCACGCCGACGTGGGCGACGCCGCGAACGACCCGGTGCGCATCGACGCCAGCGAACTGCGCGCCCGCGTCGTGGGGGAGGGCGGCAACCTTGGTTTCACGCAACGTGCGCGCGTCGAGTACGCCCAGGGCGGAGGTCGCATCGACACCGACGCGATTCACAACGTGGGTGGGGTCGACATGTCCGACCGCGAGGTGAACCTCAAGATTCTGCTGGCCCCCATCGTCGCGACGGGTGACCTGACGCCCGAGGCGCGCAACGACCTGCTCGCCTCCATGACCGACTCGGTGTCAAGGCGCGTGCTCGAGGATGCCGCCCGCCAGTCGCTCGCCCTGTCGCTCGCCGAGCGTCGAGCGAAGGAGGATCCGACCCTCTTCGTGTCCCTGCACGAGTACCTCGAGGAGCGTGGAGGCCTCGACTCGGCCGTCGAGTTCCTCCCGAACGCCCGTGAACGTGCAGCGCGACTTGCGGCGGGCGCGACGTACACGCGTCCTGAACTCGCCATCCTTCTCGCCTACGCGAAGATGGGAACCTACCGACGCTTGCTCGAGACCGACTTTCCGAGCGACCCTGCACTCCTCCCGCTCCTGCTCGAAGAGATGCCCGAACCGTTGCCGGAGCGGTACCCCGAGGCGATTGCGGCGCACCCCCTCCGCCGCGAGATCGTCGCGACGGTCGCGACGAACCTCGTCGTCGACCTGCTTGGCCCGACGTTCGTGCATCGAACGCTCCGCGAGTCGGGCGGTTCGCCCGCCACGATCCTGCGGGCTGGCTTGATGGCACTCGACCTGCTGGACGCGCGCCCCACCTTCGCTGCGCTCGAAGCGCACGAGGCGATCGACGCCGATGCGTGCTACCGGGCGATGCGCGAACTCGTCGACGCGGCGGAGGGCATCGTTGCCTGGCTCGTGCAGAAGGGTCACGCCGAGCGGGGCATGCAGGACGTGATGGACCGCTACCGTGCGCCTTTGCGCGCCCTTCGCGACGCGCTACCCGACCTGCTGGTCGGGGCGGACAAGCGCGCCACGACGGCGCGAAGGAAGGCCTTCACGAAGCTGGGGTTCGAGGAGGAACTCGCCACCCACATCGCTGCGCTCGACATGCTGCCCGCCGCTGCGTTCACCATCGACGTGGCGGAGGGAACGCAGCGACCCTTGCTCGAGGTGGCGGAACGATTCTTCACGCTGGGCGATCGCTTGTCGCTCACTTGGCTGCGTGACCACCTGGCAGGAACCTACAGCGAGGATGCCTGGACGCAAGTGGCGCTCTCCGGACTCGTGCTCGACCTGCGGGACGTGCAGGCGCGCCTCACGGAAGGCTCGCTGCACGTGGCGCCCAAGCCGGGGCGTGAGGAGATCGAGCGGTACCTCGCGCAGGAGGAAGGGTTCCTCGAGCGCTACGAGCCTGCCCTGCAAGCCATGAAGGAGGAGGCGCGACTCGACGTGGCGAGCGCGTCGGTACTACTGCGCATGCTGCAGCGTTTGACCGACCGCGACGCGCCCAACGCGTCGTGACCCCCGTCACGCCTCGGCGAACCGCCTGAGGATTGCGTCGAGGACGAGCAGTCCTTCGGGCCGGACGCGCAACGTGTCCCCCGCATCGGGCTGGGTGGAGTGACGACCTCGCGCGAGCCGCTCGAACAGGGGCGCGAGGGTGGCATCGTTCAGGACCGCAGCGAACCGTTCGCGAGGGTCGATGCCGGTCACGTGACGCTCGAGGTCGAGATCCACGCCGCGCGTCGTGCGCAGACCGGTCAGGAAACGCTCGAGCAGGTACGTCTCCGCATCAAGATCCTCCTGCTCCCCAGGGGTTTGCTCGAGCCACGCCTTGATGGGTGGGTTCGTCACACGCCGTCCAAACCCAGTGTCGCTCGGGAGGTACGCCGCGGCGGAGGGGCCCGCTGCAAGGAACGAAGCGCCGTGCCAGTACACGGCGTTGTGTTTCGCTTCGAACCCGGGCTTCGCATGGTTGGAGACCTCGTACCGTGCGTAGCCATGCGCGGCGAGCACCTCGGCTGCGCGCTCGTAATCGCGTGCAGCGCGGTCCTCATCCACGCGAATCTTGCGGAGCGCGAACGGCGTCCACGGCTCGATGGTGAGCGTGTAGACTGACACGTGAGGCACACCGGTTTCCGCGAACGCGCGCAGGTCCATGTCCACGTCCTGACCCGGGATGGCGGTGATGAGGTCGGCGGACACCTCGAACCCCGCAGCGAGCGCAAGGTCGATCGCCTGGCGTGCAGCGCGCGCGTCATGGATGCGACTCAGGAACCGTAGAACCTCATCCTGGAGGCTTTGCACGCCAATGGAGAGGCGCGTCACCCCAAGCGACGCGAAGTGCGCGAGGCGCTGCGCATCGAACGTGAGGGGATCCGCCTCCAGCGTCGTTTCGATCCGGGCGTTGCCCCCGAAGGCCTCGTGGACTGCGGTGAAGACACGCTCGAGTTCCGCGTCGCTGAGGTGCGAGGGCGTGCCCCCGCCGAGGTACAGCGTGTCGAGTGGACCGCCGTAGCGCAGGCCGAGATCGGCGATCTCCTCGACGAGGCGGTCGAGGTACGTGGCGACGAGCGGTTCGCTCCTCCGCATCTTATGGAAGTCGCAGTAGGCGCAGACGTGCGGGCAGAACGGCACGTGCACATACAACGCGCGGGGCGTCGCGTTGCAGGGTGCGTCATGGCGGTGGGGAGAAAGAGTGGACACGCTTGCCCTAGGCTACGCGTGCAGGCGGGTCCGGGGTTCGTGTGAGGCGACGCGATGGGGCGCATGCACGATATGGACGCGCCCAACGGGTCTACACGAAGCGTGCGGGGTGCCCGAAGGCGCCCCGCACGTCCATCATCCGAACCGTGAGGTTCGGTTTACTGCATCGCGGAGAGTTGATCGTCGAGGATCAGGTTCGCTTCACCGTTGGCCAGCGCGAGCGTGGCCTCCACGTCGGAACCATCCATGATGGCAGCCATTTCACCCTCGATCAGGTCACGCACGAAGTCGTAGCCCGGGACGGGCGGCTCGGTCGTACCGTATGGAAGGAGGTTGAATGCCGTCTGGTAGGCGATGTTCTCCGCAAAGTAGTCACCCATCTCGTTGGCGACGCTTTGGCGGACGGGGAAGTAGTTGCTCGCGCGCGCCCACGTGTCTTGGGACGCCACGCTGGTGTAGTGCTTGATGAACAGCCAGGTGGCGAGGTTGGCCTCGGCACTGTGACCGGTCGGGATCGACACGCTGGCACCGTAGATGTTCTGCACCGGCTCGTCGGTCGTGTGCGGAATGGCGGCGACACCCCAGGTGAAGTCGGCACCCTCATCGACGGCGCTCTTGTAGAAGGGCAGGCCGGAGCTCGACCCGACGGTGAAGAGCAGGTTACCGGCACCGAAGTCGGTCTGATCACCGTATCTCTCGGTCACGAAGTCGGCGCAACCCTCATCGAAGAGGCCTTGGAGGAACGTCATCGCTTCGATCGCCTCGGGCGAGTCGTAGCTGTACTCGTTGGCATCGTAGTCGTACACGTTGCCGCCGAAGGCGAAAGTCCAGCTGGCGAAACGGCTCGCGTCGGTGGAGAGCTGGTAACCGAGGCTGCGGCTTCCTTGCGCCTTGCTGAAGGGGTTCTCGGTGGCGGCGCAGGCGGCTTCGGCGAACTGCTCGGGCGTCTTGGGTGCACCGGCGAAGGAGATGGCGCCGGCGTTGTACAACTCGTTGATCCACTCGGCGTTGAAGTACAGGACTTCCATGGAGCGGTTGGGAGGGAAGCCGAAGCGTTGGTTGTCAAAGGAGGGGAAGATGTCGGCGTTGTAGAAGCCGGGGAAGAAGTCGGCCTTCTCTTCGGCGGTCAGACCCCAGGTGGGGCTATCGACGAAGGGGGTCATGTCGACCATGCCATCCGCAATGGCGTAGGTGGCCGCTTGGTTCTGGTAGCCGACGACGAGGTTCGGCGTGCTGCTCGTACCAAGGATGGGGAGCATCTTCTGGAAGATGTCGCCGTAACCGCCCTGGTACTCGTGCTCGACGGTGATGCCCCACTCGTTGTTGGCGTTGAAGTCGTCGATGATGGCTTCGAGGCCGGCGAGGCGCTCGCTGCTGTGCTGGTGCCAGAACATGACGGTCTGACCCGACGGATCGAGCGATTCGACGTCCTGGGCGAGACCGAAGGTCAGGCCGAGGGCGGCGAGCAGGACGAAAAACTTCTTCATGAAAGGGCTCCTTCCGAGATGGTGAAACCGGAGGTCACGAGCCGACGCGACTCCGTACTATGAATCATTTCACAGATTCGTCATGGACTTGCAAGGGGGCTCACCCGCACCACCGTTCACCCTTTCAGGCCGGACGTGGCAATCCCCTCGGTGAACTGTTTCTGGGTGAAGAAGTACACGATGAGCACGGGAACAATCGTGATGACCGACCCGGCCATGAGCAGGTGCGTCTCCGGCCCGGCCTCCTGAATGAAGGTGTACAGGCCGACCCCCAGCGGCCGCCAGGTTGCGGTGTAGGTGACGAGGAGCGGCCAGAGGAACTCGTTCCACGTGTTCACGAACGTCAGGAGTGCACCAGTGGTGAGGACGGGACGGCTCATGGGAATCACGACCTGTGCGAGGAAACGCCAGTGTCCGGCACCGTCGAGGCGAGCGGCGTCCCACAGTTCGTTCGGGATTTCGGCGAAGAACTGCCGGAAGAGGAAGATGATGAAGGCGGTAGAGAAGAAAGGAACGGTGAGGGCGGGCAGCGTGTCGAGCCAATTGCCCCACGGGATGATGTCGCCGCGCACGAGCAGGAACTGTGGGATGAAGGTCACCGTGCCTGGAATCATGAGGGTCGACAAGAGGATGGTGAACAACACGTTGCGACCGGGAAACCGGATGCGCGCGAAGGCGTAGCCGGCCAGCGTGGAGGTGAACAGGACGCCTGCGATCGTCACGACGCTCAGGATGACGCTGTTGCGGAAGTACAGGTCGAACGAGGCGTTCGTCCACGCCTCGGTGTAGTTCGCCCACTGCGGCACGTCCGGCAGGGCGCGCCGGTTGATCGTCTCTCCAAGCGTCATGAGGGACGTGGAGATCATGAACAGGAAAGGCGTGATGGACACGATGGCGCCCAGCAGCAACGCGAGGTACAGCGGAATGTGCGACGCGCGGAATCGCATGGGCGCGTCGAGCTTCGCGGGGGCGTCCGGTGCGCCGGGGCGGGGTCCGGAGCCGGTCCGTCCGAGGCGGGTGCCGAGGTTCCTCATTGGCCACGACCTCCGAGGATGCGCTGGTTGAACAGCGTGAGGATCAAGATGATGACGAACAGGACGATCGATTGCGACGCGGCGAGACTAAAGTCGTTGCGCTTGTAGAACGTGTCGAAGATGACGACGCTGGCCGTGTCGACCGCGTCCCGCGTGGCGGGCACCCGCATGACGTACAGGTGCGTGAAGGCCTGGAAGGTGCCGATGAAGCCGAGCACCGTCAAGTAGAAGGTGACGGGGGAGAGGAGCGGCACGGTGATGTGCATGAAGCGTTGCCGTTGGCCCGCCCCGTCGATCTCGGCCGCCTCGTAGAGATCCTTGGGGATGTTGCCCAGGCCGGCGAGGAAGATGACGGCGTTGTACCCCGTGTACGTCCAGATTCCGAAGATGATGATCGTGATCAGGGCGAGGCTCGGGCCGGCCCAGAAGCCGCTGAGCGCAACCTCGATGGGTTCGCCTCCCGTCAGGTTTGCCCACCGGACGAGGACGCCGTTGATAATGAGTTCGAGGACGGGGTCGGGTTCGAACAGCCAGTCCTGCGGAGGAATGCCGAACCAACCGAGCAGTTGATTGATGGGACGCTCGTCGCGGGGACTGAACAGCGCGCCGTACACCGCCGCGCCAGCAACGGCGGGCGTGACGTAGGGCAGGAAGTACACCATGCGGAAGAACTCGCTGCCGCGGAGGCGTTGGAACAGCAGGCTGGCGATGATGAGGGCGAGAATGATCTGCGTGGGGACGGAGAGGAACCCGTAGTAGGTCGTGCGGATGAGTCCGGAGAGGAATCGCGCCTCGCCAGCCTCGGTCATGGCGCCCCAGCCCAGCGCGATGGAGATGCCGGCCGACAGGAGGGTCAGGGCCCCGGCGAGGCGAGCCCAGCGCCGCCAGTCGGAATGACCGCGGAAGGCGGTCGTCCAAAGCCAGTGCGCGACGAGAATGAGGAGCAAGCCACCGAAGAAGGCGGCCGCGCCACCCCAACTGCCGAGCACGCGTTCGTAGTTGTCAAGCCCGATGAAGCCGCCCTTGCGGATGCGCCAGCGGTGCACGCTCATGTAGATCGCGTAGCCAATGGGGAACAGGCCGAACAGGCCGATCAGGACCGTGGCGGGCATGACCATGAGGTACCCGGTCAACCACTCACCCTTGAACCGTCGACGCGGGCGGACGGGTCTCGGGGGCGGAGCGGGGCTGAGAACCTGCGCGGGCTCCTGCACGGGGGGAGGATACCCTGCGCAACCGTCATGTGCGCGTCATGGCCATGGGGGTGAAGGTCGGCTGGGTAGGCTGCAGGCATGCCACGTCGTGGGTCCCGTCGCCCCTCACGCCCAAGCCCCGCCCCACCCGCCCCGGAGGCGCAGCGCGCGTCGCTGGAAGCTGAGGTCCTTCCGGGCCTCGCTCCGCTCGTGATGAATGCTCTGCGCGGGGTGCCTGGCGTGCGGGCCATGCGCGTGAAGGGGGACGCGGCGCGCGCCGATGCGGTGACGTTCGAGCTGCCGGCGGGTGGAGACCTGCCCGAGGAGGCGTTGCGCATGGTGACGGCGCTTCACCGGGTGGTGGCGTTCGACGTGCCGCGCCCCAAGGCGCTCCTGGCCGATGCGCACGTCCGAACCGTGCGGGAGGTGCTGGGTGACGTCACGCGCGAAGCGGCGCGACGCGGGGCCACGTTCCACGGGGTGCGGCTCGAGGCCGCGGGGCGTGAGAGTCCGGTGATGCAACGCCTCGCGCAGGCGTACGCCACGGCGGTCGGACTGCCGGTCGATCTGGCCGAGGGGGACCTCAAGGTGCGGGTGCGGCCTGCACGTGAGGGGGGCTGGGAGGTGCTGGTACGCACGACGCCTCGCCCGTTCTCGGCACGCGCCTGGCGGGTGGCGAACCTGCCCGGCGGGTTGAACGCCTGCGTGGCAGCCGCCGCGTGGCGCATGCTTGGAACAACGGCGGAGGACCGCGTCGTGAACCTCGCCTGCGGGAGTGGGACGCTGCTGATCGAACGGGCTGCACTCGGTCCGGCGGGGCACCTGCTGGGCATCGACGTGGACGAGGCGGCACTCGAGGCGGCGCGCGCGAACCTGGCGGCTGCAGGCGTTCAGGCGGAGCTTCGGCGCGAGGACGCCACGGCGACCAGCCTGCCGAACGGAGCCTGCAGCGTGGTGGTGACCGATCCGCCGTGGGGCGACGTGCACGGCGGCGAGGCAAACCTCGAGGCGCTCTACGGTGGCCTGTTGGACGAGGCGGCCCGCATCCTCGAGCCGGGTGGGCGCGCCCTCGTCATCGTGCATGCGCTCCGCGCCTTCGATGCCGCCCTCGCGCAGCGCAGGGACGCCTGGCAGCTCGACGAGTCGCTCCGCGTGTTCCATGGTGGGCACCGGCCCGCGATGCACCGACTCCACTGCACGAAATCGTCGGGCGCGCCTCTGCTAGACTCGACCGCGTGACGAAACCCCACGAGCAAGGCGATTCCTCCGCCTCGCGCGCGCCCAGCGGTGCGCGCGTCGCATCGCACCACGTGACCGCCCTCGAGCTGGTGTGGCACAACGTGTGGGTGCGGGCGGCGACGTACCTCGTGCTCGCCATCGCTCTCGTGGCGGTGTTGTGGACGCTGCGCGACCGGTACGCCTTCGTGCTGCAGGTCGGCGTGATCGGGTTCGTGGTCGCCTACATTCTCAACCCCCTCGTGGAGGGGTTGCAGCGCATCCGCGTGCGTCGCCCCATCGGGGTGGTGCTCGTGTACGTCGTGCTCCTCAACCTGCTCGTGCTCGGCTCGCTCCTGCTTGGGCAGGTCGTCGTGGAACTCTCCCGCTTCGTCAGCCTCATTCCCGAGGCGGTGGAGACGCTGGGCGCGCAGCTTGGACGCATCGGCGCGTGGTTCGAAGGCATCCTCAACCGGCTTCCCGGCTCGGCCACGCAGTTCCTCGACGAGCGACTCGGCCTCACCAGCGAGGGAGAACTCGCCTTGCAGGCGCAGGACCGCGTGGCAGGGGTGCTCGAGGCGGTCGTCGCGAACCTGCTCGAGGTGTTCGAGAACCTGCTGTCGGGCGGACCCGCCGTCCTCGTGAGCGGCGCGACGAGCATCGTGAACGCGACGCTGCAAACCTTCCTCATTGTGCTCGTCTCGGTGTACTTCCTCTACGATTTCCCGCGCTTCGTCGCCGCCTTCCGTCGGTTGGTGCCCGTGCGTTGGCGCCCGTTGTCGAACGATCTGATCGCCAAGGCCGACCGTGCGGTGGGTGGGTACCTGCGCGGCCAGCTGCTCATCACCTCGCTCCTGGGCGTGCTCATCTGGATCGGCTTGTCGCTGGTCGGCATTCCGTTCGCAACGGCCATCAGCTTCCTTGCCGCCATCTTCAACCTCGTGCCGTACCTCGGACCCATCGTGGGCGCCGTGCCCGCCATCCTGCTCGGTTTCACCGTCGGTCCCTGGGCGCCCCTGCTCGCCATCGTCGTGTTCGTCGTCGCCAACCAGCTCGAAGCGAACGTCTTGAGCCCGCTCATCCTTTCCCGCAGCGTGAACCTGCACCCCGTCACGGTGCTCCTCGCGATTCTGGCCGGTCTCGGCCTGCTCGGCTTCCTCGGCGCGCTGCTGGCGGTCCCGGTCGCCGCGATGATCAAGGTGCTGCTCGAGGATTACCTGTTCACCCGCCCGGCCTACGCCACGACGGCGAACGTCGGCCCTGCCGAACCCACGGAGGCGGCAAGCGCGCCGCCGGGTGAGGCGGACGAAACGGACGCGTCGGCGTGAGATTCGCCCCGACCTCGCGATAGACTCCGGCGTGGCTCGAACCCCCGCGAAGAAGACGCGTCGCAACGCCAAGGGCGCAAAGCGTCGCGCCGAACGTCAAGGAGGCGTGGATCTCGAGGCGATTGGCCTGGTGCTCCTCGCAGCGGGCGCGTCGCTCCTGGGCCTGCTGATCCCTGGCTTGCCGACCGGCACGCTGGGCACGGTCGTGCAAGACGCGCTTCTTGGGAACCTTGGGTTCAGTGCCTACGCCATTCCGATTCCCATGATCCTGCTCGGTGGCGCGTTCCTCGTGCGCCAGAACCCGCGTGGCTGGCCCCGCATGCTGATCGGCTACCTGCTCACCGGGCTGGGCGTATGGAGCGTCGCGATGCTCACCGTGCCCGCCCAGGCGGGAGCGCTGGGCCTCGAGCTGCGCGCCGTGCTGGGCGACGTGATGGGCGTGACGCTCGTGATTCCCGCCGTGATTCTCGTGACCCTCGGACTTGACGTCCTGTTTGGTTTCCGTCCCACGCGCATCGTGCGCGGCACGCTCCTCGCGTTGGGAAGCGCACTGGCGCGCACCTGGCGATTCGCATCGGCGACGAGGCGGCAGGTGAAGGCGCGTGCCGCCTTCCGGGCCGACGTGGCGCTCGTGCGCGGCGAGGTGCAAAGCGTGGCGCGTGACCTGAATGCCCTCGCGGGCCTCTACCCGGGCAGTGGCGAGTTGGTCCGCTGGCGCGACCAGGTGGTTGCCCTCCGGCAACGACTGCGTGGCGTGGATGAGGCGGGGCTCGAGGAGGCACGGGCCGACGTGACCACCTGGCGGGCGGCCGTGGATGACTTCACGGCAGCGCGGGCGGTGGACCTCGTGGGTCACCTTCGCAGTGAAGGGGTGCGCGACTTCACGCCGTGGCTCGACGCGCGGAGTCGCGATCTCGAATCTCCCATGGTGGGCCCCGCGAAGAGCAGCGCTGCGCTCGACGAGATTCGTAAGGCACTCGCATTGGACGTCACCGCCCTCGATGCCCGCTACCGGAAGTTGACGCGGGAGCGCGATCAGGCGGAGGCCGCACTGGCCGACGTCGATGCGCGCGGGCTGGTGCAGGCCAGTGAGGCGCATGCAGCGCGGCGCGCGGCCTACCGGGAGGTGGCCGACACCGCCGAGACGCTGGAGGCGACGGTGGAGCACCTCGATGGATGGCGCGTGCTCGTCGACGAATTGAACGAACTCGTGGCCACCTTCCCCGGCGTGGAGGACGTCACGTCGTTCGATGCTTCGCTCGCTCGCGAGTTGCACCAGCGCGGTCGCGAAGCGCTTGCCGAACCGATCGCCTGGCGGGACGCGCTGGCTGACGTGCAGGCGCGCGCCGCCTCGCTCGCCTTCGACGGACCTCAGGAAGTGGATGAGGCTGCTGACGGCGGGGACGCGGAGCAGCCCGCACCCGTGCACGCCAGCGACTTGGCCGACGCCCCTGCCGGTGAGGACGACGGTCCTCCCTTCGATGCGACACGGGATGCGGCCACCCCGCCACCCCCCAGCGTTCCGGGGACGGCGCGGGATTCGGAGCACGTGCCCGACGTGGGTGGCATTCCCGTCCAGCTTCCGCCCATCGACCTGTTGAATCCCTTGCCTCCGCGCGGGGACGATCCCGAGGCGCGCCGCCGCGAGGCGCAGGACCGCGTGGAGCGCATCGATGCCACCCTCGCTAACTTCAATCTCCAGGGACGCGTGGTGAGCAGCGTGCGTGGACCCACCGTCACGCGTTTCGAGCTCGAACCGGCCCCAGGGGAGAAGATTTCGCGCTTCGCGAACCTGTCGGACGACCTTGCGCTCGCGATGGCGGCAAGCTCGGTGCGGATCGAGGCGCCCATCCCCGGCAAGAGCGTCATTGGTCTTGAGGTGCCCAACGCCGACCGGGACCTGATTCGGTTCAGGGAGGCCGTGACCTCCTCGAGCTTCCAGAGGGCGCGCGCCCGCCTTCCGTTGATCCTCGGGAAGTCGATCGATGGGGAGATGACGGTGGGTGACCTCGCCAAGATGCCGCACATGTTGATCGCCGGGAGTACCGGGTCGGGCAAGTCGGTCGCGGTCAACACCTTCATCGCGAGTTTGATCTACCGGTTCCTCCCGACCGAACTGCGTTTCCTGATGATCGACCCGAAGATGGTGGAGCTCACGCCGTTCGATGGCGTGCCGCACCTCATCCGTCCGGTGGTCACGAACCCGGCGGACGCGGCGGGCGTGCTGCTCGGCGCGGTGACGCACATGGAGCGGCGCTACAAGATGATGAGCCGGATTGGCGCGAAGAATCTCGATCAGTACAACGAGAAGGCACGCAACCTCGACCTGCCGCAACTGCCGTTCATCGTGATCGTCATCGACGAGTTGGCGGACTTGATGATCACGAGTCCGAAGGAGGTCGAGTCGGCCATCATGCGACTCGCGCAGATGGCGCGCGCGACCGGCATGCATTTGATCCTCGCGACGCAGCGTCCGTCGGTCGACATCATCACGAGCCTCATCAAGGTGAACGTCCCGGCGCGCGTCGCGTTCGCCGTGAGTTCGAGTCACGATTCCCGCACGATTCTCGATTCGATGGGTGCGGAACGGCTCGTGGGCAACGGCGACATGCTGTTCCATCAACCCGGGTTGACGAAACCGGTGCGTTTGCAGGGGCCGTACGTGAGTGAGGATGAAATGGCGACGGTCGCATCGTTCCTGCGCCGGCAGTACTTCGACGACGAGTTCGTGGAGGCGTACGGCGCCGATTTCGAACCGGTGTCCGCCGATGATTCCGAAGCGTCGGGGTTGATCGATTGGAATGACGACAAGTTGCGCGTGGCGGCGGAACTCGTGATCAACGAGGGGAATGCGAGCGTGAGTCGTTTGCAGCGGCGGTTGCAGGTGGGTCACGCGCGGGCAGGGAAGTTGATGGATTCGCTCGAGGCGCTCGGTGTGGTGGGTCCGCACGTGGGAAGCAAGCCACGCGAGGTGCTCGTCGACCTCACGGAACTTCCCAACATCTTCGGTTCTTGAGCAAAGGTGAACGTCAGTCTAGGCGTTGCACGGTGACGTGGGGCGTGAGGGCGTCCACGTCCTCACGGTGACACAGGTCGGTGCCGGGCGTCATGGCCGTCGCCGATCCGCACGCCACGCCGTACCGGAGGGCCTCTTCGGGCGTGGCGCCGTCGGCGCGGGCGACGAGGAGGCCTGCGAGGAGTGAATCGCCGGCCCCGAGCGCCGAGTCGACCGGTACGTCGGGGGCGGTGGCGTGCCAGGCGCCTTCCTCGCTCGTCCACACGGCCCCCTGCGCCCCGAGGCTGGCGACGACGACGTCGGCCCCCATGTCGAGCGCGGTGTGGCTCGCGGCGCGTGCCGAGGCGACGTCGTGCACGTGCATTTGGGTGAGGCGCGCGAGTTCGTAGGCGTTGGGTTTGATGAGGGCCACGCCGGCGGCGAGGGCGGCAGCCAGCTCGGTGTCGGCGTCCACGACAACGGGCACGCCCTCCGCTGCGCTGCGTTCGGCAATCTTGGCGTACAGGTCGCTCGGCACGCCGGGCAGGAGGCTGCCGCTGAGCACGAGGAAGTCGGGAGCGCGGAGTTCGAACACGGTGTCGATCAGGCCATCGACCTCACTGGAGCGCACCTCGGGACCGGGTCCGCTCACGCGGAGTTGCTGGCCCGCGTCATCCTGAACGATGGCGTTCGTTCGGGTGGGGGCATCGTGATGCGCGAACCAGGTGCGGACCCCCTCGTCGCGCAGGAGATCGAGGATCTCGTCGCCTGCTCGCCCCCCGGCGAACCCCATGGCGACCGTGGTGTGCCCGAGGCGCGTGGCGACGCGCGAGACGTTCACGCCCTTGCCGCCCGCCGCGCGAAGGACGCTTCGGGCGCGCACCGTATCGTCGAACGTGACGGCCGGAACGCGGTAGGTGAGGTCGAGCGCCGGATTGACGGTGACCGTATGGATCATGCCGTCACGGTACGACGCGAATGCTCGCCTCGTCGCTCACGTCCCACGCTTCCTCGAGTTCGCCTGCGTCGCTGCGTCGCCGCCACCCCCACGCCATTTCGGTCGTGTCGAACCCGTACAGGATCGTGCCGTCGCGTTGCACCGCAATGAGGCCGCCCTCCCCGTCCGCCTGACGGACGGCGGCAAGCCGTTCCGCCACGGCGTGCTCACCGCCCATGCCCGCCTCAAGATCGACGGCGAGCATGCGTGCAGCACTCGTCGTGAGGAACGATTCTCCACGCCCCGTGCAGCTCACGGCGACGCGGGGGTCCGCCCACGTACCCGCCCCGGGAATGGGGCAGTCGCCCACCCGACCGGGGAGCTGCCCGAGCACGCCACCGGTGCTCGTTGCGGCGGCGAGGTGGCCGTGATCGTCGACCGCCACGGCGCCGCAGGTGGCGGAGCCTTCCGGGTCGGCGTCGCGCGCCTTCCAGCGTTCCCAGGCGGCGCGGGCGCCCTCGGTGATGAGGCTGGCATTGTCGACGTACGTGTCGCTCAACGCTTCGGCGCCCGCCCCGACGAGGAGTACGTGGGGCGTGGCGTCGCGCACGCGTCGCGCAAGCTGGATCGGGTTCTTGATGCGGGTCACGCACGCCACGGCGCCCGCCCGGCCAGTGTCGTCCATGAGGGCGGCGTCGCACTCCACCGTCCCGAGGGACGTGAGCGCACTGCCGGTGCCGGCGTTGAACGCCTGCGCGTCGTCCTCCATGCACGCCACGGCCGCCATGACGCCGTCCACGGCATGTCCACCGTCGTCGAGAACGGCGAAGCCAGCGTCGAGGGCGGCGCGGAGGCCGGCACGGTATGCATCTCGGCGGGGCGCAGCGATGCGTCCCGCTCCACCATGGATTACGAGGGTTGCCATGCGCGAAGCGTACCCACTCACGCGGCGTCGTGCGTCGCTCCACCGTGCGCGCGGTACCCCCGCGCGCCGGTACACTCGGTCGACATGCGCATCGCGGCGTTCTACCTCCTCCTCTTCCTGGCGCAGGGCCTCCTGTCCGCCGCCTTCGGAACGCTGCCGGCACCCGACCTGTTCCTGATCGCCATGCTCACGCTCCTCGGTCGCGTGGCGCCATGGCAACTCGTGCTCATCGGCTATGGCGTCGGGTTGCTTCAGGACGTGACGGGCTTCGGTTTCCTCGGTTTGCACGCGATTGCCTTGGCTGCGGCCGCCCTCACGGCGACCATCGTGCGGATGCAACTCACCGGCTCGGGCCTGCTCGAGCGCATCCTGATCGTGCTGGGTGCCATGACGGGCAAGTGGCTCGTCGTGGCGCTGCTCCTGTCGTGGTTGACGGGCGTGCAGGAGGATGGCGTGACGCTGTTGGCCGTGGCGATCAGCGAGACGGTGTTGACCGTCGCGGTCGCGCTCCTCATCCTGCCGTGGTCGGATGCGCTGCTGAAACGCATGCGCATGCTGGGAGGGGAGACCACCCCGTGATTCCACGCATGCGGGTGCTCCTCGCGCTCGTGTCGACCATCCTCGTGATCTTCACGGGTCGCCTCGTCTGGTTGCAGTTGGCGAACGCCGACCGTTTCGCATCGCTGTCGGAGAACAACGCCACGCAGCAACGCCGCATCGCGCCGCTGCGGGGTCGCATCCTCGCGCGTGACGGGACGGTGCTGGCCGACAATCGCGTGGCGTACGACCTCATGTACTGGGGCGGTGAGATCGAAGGTTGGTCGCGCCTGGCGCGCATGCTCGATTTGGAGGGGCCTCCCGAGCCGCCCGACCCGAGCAACCCGCAGGAAGTCCGGTACGGCGCGGTGGTCGCCTGGAACATTCCCGACGGTCTCGTCCCGGCGGTGGAGGAGCGGGTGGCGGGGCAACGCAACCTGTACCTGCGGGAGCGGATCGAGCGCATCTACCCCACGAACTTGGCGGCGCAGGCGATCGGCTACACCGGCCTCGCCGATCCGGAACGGCACGAGGGGTATGCGCTCGACGACATGATTGGCGTGATGGGTCTCGAGGCAGGCATGGAGCGCACCCTGTACGGCCAGCCGGGCCTCGAGTTGGTCGAGGTGAACAACCGCGGCGTGCCGGTGCGGACCCAGGAGGCGTTGCCGGCCGAGCCGGGCCTCGACGTGTGGACGACCCTCGATCCGCAGGCGCAACGCGCGGCGGAGGATGCGCTGGCAGGAGCCGTGACGTACGTGAATGCGCAGCGGCGGGAGAACGATCTGCCGGAGGTGGCGGCGGCCCGGGGCGCCCTCCTTGCGATGGATCTCGAGACGGGTGACCTGCTCGCCATCGCGTCCGCGCCGACGTTCGATCAGAACGTGTTCACGCGCCGGCCAAGCGACCCCGAGGCGGTGAACGCCATTCTCGGGGATGACGTGCTGCAGCCGTTGCAAAACCGGGCGATCGAAGCGTTCCCACCCGCGTCGACGTTCAAGGTGCTGTCGTCGTACACGTTGCTCGAGCATGGCTTCGCTGCTCCCCAAGAGCGGTTCGCCTGCACGGCGTCGATTACGTTTGGCGGGATCACCTGGCAGAACTGGATCGATTCGTACCGCGGGAACTACGACGTGACCGAAGCGATTGCCGATAGTTGCAACACGTACTACTTCCGGGCTGCCATGGAAACGCCCGCCTTCTCCGAGGGTTGGAGTCCGTTCATCGAGGCGCTTCACGATGATGCCATCACCTTTGGGTACGGCGAGCCGGTGGGGATTGGCTTGCCGGGGGAGCGGGCGGGACGCGTGCCGGACGAGACGTGGACGCGGGACGTGAAGGACACGCCTTGGTACCCGGGGTACACCCTGAACACGGTGATTGGGCAGGGGGACGTGCTCGCCACGCCGCTGCAGACGGTGCGTGCGCTCAGTGCCTTTGCGTTGCAGGGCCGCAGGGTGGAGCCGCGGCTCGTGCAGCAGGTGGGTGGGGAGCCCACGCCGTCGCGGGAGCGCACCATCGAGGGGGCGTACTGGGACGTACTGGCCGAGGGCATGCGCGAGATGGTGACCGACTTCGGGTCGAGCAGCATCCTCGGTCCGGCCGCCTCGTTCCCGCTGCTCGTTTCGGGGAAGACGGGAACGGCGCAGACGGGGTTGGGGGAGGGCATGGAGCACACCTGGTTCATGGCCTACGTCCCGAGCGACGACCCGCAAATGGCCGTGGTAGGTTTCCTGGAGAACGCGGGCTCGAGCACGCTCACGGCGGTACCGCTCGTCCGCGATTTCCTCGTCGGGTACTACGATCTGCCTGGCATGAGGATCGAAGGGGCGACGCGACCATGAAGGCGAGAGGCATTCGCGGAGGTATTCTCCTCCGCTTCGAAGCGAACGACGATGCAGCGAGCGTTGAGCGGGACCTCGCGTCCGTTGCGCATCTGCTGGACGGGAAGGTGTCGATCGAGGTGGCGGAGCGCCTCGACCCTGCGCTGGTGGACGTGGCGCGTCAAGCGATCGATGCGGCGGGGGGTACGCTCCGTGACTTGCGTCCGGCGCAGGCGGTGGAGCCTCCGCGGGGCGAGACGGTCATCCTGGGTCGCACCGTCCGGTCGGGTGCGCGAATCGAATCGTCCGCCTCGGTGGTGGTGCTCGGCGACGTTAATGCGGGCGCGGAGATCCTTGCGGCGGACGACATCATCGTGCTCGGTTCGCTTCGGGGTCTTGCCCATGCGGGCGCGGCGGGGAACGAGCGGGCGGTGATTTGGGCGCAACGGATCGAGAGTCACCAGTTGCGGATCGGTTCGGCCGTCGCGCAGGGGAGTGGATCGAGTGGCGGGGATGGTGACGCGGCGGAACTTGCCCTGTTGAAGGACGGGCAGATCGTCATCCGCCCCTGGAGTCACTAGCGACGACACATGCAACGCGCGCGACGTTCGTGATGAACGTCGCGCGCGTGGAACCCCCGGCTGAATGAACGGTTTGGGTCAGGCTGCGGCGGTGTGCTCGCCGACCGGGTCGTCGCCGTCGGCGATCGACTTCTCGCGAGCAATGGCGTAGATCAGGAGACCGAAGCCAGCCTTCGCGAGCACGTCGGCGACCGTGTAGCCCAACTGAATGCCAACCGTGGCGGCGGCACCATCGAGACCGATGAACGGCGCCATGTAGGCGATCGGGTAGACGCCCCACGTGCCGAGAAGCAGGAGGCGCAGGTTGCGCACCAGGACGCGCACTTGGGGAGGCTGGCGGTCGAGGGACGCACCGAGTTCACCCCACAGCACCCAGAGGATGTAGACGAACGGAATGCTGCTGAGCGTGCCCCAGAGGAAGCGCGCGCCGTTCGTGTCGGCGATCTCGCCGGGGTAGCCGAGGAGGATCATCAGCGTCGCGGCGAGCGCGAGACGCGCGATCATCGAGCCGGCCTTGCCACGCGGAAGCGCCAGGACGGCGATGGCTTCGACGAGGAGGAGCGGCACGGTGAGGAGCCAGTCGACGTAGCGGTACGCATCGTTGAACGGCTCGCCACTGGGAACGTAGTTCCCGCCTTCGAGGACGTATGCGGCGCCCCACGACTCGAAGATGCGGAAGTAGTGGTAGGCGGCGATGACGACGACGACGGCGGAGATGAGCAGTGCAGGCCGGTAGCGTGCGCTCACCTGCGTGCGGGCCGTCATGAAGAAGATGAATGCAGCTCCCATGGCGGCGATGCCGAACGACAAAGCGTTGTAGATGAGGTCGAATTGACCTGCGGACAAGACGGGTAGGTCCATGTGGACTCCCTTCGGAGAATTCCGGGCGTCGCAAAAGGGCGTCCGGTCTAGAGGGTTCGACCCAAACCATTATTGTTCAGAGGGTGTACCAACCGTACTCACGGCGACAATTCAGCCAAACGGCCAGTTACGCGATGCGTAAGAAAGCGGGTGCGGAGCGGCCTAGGATGCGTCCCTCACAGTATTCATCAACCACGCCAGGTTCCATTCTTTCCGCCCGCCCAGTGCGACCCATCCGCCGGTTTTTCGAGCAAAATCCTTGCGATGGCGCGAAGATCGAAGCGAGAGGCGAAGCGCGTCCGCAGCGCCCAGGCCTCGAGCAGCTTCACCATCTCTCCTTCATCCGTTACATGATTGTAAGAATCGAGTCGTTGAACGTAGCTCGAGGCGCGGTTCACCGCCAGGTCGAACAGGGCGTCACGACCCGTCACGCCACCCGCTTCTCCACCCGCCACGTCACACCAAGCGAGGGCGCGCCTCGTACCCTGCAGCGCGCAACGCCTCCACCGCCGTCTCGAGGGTCGCCTGATCCTCGAACGCGAGCCGCACCGCACCCCCCGCCTCCCGAATCGACAGGACCTCGATCTCCTTGACGTTCACGCCCGCCTCACCACACGCCGCCGTGATCCGTGCCAACTGCCCCGGCGTGTCGGGAACCGCGAGCACGACTTCGGGTCGGGGCGGCAACAGGCTGCGCCGCACGATGGGAATCGCATCCCGCGCCCGCTTCGCCGTCTCGGCCGCCTCGAGCAGCGCCTCGGGATCGTCGAGCACCGCTTCGAGCGCATCGAGCGAACCGCGAAACGAGGTGATGGCGTCCTTCACGGCAGCCGCATTCGCCGTCACCATGTCGCGACTCATCACCGGCGAGCCCGACGCGACGCGCGTGAGGTCCCGAAACCCGCCCGCAGCGAGTAGCATCATCAAGTCCCGCTCGTCGTCATGGTTCGCCACTTGCGTCAGCGCCAACGCGGCCAGGTACGGCAGGTGCGACACGCGCGCCACGAGGCGGTCGTGCTGACCGGGCGTCAGTTCGATCGGTCGTGCGCCCAGGTGCTCCACGAGCCGCCGCACCCGCGTGAGTGCCTCCGCGTCGGTCTCCTCGTCCGGCGTCAACACCCACACGGCATTCTCGATCAGGGCCGCGTCGGCGTTCGCCACCCCCGCGCGATCGGAGCCCGCCATCGGGTGGCCACCCACGAAACGCACGTCACGCAACGCCTCCACGATGGGACGCTTCACCGACCCCACGTCGGTCACGATCGCATCGTCCCGCAGGAACGGGATGAGTTCGCGAGCCAACTTCGTCAACGTGCGCGAAGGCGTGGCAAGGATCACCAGGTCCGCCTCCTCCAGCCACGCCCCCGGCTCGAGCCGCGCCTCGTCGATCACCCCATGGAAGCGCGCCACCTCGAGCGCATCGGCATCCGGGTCGAGCCCAATCACCCGCTCGGCCAGGAAGCGTTGCCGCAACCCCAACGCGATCGACCCACCGATGAGCCCCACGCCGGCGATGACGACGGTCCGGAACTCGGCGGGAGGACGCATCTACCCCTCGACCCCCAAGGCGCGCGCAAACATTTCGAACGGCGCGATTTGGCGCGGGTGCTTCTCGAACGCCATTTCCGGGTGCCACTGCACCCCCACCAGGAACGCGCCATCGCGACCCTCCACCGCCTCCACCAGGCCATCGTCGGTCCATGCGATCGCGCGCAGCGAATCCGGCACGCCATCGAGCCCCTGGTGGTGGTACGTGTTCACCTGCACACCCGCCGTCACGTCCTCGCCCACGCGGGTGAAGGCATCGGCAAGGGCGGTGCCCGGCTCCAACTTCACGCGGTGAATCGGATGGCCCTCCGGCGACGCCTGGCTGTGCTGGAGGCGTGACGGGTCGGCGGGCAGGTGTTGATGCAGCGCGCCGCCCTCCGCCACGGCGATCAACTGAATCCCGCGGCAAATGCCGAGAATGGGGAGGTTGCGCGAACGCGCCTCGCGGTACAACGCCAGTTCGAAGGCATCGCGGTATGGGTCCACCACACCCAGGTTCGCATCGGGCGAACGACCGTAGTGCACCGGGTCGACGTCCGCGCCCCCCGAAAGCAACACGCCGTCGACCGAATCGAGCAGCGACGGAACGAGGTCACCATGCACGTCGAGCGGGAGTGCTGGCGACATCGTCGGTGTCGTGCCCACCTGCGACAACGCCACCATGTAGTTCACGCCCATCACCGCTTCGAGTCGCTTGAGGGGACGCTCGAGCCAACGATGCCCCGTCGTTACGAGAACGCGGGGGCGCGTCACGACGCCACCGCCACCAGCGTGCCTGCCTGTCCTGAAGGATTCTTCATGGCGCACAGTCTAGCCCTGCGGGAAGGGCGTGACGGCAAGGCGACCGTGCAATACTGCCGGCGCCACGACGCGCAAGCCCAACGGCGCGCAACCGCGGCGAAACGTTTCGACGCGTGCGCCCAACGCGACACGCTCGCTTCATGAGAGGACGGACGCGATGCCAGGAATCGCCGTGATTGGTGCGCAATGGGGAGACGAGGGGAAAGGCAAGATCGTCGATGCCCTCGCCCACGACGCCGACGTCGTCGTCCGCTACTCCGGCGGTGCGAATGCAGGCCACACCGTCGTGGCGGGGGGCGAAACCTTCAAACTGCACCACCTGCCCTGCGGCGTGCTGCACGACCGGCCCACCAGCGTGCTCGGAGCCGGCATGGTCATCGATCCCTGGACGTTCCTCGAGGAACTCGACGCCCTGCAGACACGTCTTGACCCCGGCCGCATCGTCATCGCACCCGAAGCCCACCTCGTGCTGCCCCACCACAAGAAGAACGACGAGGGCGGCGGGTTCGTCGGAACCACCGGACGCGGCATTGGCCCCGCCTACAGCGACAAGGCACGCCGCCTCGGCCTTCGCGCCGGCGACCTGCTCGACGACGATCTTCTGAGGGAGCGCATCGAGCGGCTCCTCACCGGCAAGCCCAACTCCACCGCCCGGGTGGGTTGGACGAGCGTCGATGCGGCACTCGCCACGC
>CAJXWR010000005.1 GCA_913062675.1 uncultured Trueperaceae bacterium
GGGCGGAACGTGGGGAGGTGGTGGCGTGAGGTGGCGCATGGCGTGGTGGGTGGCGCGGAAGGAGGCGTTGTCGACGCTGCGGGACCGGCGTGCCTTGGTGAGCAACCTGTTGATTCCGATTCTCGTGTTGCCGACGGTGATGCTCGGTTTGCCTCTCGCCCTGGGTGGCTTGTTCGAACGGGAGCAGGAGGCGCGCACGCCCGTGGTGGTGGAGGCGCTCAACGACGTGCCCCGCGAGCTGGCTGACATGCTGAACGCCGCGAACGTGGAACTCGTGGCGAGTGAGGATGCGTTGCGGGACGTGCGGGAGGACGTGGCGGCGGTGGGGTTGATCGTGCCACCGGACTTGCCCGAGAGGCTGGCGGCCGGTGAGGTGCCCGAGGTCACGATCCTGCAGAAGGTGGGGAACTTGCAGAGCGAGCTCGCGGCGGGCAAGGTGCAAGTCGCGTTGTCGCAGTACCGGCAGGGTCTCGTGGCGGAGCGGTTGATGGCAGCGGGTCTCGACGTGGCCGTGCTGGAACCGGTGGCGGTGCGGACGGTGGATGCGAGTCGGCCCGAGGAACGCTCGAGTGGGCAGTTGTCTTGGTTGATTCCGTTCTTCATTGCCGTGTGGGCGTTGACGGGTGGGCAGATGGTGGCGCTCGACGCGACGGCGGGTGAGAAGGAGCGAGGCACGTTGGAGGCGCTCCTGGTGGCGCCCATTCGACGGTCGGAGGTGGTGGTCGGGAAGTTCCTGGCGACGGTCGCGTCGGGTTTGTCCGCGTCGTTCATGGCGATTGCCGGGGTGCTGCTCGGGGGTGTGTTGATGCGGCGGGTGTTCCTCCCGAACTTGGGGGAGGACGCTGCGGAGATGGTGGCGGTGATGGGGGGCACCCCCACGATTGGCGTGGAGGGGTTGTGGGCGCTGCTGGGGAGCGCGGTGCTGCTAGCGGGCGCGGTGGCGGCGGTGCTGTTGGCGGTGGCCACGTTTGCTCGGTCGTTCAAGGAGGCACAGACGTACGTCGCACCCCTGTCGATGGTGATGATCGTGCCGGCCCTGGCATTGCAGTTCGCGGACCTTCTGGACTTGGGTGCGCGGGTGTACTTCGTGCCGGTGATGAACGTGATGGTGTTGATGGATGACGTGTTGCAGGGGTCGGTGCGACTTGCGGACGTGGCGGTGACGTGGCTGGTGATGCTCGCGTTGCTTGCGGCGTTGCTGACGTTCGCGTGGCGGACGTTCCTTCGTGAGGACGTGATCTTCCGGTCCTAGGCGTCAGTCTGCGTGGCCGCGCCCGGGTTTGGCGCCTCCCTGAACGCTGACGATGGCGACCGCACTGAGGACGAGGGCGACGCCGACGAGTTGCACGACCGAGGGCGTCTCCGCGAGCAGCCACCAGGCCCACAGGACGGTGAGGACCGGTTGGAGGAGGAGCACGACGGACGTATCGAGGGCGGGGAGTCGCGGGAGGGCGTAGAGGATGGCGAGCCACCCGATGACTTGGGGGCCGATGGCGGAGGCGAAGAGCCAACCGGCGGCAGCGGGTTGCGGAACGAGCTGGAAGTTGGGTTCGGTGGTGAGTCCGATGGCGAGGGTGACGAGGGCGGCACCGAGGGAGGCGTCGCCGAGCAGGCCGGCGGCGAGACCCCGGCCCCGGTTGAGGTTGCGGAAGAGGATGAGGAACGCGGCGTAGGTCAGGCCATTGGCGAGACCGAAGAGGACGCCGCTGAGCGGTGCATCGCCATAGGCGGCCTCGCCACCGAGTCCGCTGGTGGCAAGCGCGCCGAGGAGGACGACCGGGATGCCGAGGAGGGCGGCGCGGCTGGGTCGTTCACCTTGCAGCACCCAGGCGGCCAGGCCGACGAAGATGACCTGCGAGTTTCCGAGGACGGTGGCGAGGCCTGCACCGATGGCGCTGATGGCGACGTTCCAGAGGAGGAAGGCGACGCCCATGAGCGCACCTGCGGCAACGCTGGCAAGGCGTTCGCGTGCCAGCCGGGCGGGTCGCCCCTGACTGCGCTGCAGCAGGGTGATGGCGAGGAGGAAGGGAAGCGCGAGGAAGGGGCGGTGAAACGACGCCGTCGCGCTGCTGACGTCCGCAAGCCGAAAGAAGATGGCGGAGAAGGAGATGACGATGGCGCCGAATACGGCGACGGGGCGTGCGGCGAGCGTCACGTGCGCAGGTACGACGCGCCGTTGACGTCGAGGATGGCGCCGGTCGTGAAGGCTGCGTCCCTGGATGCGAGGAAGGTGGCGGCGTAGGCGACGTCCTCGGGCGTGGCGACGCGGCCGAGGGGGCTTTGCGCGCGGATGGCGTCGCCTGCGGGGCCGGCGAGTCGTTCGCGGGCGAGGTCGGTTTCGACGAATCCGGGGGCGACCACGCCGACGAAGATGCGGTGCGGCGCGAGTTGTTGGGCGAGCGACTGCGCGAGGGCGTTCACGCCAGCCTTGCTGGCGCCGTAGGCGGGTTGATCGGGTTCGCCTCGGAACGCACCCCGGCTGGAGATGAAGACCATGCGGCCGCCACCGCCTTGGATCATGTGGCGTCCAGCGGCGTAGGCGACGTTGGCGGTGCCCACGAGGTTGACGGCGAGGATGCGGCTCCAGGCGTGCTGCCAGGCGTCGTAGTCGTCCTCGTCGATGCGGTGGCGACCTCCGATGCCGGCGTTGGCGATGAGGACGTCCAGCCCGCCGAGGGCCGCATGGGCCTCGTCCACGAGGCGGTGCGCGTCCGCAGGATCGGCGATGTCGGCCCGGAGGGCGACATGGGCTCCAGGCGGCACCTCGGGCAGGGCTTGAAGCGTGGCTTGGGCACTCGCCTCGTCGCTGCGGTAGCCGATGGCGACGCGTGCACCTCGACTCGCGAGCGCATGGGCGGTGGCTCGGCCAATGCCGCGCGAACCGCCCGTGACGAGGACACGTTGATCATCGAAGGTCATGCGCGGGGCTCCCGGGTCATGGCGGGAACTCTACCGCGCACGTGACGTCACCCCACGTAGGTCTCCGGGGGGAGGACGGGGGTGACCATCCCGCGGCGAACCGGTTCGGGTGCAGAGGGGTTGAAGGCGACGCGGCGTCGCACCTCGGCGTTCCAATGTTTGGCGAGGCGAAGCAGGAGGTACGTGGGGAGGGCGGCGTTGCCCG
Source organism: uncultured Trueperaceae bacterium (assembly GCA_913062675.1). GTDB lineage: Bacteria > Deinococcota > Deinococci > Deinococcales > Trueperaceae > SLSQ01. Next base: position 3,125 of record CAJXWR010000005.1, read on the forward strand.
CCAAGGCACCGAGGAGCCGGTCGTCCTCTGCGAAGCGGGCCAGGATCATGGCAGGGGTGGAGGGGTTGCCGGCGAGAGCGATGCGAACGTCCTCGCTTGCGCCCTCGGCGAGGTGGGCGAGCAGGTGGGGCGGGGTTCGGGTGTCGCGCGCGGCGGCGTGCTGCAGCGTGGCGTCGCCGGTGAGGGCGGCGGTGGCGAGTGCGAGTCGCGCGATGTCGTCCTTCTCGCCATCGGCGAGGGGTACGTCCCCCTGCTCGATGCGCCGCTCGAGGTGGAGCAGCAGGTTTCGGACGGGGTGTGACGCGTGCGATTTGGGTGCGCGGGCGGACATGGCGACCTCCAGGTTGGCGTGCCTTGGGGGTCCGATGCTACGCGCCGCACCCCGTGGCGAGGCGTGCAGATGCACGCCGCCCGCGGTGGCGTCGAGAGGCTTCAGGTCCGCTTCAGCGTGTGGCGTGCAATCCGGAGTCCGACGATGCCGGTAGAGACGACGGCGACCGTGTAGACGACGAGGAGCGTGGTGACGAGGATCATGCGCCAGCCTTCGGCGGGCTGATCGCCACTCGCGAGGCCAAGGAGCATGGCGAGGCCCTGCGCGCCTGCGAGTCCGGCGAAGGCGACGAGGATGCTGCCGACGAGTTCGCGTCGCTGGACTTTGAGGCCGATGGCCGGGACGAGCAGGAGGGCGGCTCCACCGAGGTAACCGAGGAACATCTCGGCGGGCATGAGGGGGTCAATGCGAAGTTGGCCAGTCTGCACGAAAAAGACCACCGAGATGAAGACGGTGAAGAGGATGGGAAGCCAGGCGAAGAGCGTTCCGGTGATGGCGAGTGCACGATCGAGGGCGGTGGGGTGTTCGTGCATGGGGGACTCCTTGCGTTCGTGAGGGGCGGGGCGAGGTCTTCGTGCCTCATGGTACGCCCGATGCAGTCCTCGGGTGGGGCAGGGGCAGCGTGGGCGGCGTCCGCGATTCGACCCGACCGATGTGAACACCCAGAGGGTGAGGTCAACTGAGGTCGACACGTTTGGAATCCATCCTGTGTTCGAGCGACGATCGCGGTGGCCCGATGAGACGTCTCATCGGGCCTGAATGGGCTGGAACCCGACGTCCGGCCCGCGAAAGGAAAGTTCGCCGGACGTTGAGGAGAACCCGGGTCTCGTCGTTCGACGCCTGCGTAAGCCAAGTCACGTTCGGCGGCCAGCCGCGAACGACGCGATAGCCGCCAAACTGCCGCGTGGGCGGTCACGCGGTCGGCGAGGTATCCATCCCGCCACGTGCAACCGGTGCTCGAAGACGTTCAGACCCGATCGTCGTCGCGCGGTACGGTCGTGTCAATGCCGGCAGCGAAGCCGCGCATGGAGGGAGCCTCGGATTGCGGGGCCAACACGATCTGACCGTCCACCGCCAGAATCGTCAATCGCTGGCCGACCGCGAGGTTCATCCGCTCCCGTACGCCCTTGGGAATGGCGATTTGGAACTTGCTCGTAAGGGTGACCGTATCCATGAAGCGCATCCTCTCGACACTCGATCGTTAGACGACATTCAAGCAGGCGAACGACGTGGCCTTACGGCCTCCTTCCTCAAGGCTTAGCACGCCAGGCACCGGTGCGTCGGCCCCGATAGGGGATTCGCCTACGCTTGACCAGCCATGGCCGAAGGAGCGCGATGTCAACCCACCGCGCGGCTTGGAGCCATTCACGTTGCCCAGCACCAGGGCTCGCGCCCAATCCCCCACCGAACGAAACGTGCAGGGCAGGACGGAATGAAGCCATCACGAGACCACCACCAACCAGCCGCACGCGTCGGGGTCAGCCAGCCTCGCGCGCCGTCACCAGCGGTAGTGGCGAATGTGCTCCCCACGTTCGGCAATCTCGCTCATCGCGCGAATCCCAATCTCGATGTGCCGGTCGGTATGCGCGTGGAATACCGCACGCGCCTGATCGCGCGTCTTCACGCCCCCCTCGGTCAACGGCAGGTCGGACACGAGTAGCAGCGCGCCAATGGGCACCTTTGACGCGAACCCGACGCTGAACAACGTGGCCGTCTCCATGTCGATGGCCAGCGCACGCTCCTCGTAGAGCTGCTCCTTGAACCTCTCGTCGAACTCCCAGAACCGGTAATCGGTCGTGTGCACCACGCCCGTCCGGTAATCGAGGCCATCCTCCACCACGATCTGGCTCACGAACTTCTGAATCTTGAACGTCGGAAGGGCGGGCACCTGCTGCGGCATGAAGTGCCGCGACGCCCCCTCGTCCCGAATCGCCGCCGTCGGCAAGATCAGGTCCCCCACCACGAGCGAACGGTGCAACCCACCACAAATCCCGAGGAAAAGCGTGGCCTTCGGTTCCGCGGTGGCGAGCACCTCGATGATTAAGGCCGCCACTGGACTGCCAATGCTGAAATCGATGATCGACACGCCGAGCCGCTTGCTGTGCATCGCCGCCATGGCGGTGCCCCGTGTCGCCACGGCGTCCCCGGCGATCGCTTCGAAACGCTCGGTGTAGTACCCGAAGTTCGTGAGGATGATCTGCTTCTCGAACCCCTCGGGTTCGGTACCGGTGTACCGCGCGAGGATGTCCCGCCCAATGCGCCACTTCTCGTCGTTGGCGTAGATGAGGTTCTTGCTGCGCCGGTCCGTACCAGGCGTCTTCAACGGTTCGTCCATGGGGAAGCATAGCGCGCGAGATGCAAGGCCGACGGTGCACCCAACCGGCCCTCGTCGAGCCGGGCGCGCCTCGTGAAGCTTGCCGTTCCGATCAGGCGGCGCGCCGAAACAGCCCCACGCTGGGTCGATACCGCCACGCCAGGGTCGCCATGCGCGCGAACATCAGGGCGGTGATGCCCCACCACACCCCCGCAAGCCCCCAACCTGATGGCAGGACGAGCAGCAGCACGACCGCCGCCGCGAGGGCCGACAGGATCATCGCGACCGCCAGGTAATCGAAATCCTCCACCGCCATGTAGATGCCATCGAACACGAACACCACGGCGTTCAAGGGTTGCATCAACGCCACGAACGGGAAGATGGCGAGCACCATCGCGACGACGGCGGCATCGTCACTGAACGCCGCGGCTAACCAGGGCCGCAAAATCCAGAAACCCACGCCGAGACCGACGCCGACGACGGCACCCATGAAGAGCAACCGGTCGGCCACGAGGCGCGCCTCCACGGGCCTCCCCTCCCCCACGAACCGCGCGACGAGCGCCTGCGCGGCAATCGCGAGGGCGTCCACGACGAGCGACAGGAACAACCACAGTTGTGCCGCCACCTGGTGTGCAGCCACCTCGACGACCCCCACGCGCGTGGCGATGGCGGTGGCGAGCGTCAGCGAACTGATCAACGCGAAGGTACGCAGCAGCAGCGCCCACCCGACGCGCAGGAACGGTGTCAACTCCCCCGGCGTGGGCAAGCGAAGCGGCACCTGCCAGGTGCGGCGAAGACGCCCATAGACGAGGAAGACGAACCACGCGGCACCAAGCCACTGCGCAATCAACGTCGCCCAGGCAGCCCCGGCAAGCCCCCAACCGAAACCGAAGATGAACAGCGGGTCGAGGATGAGGTTCACGAGCGCCACACCGAGCGTGACGATGAGTGGCGTCCGCGTGTCCTGAAACCCCCGAAACGCTCCGTTCGCCGCGGTGATGAGAAGCAGGGCGGGCCCCGCGAAGATGCGAATCCTCAGGTAGGTCTCCGCCGGACCCAGCAGAACCCCCTCCGCCCCCATGACGCGCAGCACCGGCACGGCGAGAATCTGCAGCACCACGACGACGACGATGCCAAGCGCGAGGGCCAAGACGAACGCGTTCGCCACCACACGACCCGCGGTGGCCTTGTCGCCCCGTCCAATTGCCTTGCCCACCATGGGGGTGGTGCCGTACGCCAAGAAGTTGAACAGCACGAAGGCGAAGTTGAAGATCGCGACGTTCACGCCAAGCGCGGCGAGCGGAAGCGCACCCAACCGCCCCACGAACGCCGTGTCCACGAGCGACACGAGCGGATCGGCCGCGAGCGCACCCAGGGCGGGAATGGCGAGCGTCAGGATTTCGCGGTCGTATCGGGTGCGCAGCACGGAAGAACGCTACCCCGACGCTTGCGTCGAAGCCTCCATCTCAGCTCCAGAGCGAACCGTCGGTGGCCGCGCAAACCAAAAGGCGAATGAGGCGACCGCCCCGAACACAGCAAGCGTGAAGAACGCCGGTTGATACGAACCCGTCAAATCGGCAAGGAACCCCGCGACGATCGGACCGGCAAGCTGACCCGCCATCAGAATCGTCATCGTCACCCCCATGATCGACGCGAAGTACTTCGCCCCAAAGTAATCGGCACGCAGCGACGTCATGAGGGGACCCCGCACACCCCACGCGAAGCCATGCAACGCGGCAAACGCAAAGCCGGTCCACAGGTTGGCCTCCAGTGCGAGGAGTGCGAACGCTGTGGCGTGCGTCCACATCGCGATCGTCGCCAACTTCCGCTTGTCGAACCGGTCCCCGATGGGTCCACCCACCAGCTGCCCCACGCCGGTGACGAGGGTCATCACCGTCACCACCCGCGCCGCACGCGCCAAGTCGAAACTGCCGCCCTCCACGAGCAGCGGCACGAGGTGCACGTTCACCGCATTCACGAGCACCAAGGCCGATGCGTGCCCCACGGCCAGCAACCAGAAGGCAGGGGTGCGTAAGGCAGCCGCAAGGGTGAGGCTCTCACCCGCCGGCGAATCTCCAGCCACCTTCGCTCGGGTTGCCCCAGGACCATCGGGCTCCTGGCCGTACGCCTCGGGCGGTTTGCGCATCAAGATGATGATGGGGACGAGCAGTACGGCAAGCAGCAGCGCCTCGGCGCGAAGCGTCGTACGCCACCCCCACGCCAGCACCGCATCGGCGATGAGCGGGACGAACAGTCCGCCGATGCTCACCCCAAGCGTCATCAGTGCAATGGCGGTACTGCGCCTCGCCGCGAACCACGGCACGACCGCCGTCGTGATCGACAGGAACCCCGACATCGCGATGGCGAGACCCCACGCCGCCATGGCCAGGTAGAAGTGCACGATCGTCGTTGCGAACGACAGCGAAAGCAAAGCCACGATGAATCCTGCAAGGCCTGCCGCCACCACCCGACGCACGCCGACCCGGTCCAGTAGGCGACCAATCAGAATGGAGAGTGCGCCGCCCACGATCGTGGCGATTGCGAAGCCCGTCGACGTGGCCGTGCGGGACCAACCCAGGTCCTCGTTCCACGCCACGACGTACACGCCGAAACTCGCGAAGAACAGGGCCGTGTGCAACGTCTGCAACGTCGCACCCCCCACCACGGTGTCCCACCCCAGGAAACGACGCGTGGAAGAGGTCGCGCTGCGGCTCACCCCGTCACCTCACGATGCTGCACGATCCCTCCCGGCATTCGCGCAATGTACCCCGGTGGCGGTTCGCTATCCCTCGACCGTCTCGATCGTCACGGTCCCCTCGAGACTCCGGTGCACGGGACAGCGATCGGCAATCTCGAGAATGCGCTTGCGTTGCTCGGCATCAAGATCACCCACGAGTTCGATGCGGCGCTCGAAGTGCGTGAAGACCTCCCCGTCGCGACGCTCGCTCTTGGACGTCACGTCACAGACGATGCGTTCGAGCGGCCATTCTTTCCGGTTGGCGTACATGCGGAGCGTGATGGTCGTGCAGGCGGCAAGCGCGCTGCGGAGCGCCTCGACCGGCGTGGGACCCGTATCCGTCCCGCCCGCCGTGAGGGGCTCATCGAAACGCATCGGGTGTCCCCCGGCGTACGCGTCCGTGGCGTACCCCTCCTCCGTCACGGCGCGACTCAGACGCTCTTCGAGCCGGGGTTGACCCGACACGTTCGCCGTCACGTCCATCGTCCCGCCCGCCTGCTCGAGCAGGCTCGCCGCCCACGCGCCCAACACGTGACCGGCGAAGCGGGCGTCCGACTCCTTCACGAGCAGGTGATCGGCCTGGCCCAGCGACACGTACGCCTTGCGCGGGTCACGCGCCGCCTGGAACAACGCCTCGGCATGCTTGACCGACACCACCGCATCGGTCACCGCGTGCAACGCGAGGAGCGGGAGTTTGAGTTCGCGCAGGCAGGCGAGGGGCGTACGCGCCTCGAGCTCGGAGAAGAACCGACCCGGCAGCGTGAAACTGCGGCCCGCAATCGTCGTCTCCACCGCTTCGTCGGCTCCGACCGTCGAAGGATCCACCGACACGAGATTCAACACGTGCGCGGGCTCGGACGGGGTCCCAATCGTCGCGAGTGCAACGAGGGAAGGTATCCGCTCCGCCGCGAGGATGGCAGCAAGGCCTCCCAACGAGTGCCCCACGAGGAGCGATGGTGCCACGTGGTGCTCGGCGAGCCACGCCGCTGCATCCTCGACGTCGTCCGCGTCCCCGCCCAGTCCTCCTTCGAGCGGCGTGCCGCCACTCTCCCCCATCCCCGTGAAGTCGAAGCGAAGGACGGCAAACCCGTGCTCCACGAGCGTTCGACTCAAGCGGACGAGACCCTTCAGATCCTTGCCGCAGGTGAAGCAGTGCGCGAGGAGTGCGGTTGCCCCGATCTTCCCGTCGTCGGGAAGGTCGAGGACGCCAGCGAGTGGCTGGCCTCTTCGGTTTTCGAACGTCACGTGTCGCGTAGCCATGTTTCTAGTATCGCCCATGCGAACCGACACGTCGAAGCGTGGCACCGGATACCAAACCGAAGTCCAGAAGTGCTAAAGTTCACAGCCAAGAGGACGGTCGTGTCGCCCGACACGAACGGACACGCACTTCGCAAAAAAGCGGTTCGTCGTGCCGTGCCTCTACACCCCCACGAGAAAGGGAGATTCATGAACAGACTCGTACGTCTTCTCGTATCGCTCCTCGCCGTCGCCGCCATGACGGCGTGGGCGTCGGCGCAAACGCTGGTCATCGCGCAAGGGACCGACGCGATCACCCTCGATCCGCACGACGTGACCGACTCGCCCACCGCCACGGTCACCAGCCACATCTACGAAACGCTGTTCGAACTCCAGCCCGACGGTACGATCGTTCCGCACCTCGCCGAGAGCTACGAGGTGTCGAGCGACTCGACCACCTGGACGTTCAACATTCGTGAAGGCGTGACCTTCCACGACGGCACGCCCCTCACCGCCGAGATCGTCGCGGGCAGCATGGAGCGCTTCATCGATCCCGATAACGCGTTCCGCTTCCGCTTCCTCCTCGACCGGATCACGGAGGTCTCCGTCGTCGGCCCGATGCAAGTCCAAGTGCAACTTGCAACGCCGTTCGCGCCCCTCCTCGCGCACCTGACGCACAACACCACGGCCATCGTACTTCCCGCCGCCGTGGAGGAGCTCGGTGAGGCGTTCGGCGAGAACCCCATCGGTACGGGTCCCTTCGCGTTCGAGTCTTGGGACCGCGGTTCCCGCGTGAACCTCGTCACCAACGAGAACTACTGGGGTGACGTGCCCGCCATCGACGGCGTTTCGTTCCTCGCCGTTCCGGAGAACACGACCCGCATGGCGCTCGTCGAGTCCGGTGAAGCACACGTCGCCGTGCGCGTGCCCCCGCAGGACATCCAGCGCCTCGACGCGCTCGACACCGTGACCGTCGAGAACGTCTCGAGCCTCCGCACGATCTACATCTACTTCAACCACACCCTCGAGCCGTTCACCGACCCGCGCGTCCGTCAAGCGTTCAACTACGCGGTGAACAAGCAGGACATCGCCGACTTCGTGCTCGGTGGCGCCGTGCGCCCCAGCGATGCGGCCATCGCCCCCGGCATCTTCGGTTACACCGACGTGGGTGGCTACCCCTACGATCCCGAGCGTGCGCGTGAACTGCTCGCCGAGGCGGGTTACCCCGACGGCTTCAGCACCACGCTGTACAGCCCCTCGGGCCGCTACCTGCAGGACATCCAAATCACGGAAGCCGTGCAGAGCCAGCTCGCCGAGGTCGGCATCGACGCCACCATCGAAACGCTCGAGTGGGGCGCTTACCTCGAACTCACCCGCCAACCGGCCGGCGAGAACGAAGTGCCCGTCGCCATGCTCGGTTGGGGCACCGTCACCGGTGACGCCGACTACGGCCTGTACGCGCTGTTCCACACGAGCCAGCACGTGCCCGACGGCTCCAACCGCTCCTTCTACAGCAATGCGCTGGTCGATGACCTCCTCGACGAGGCGCGCGTGAATACGAACCCCGCCGAGCGGGAAGCGCTGTACGAGGACGCGCTGCGCATCATCAACGAAGACGCGCCGTGGCTGTTCCTCCACAGCGAGACGCAGCTCGTCGCCGTCAACGACGCCGTGAGCGGCCTGGTCATCCACCCCACCGAGCGGGTGCTGGCCTGGAACGTTACGGTCGAGTAATCCGACACAACTGGGGGACCGCCACGACGCGGTCCCCCAGACCCTATTTTTTTGCGGGTTCGACGTATGACCCGCCTCGCTCCAGGTAAAGGAATCCGGTGTTCGAATATACGGTTCGTCGCATTCTCGTCGCCCTCCCCGCAATTCTCGGCGTCATCGTGGTCGTGTTCCTCATGGTCCGCCTCGCGCCCGGCGACCCTGCCCTTCTCCTCGCCGGCGAGTTCGCCGACCAGGAAACGATCGAACGCGTCCGAGAACGCTTCGGTCTCGACAAGTCCCTCCCCGAACAGTTTGCAGCCTTCGTCGGCAACCTTGCGCAGGGTGACCTCGGTCGCTCCACGCGCACGAACCGGCTCGTCACCGACGACCTGCGTACCTTCTTCCCCAACACCCTCGAACTCGCGCTTGCCGGCATCACCGTCGCCTTCCTGATTGGCATTCCCGCGGGCGTCATCTCCGCGATACGGCGCAACAGTTGGGTGGATGCAGTCGTGACGTTCATCGCGCTGCTCGGGGTGTCCATGCCCGTGTTCTGGTTCGGCCTGCTCGCCATCCTGTTCTTCAGCGTCGATCTGGGGTGGTTCCCCGTCGCGGGGCGCGGCACCTTCTCGCACCTCGTCCTCCCCGCCATCACGCTTGGCGTGTCCAGTACCGCCATCATCACCCGCATGACGCGCTCCTCGATGCTCGAAGTGCTCGACCAGGACTTCGTTCGAACCGCCCGCGCCAAAGGCGTGCTCAACCGCTCGTTGATCATCAAGCACGCACTCCGGAATGCCCTCGTGCCGGTCATCACCGTCGCCGGTCTCGAATTCGGTCGCCTGCTTGCAGGTGCCGTCCTCACCGAAACCGTCTTCACCTGGCCCGGCATCGGTCGCCTGCTCGTCGACTCGATCCTGGCTCGCGACTACCCGGTCGTGCAGGGCGCCGTCATGCTGATCGCCGTCTCGTTCATTCTCGTCAACCTCGTCGTGGATCTCGTCTACGGCGTCATCGATCCGAGGATCCGTTATGACTGAACCAGTCACCCCCAACGCCCAAAGCGGTGCCCAGGCGGCCGCACCCAAGCGCAAACGCGCACGCTGGCAACGGCGTCTTCTCGCCAACCCGCTGGCCCGCTTCGGCTTCACGATCATCGCCTTCTTCTTGATCATCGTGACCTTCGCCCCGTTCATCGCGCCGTACCCCCCGACCGACCAGAGCTTGCGGACCACGTACCTCCCGCCCGGCGTCGGCGTCCACGCGCGCGGACCCGAGGGGCAACTCGGGATTTGGGTGTCCCCCGCCACGCGCACCCCCATCGGGGGCGTGCAGGTCGATGATTCCGAGCGCTACCCGGTACGCCTGTTCGTGCGCGGCGAACCGTACGAGTGGTTCGGCGGGTTGATCAAGGCCGACTTCCGCCTTTACGGCGTCGACGGTCCCGTCCGTTTCCACCTACTCGGGACCGACGAGCAGGGACGCGACGTCCTCTCACGCCTCGTGCACGGCGCTTGGATCTCGCTCTTCATTGGCCTGATCAGCGTGACGATCGGTGTCGGGGTGGGCGTTCCGGTGGGAGCCATTTCCGGGTTCCTGGGGGGTACGACCGACATCGTCGTGCAACGCATCGTCGACATCCTCCTCGCCTTCCCCGGCATTCTCCTCGCCATCGTTCTCGTCGCCACCTTCGGCACGGGTCTCGGCAACGTGATGATTGCCGTGGGCATCGCCTCGATTCCCGTCTATGCGCGCATCGTGCGCGGCAGCGTCCTATCGGTGAAGAACCGTGAGTACGTGGAGGCGGCGCGCGCCATGGGTCGGCGTGGCATGCCGATCCTGTTCCGGCACGTGATTCCCAACTCGCTGGCGCCCATCATCGTGCAATCGAGCCTGCAAATGGCGATTGCCATCCTGTTCGCTGCGGGCCTCGGCTTCCTCGGCCTGGGTGCCCGCCCCCCACAACCCGAGTGGGGCCTCATGCTGGCGCGGGGTCGGGAGTATCTCGCCGTCGCACCGCACGTGGCGACCTTCCCCGGTCTCGCCATCGTGCTCGTCGTGCTTGGCTTCAACTTGGTGGGCGACGCCCTGCGCGACGCGCTCGACCCGCGCGGCTAGCCGCCCGCCCTCACCTCGAGAGAACGCCCGTGCAGCCGATTGGCCGCACGGGCGCATTCCTTTGGAGCCGTCTCTTCGGTCGCGAGCTCAGCCCAGCAGCTTGCCGATGCGGTCGAGCGCCGTGCGAACGTTCTCGGTGCTCGTCGCGTAGCTAAAGCGCGCGAAGCCGGGCGCCGCGAAGTCCGTGCCGGGCACGACGGCGACGTGCGCCTCCTCGAGCAAACGCAAGGCCGCCTTCCCCTCATCGGGATCGATGGACGTCAGGTCCGCCATGGCGTAGAACGCGCCGTGCGGCATGGCCGTCGGGAGTCCGAGTGCGTTCAGGCCCTCCACGAGAATGGCGCGCCGCTCCATGTACGCCTCGCGCGTCATGGCCTGGAACGCCGCCGTCTTCTCCACCTCGTTGAGCGCAGCGACGGTGGCGTGTTGCGCAAGCGCGTTCGCGCCGCTCGTGACCTGACCCTGCAGGCGCGTCATGGCCTTGATGAGGGGCTGCGGTCCAACACCCCAGCCAATCCGCCAACCCGTGAGCGCGTACCCCTTCGACGCGCCGTGCACCGTGAGGGTGCCCTCGGGGTAGAGCGGTTGCATGGCGGTGAACTCGCCCTCGTAGATGAGGTGCTCGTACAGGTCGTCGGTGATGAGCCACACGCCGTGCTTCCGGGCCATCTCAGCGAAGGTGCGCATGACCTCGGGGGGGTACACCGCCCCGGTCGGGTTGCTGGGGCTGTTGACGATCAACACGCGCGTCTTGTTCGTGAAGGCGGCTTCCACCGCGGCCGGGTCGGGTACGAACCCGTCCTCGGCACGCGCCTCCACGGAAACGACGACACCACCCGCGATTTCCACCTGGGCGGGGTAGGACACCCAGTAGGGGGCGATGAGGATGACCTCGTCGCCGGGATCAATCATCGCTTGGATGGCGTTGTAGAGCACCTGCTTACCGCCGGTCCCCACGATCACCTGGTTCGGTTCGGCGGTCCAGCCGTTCTCGCGCTCGTGCTTTGCACAGATCGCTTGCCGCAGGTCCATCGACCCTTCGGCGGGCGTGTACTTCGTGATGCCCTTGTCGATGGCGTCGCGTGCAGCGTCGAAGACGTGTTCGGGAGGCTGGAAGTCGGGTTCGCCGGCGGTCATGGCGATCACGTCCACCCCTGAGCGCTTCATCTCCGTGGCCTTGGTGTTGAACGCGACGGTGGATGATGCGCGAACGCTCTGGATACGGTCGGACAGCCTCATGACGCCTCCTCCGGCGGGCGGGCAAGCGCCCGCATGGGGTTACAACTCGGGGAAGAAAATGCCGATTTCGCGCACCGCGGTCTCGGGTGCGTCGGAACCGTGCGCGACGTTCTCGTCGATGGTTGTGGCGAAGTCACCACGAACCGTGCCGGGGGCGGCGTCCGCGGGATTGGTGGCGCCCATCATGCCGCGCCAGCCGGCGATGGCGTTCTCGCCCTCGAGCACCATGGCGACGACGGGTCCGCTGGTGATGAAGTCGACGAGGCCGCCGAAGAACGGCTTGCCCGCATGCTCACCGTAGTGCTTCTCGGCGGTTTCGCGGGGGATCGTCATCTTCTTGAGGGCGACGATGTCGTACCCCTTGGCTTCGATGCGGCTGATGAGTTCTCCGACGAGGTGACGGCGAACGCCGTCGGGTTTGATCATGGCGAAAGTGCGTTCGATGCTCATGACGCGGAATCTACCACGGTTGCGAGGGACGATTCTCCCTGCCGCAAAGGGTGACGGCGTGTTACCCGTCGAGGATGGTGCCGAGCTGCTCGAGGTGGTTCAGGTCATGCCCGGCGAGGAAGCGCACGAAATCGTCGACCGTCTCCTCGGCATCCCGTTCGGGGTGGTAGTACCGCGCGAGCCAACCGGCGAGGTCGAGCCGGGCGAGCCACGCGAGATTCCAGGCACGCAGAGAGGAAAAGGCGGCGACGGCGAGCGCCGGGTCCATGCGTTCATAGTGCCGCGCCCAGGCATCCTGGTCGTAGGGCTGCACGATGTGCGGTGGAAGCGGCGCGTCGGCATCGTCGAGCGGGTGTCGCTCGACCTCGGCGGTGGCGACGGTTTGGCGGGCGCGAAAGGCGAAGCCAACCTCCTGGTCGGCTAAGTGCGCGAGGATGGCGCGCCCGGTCCAACCACCCTCACGCCAGGCCTCATCGGGATCGAAGCGCGGATCGTCGAGGATGGCCTGCAGGTGGGTGGGCGTTTCGCGGAGGACGTCGAGCGGGTCGCGCTCACCGAGCAGACCGCGCAGTCGCGTGAGATAGGCGTCCATGGCGGGGAGGCTAGCACGGGCCCAGCTGGTCGTTGCGTCCCAGCCAACGGCAGCAATCGTCCTTCGCGCGCTTGACCAACGTCGGTTGCATCCGCAAGCTGATGCGTGCACGCTCGCGGCATGGCGCGGAGGGACGTCAGAACGTGCCATCACGCTGAATTTCTATGGGTATCCGTTAGCATGCAGGCAGAGGAGGGCATCGAATGCGAACGACCGTGATCTTGGACGAAACCTTGCTGGCAGAAGCTGCAGCCCTGTCCGGCGTGCGAGACCGGAACGCGCTCCTACACGAGGCTCTCCAAGCGCTCGTGCAGCGCGAAAGCGCCAGGCGACTCGCGGCGTTGGGTGGTACGCAACCCGACGCGAAACCGATTCCCCGGCGACGCCCACCCTTCGATACGCCTCGTTGACACTTCCGTATGGATCGACCATGTAAGGCGGCGTGACACGCGTCGCGTCGGTACCTTGGCAAGGGGCCACGTCGTTGCTCATCCACTCGTCACGGGTGAGTTGGCCTGTGGCGACCAACGGAATCGTGCGTCGATTCCGTCCCTGCTAAACCGGCTCGGTCAGGCGATCGACGGAACACGGCTGTAGACGCACGACCGCCGGCTTCGCGCCGTGGCAAAGGAGCTTGGACTGTCGGCCTAAGGCTCAGGCTTGTGGGCGCCTTTCGCTTGGTTCGAAACGCGGAGAGGGCGTTACGGCACCACCGTCAAGGCCCGCGCCCTACCCTCGATCATCAAGGTTTCGATCCCAGTGGCCGCGAATCCAGTTGCGCGCCCCACGCCCCTCGATTCGGTCGTCGGAGACGACGCCGAGTGAGGTCGGCCGAGGCAAAGGGGCCTTGTCGAGGTACGTCATGATGGCTTCACGGATCAGTGCCGCTTGCGTCGTTCCTAGACGCCGCGCTTCGGCCTGGAGCCGTGTGCGGAGCCCATCGGGTAGGTAGACGGTCGTCTTGTCCACGAAGTTCATGCTAGCACCCGCCATACGTGGCAATTTTGTGGCGCCGTTACCTCCCATCGCTGGATGCCCTGCATCAGGACGGCACACACTCGACCACGGATCATCGCCGCGTTGGCCGAAGGCCGTCAGGATCCACGATTGGCTTCCAACATCGCCACATCCTTCGTCCAACCGGGCAGCGCGAGGCCAGCGTCACGTTCGGCATGGATCATCCAGCGACCATCCTCCTCAGCTCCGGACGACCGAAATGAAGCGTGCGCGCAACCCATTCGGGTTGCGCGCACGTCAAGGCGAGCTTGAGGCGTGAGGCTACATGCCGGCCATGATGGCCATGCGCGCCCCATCCACCAGACCGAACCACAGGTCGGGGAACAGACCCATGGCCACGGTGCCCGCCGCAGCCAACGCGATGGCCCAGCTTGCAGGCGCGCTGCGTTGCGGCTCACCCTTGCCGCCCCGCGCGAACCATATCGCCCAGATGAAACGCGTGTAGTACACGACCGCGACGACCGCAGCGAGGAGCGCGAGAACGGCCAGTTCGGACCAGCCCGCCTCGAACGCCGCCTGCACGGCAAGCGCCTTCCCGAAGAACCCGGCGAGCGGCGGGAAGCCAGCGAGACTGAAGAGGAACAACGACATGGCAATGGCCAGACCAGGACGCTTACGCCCAAGCCCTTCCCACGACTCGATGTGATCGCCATGCGGGTCGTTACCCATCACTTCGCTGAGCACGGCGAAGGCGCCCCCGTTCATCAGGGTGTACGCCAACAGGTACCAGACGACCACCGTCGGGGTGGCCATGCCCTGCCCCACGGCGAGGACGGCAAGACCAAGGTAGCCGGCATGCGCGACGGCGCTGTAGGCAAGCATGCGCTTCGCGCCACTCTGCAGCAGGGCACCGAGGTTGCCGATGACGAGCGTCAGCGCGATGAGAACCGCGAGCATCGTGTCCATCGTGGGACGCGCAGCCGGCCACGCCTCGCTCGCGACGCGCATGAGCGCACCGAACGCAGCGACCTTCACCACGACGCTCATGAACGCCGTGACGGGCGTCGGCGCACCGGTGTAGACGTCGGGCGCCCACTGGTGGAACGGAGCGAACGAAACCTTGAACGCCAGGCCGACGAGCACCAACGCGCCGCCGAGCAGGGCGAGCACGCCACCGGAACCGTCCGCAAGCAGCGTGCCAATCTCCGCGAACGTGAACGAGCCACTCGCACCGTAGGTGAGTGCCATGCCGTACACGAGGATGGCGGAGGCGAAGGCTCCGAGCAGGAAGTACTTCATGCCCGCCTCCTCGCTTCCATGCTCCCCCGTCCGCCAGGCGGAGAGGGCGTAGACGGAGAGCGAGAGGATCTCGAGGCCGAGGAGCAACACCACGAAATCACCAGCGTGGAGCATGACGACGGCGCCCATCGTGGCAAGCAGGATGAGGGGGTAGTACTCGGGTCGGTCCATGCCGGTGCGTTGCACCGCATCCCAGCCAGTTAGGATGGCGAGGAACGCGCCTACCAGGACGGCGAGCACCATGCCCGCCGAGGCGGCATCCACGCTCCATTGAAGACCGAACGCCGTGAACGGTTCGCTGCGCGCGGCCAGCAGGTTCATCACGCCCAGCACGCCGGCAGCGAGCAGGCCGAGGAACGCCAACGCGCCCCCGTTGCGTGCGTCCCGCGTGACGGTACTCACGATCAACCCGACCGACGCGGCAATCAGCAGCGCGAAGGCGGGCGCAATGGCCGTCAAACCGATGTTGTCGGGTGCGACGATCATCGTTCACCTCCCAGCGCCAGCGAGGGTGGAATGGGTGCCTCGACCTGCGTGACCACCGCCACGCTCGCCGTCGCCTCGATGCGGTCCACCTGTGGTGCGGGCGCCAACCCGAGCCACAGGATGCCCGCCACGATCGGCGCGAGGATCAGCACGTCGAGACCCGCCACGTCGGAGCGCCGCTCCCCGGCCGGGCCGAGGAACAACCGCTGATAGGTGTTCACACCGTACACGCCGGCGGCCACCACGCTCCCCAAGGCTGCGACGACGCCCAGCCATGGCGTGGCTTCGAACGCACCCAAGAGGCTCAGGAATTCACCCGGGAAGTTCGACAAGCCCGGCACGCCAATCGCAGCGAAGAGCGTGAACAGGAACAACGCCGCGAGTGCGGGTGCGCTCTTCGCCAAGCCACCAAAGGCATCGAAATCGAACGTGCCTGCCCGGTCGTGCAGCATGCCGGAGGCGAGGAACAACCCGCCGGTGCTGATCATCTGTGCGGCGAGGAGGAACATCGCACCGGTCAAACCGAACGTCGTCATGGAGAACACGCCGACGCCCACGACGCCCATGTGCGAGAGCGACATGTACGCCAGCATGGACTTGAAATCCTTCTGCTGCGTCGCAGCCAGGCCACCCCACAACGCCGTGACGGCGGCCAGAGTGAGGAGCAGCGGTTGGAACGCCGCTGCGCCATCGGGCAGCAGCGGGATCGCCCAGGCGAAGAACCCGAAGCCACCCACCTTGTAGAGCGTGCCGCCCACGTCCGCGACGCCCGACGGGTGGTTCTGGCGGTGAAAGTCGATGAGCCACGAGTGGAGCGGGAAGAGCGGCAGCTTCACGGCGAATGCGGCTGCGAACCCGGCGAACAACCAAGTTTGCACCACGACGTCGAGCTCGCGGGTGGCGGGCAGCAGGTCGACGAACGCGTAGCTCGCCGCACCACTGAGCGGCCGTAGGGCGAGAATCGACGCGAGCATCAGGAACGAGCCGGTGATGGCGTACACGAGGTACTTCGTCACCGCGCCACGGCGATGCTCCCCACCGAACAACCCGAGGAGGAACAGGCTTGGAATCAGCGTCGCCTCCCAGAACACGTACGTGACGATCAGGTCGGTCGACAGGAACAGGCCGTTGAGCGTCGTCTGCATGAGAAGCAGCAACGCGAGGAACGTGTTCCTTCGGTCCGCACCCAGACGACTCGCCGCGATCAGGGTCGGCACCATCGTCAACGCCGCCGCGATCACCAGGACGGAGCGCACGCCACTCGGGTCGAAGGCGAACTCCGCGCCCAGCGCCGGTAACCAGGCGAGGGACACGGAACCCATGTTGGGCAGGAACACGGCCATGACGAACGTGGCGATGCCCGACACCAGGGCGCCCGCCACGGCCAGACGACCGGGCAGGAACCACGCGAGTGCGGCCCCGAGGAGCGGGAGGGCCAACGCGAGAAGGGTCATGAGCGCACCCCCAACCAGGCGACGACGAGCACGAGGATCGCCGCCCCTGCATACATGGCGTACGCGTAGGCGCGTACGAAACCGTTTTGCAGCAGCGCAGCGATGCGACCGAGGAAGCCAAGGGCGGCACCGAAGCCGAGCAGGCCACGGTCCACCACGTCACGATCGAGCACCGTGACCGCCTCGGCACTGCCTTCCGCGCCACCAATCACGACGGTGCGGTACGCCGCGTCGAAGCCCAGGCCACTGCGCGACAGGGCCGCGAGGGGTCCCTCAGCCAGGCTGCGAACCGGCTCACCCTCCCGCGAGGCGTACACCCACCAACCGAGCGCGAGGCCCACGACCGCCGCTGCGACCGACACGCCGATGAGGGTCCACTCGACCCACACCGCTGGGTGGTGGAACGGGACTTCCGTCAAGCCGCCAAGGGTGGCTTGATCGAGCCAGGGGTAGATCCAGTTCGGGAACGCGAACTTCGGCAGGCCGACGTAGCCCGCCACGACGCTGAAGAAAGCGAGGATGGTGAGCGGCACGGTCATGGTGAGCGGTGACTCGTGCACGTTCGCCTCGACCTTCGCGTCCATGCGGCTCTCGCCACCGAAGATGCCGTAGTACCAACGGAACATGTAGAAGGCGGTGAGGACCGCCGTGACGAGCAGCACGCCGTACAGCGCGGTCGTGCCGAACCCCTCGACGTGCATCGAGGTGAGCGTGTACACGAGGATGGCGTCCTTGCTGAAGAAGCCGGACAGGAACGGGACGCCCGCGATGGCGAGGGTGGCGATGAGGCTCGTCGTGCCGGTGATCCGCATCTTCGCGCCAAGCCCACCCATCTTGCGGATGTCCTGCTCGCCGCCCAGCGCGTGAATGACCGAACCGGAACCGAGGAACAGCAGGGCCTTGAAGAACGCGTGGGTGAAGACGTGGAAGATGCCGACCCAGTACGCGCCCACGCCCACGGCAACGAACATGAAGCCGAGCTGGCTGATCGTGGAGTAGGCGAGGATCTTCTTGATGTCGGTCTGTCCGAGGGCGGCGAGTGCGGCGATGAGTGCCGTGGCGGCACCCACCCAGGCCACGACTGCGGACGCGAGCGGCGTCATGGCGAACAGCGGCGCCGTCCGGGCAATGAGGTACACGCCCGCGGTCACCATCGTCGCGGCGTGAATCAATGCGGAGACGGGCGTGGGGCCCGCCATCGCGTCGGGAAGCCACACTTGCAGGGGCAACTGCGCACTCTTGCCCGTCGCAGCGAGGAGCAGCAAAAGGCCGATGAGGGCGAGCATGCCGGAACCGAACGCCATGGTGACCGCCTCGGCGTTCACCTCGGCGATGGTGAGCGTGCCGAACACGCCAACCATGAGGAACATGGCGAACATGAGGCCAAGGTCACCAATACGGTTGACGATGAACGCCTTGCGGGCCGCATCGGCGTTCGCCTTGGTGGCGTACCAGAAGCCGATCAGCAGGAACGAGCTCACCCCCACCCCTTCCCACCCGACGAACATGAGCAGGAACGAGTCGGCCAACACGAGGATGGACATGGCGGCGACGAACAGGTTGAGCAGCGCGAAGTACCGCGCGTAACCGGCATCGCCGTGCATGTAGCCCATCGAGTACAGGTGTATCAACGTGCCCACGCCGGTGATGACCAGCATCATGAGCACGCTGAGCGGGTCGATGACCGCACCGATCGACAGGTCGAGACCCGCCAGGTTCAGGTACGGCCAGACGGTCACCGCCACGGTCGGGTCGTCGCGACCTTGCAGCGCAACGAAGGCGATGAGCGACAAGACGAACGCACCGGCCGCCACGAGCGTGGCGAGGATGCCGGGGAGGGGCTCCTTGAGCGCCCGTCCGAACAGGCCGTTGATCAGGGCACCGGTGAGCGCCAGCGCGGGCGCGAAGATGAGCCAGGCAGCGGGATCGGTCACAAGCGCACCTCCGAGAGGACGTCCACGTCGGTACTCAACCGGTCACGGAAGATGGCGACGAGGATGCCGAGACCCACCGCGACCTCCGCCGCGGCGATGGCGAGCACGACGAACACGACGGTCTGACCACTCATGGCGACGTTCACGCCGGCGGTGGCCCACTGCTTCGCGTACGCCACGAGGGCAAGGTTGGCGGCGTTGAGCATCAACTCGACGCTGAGGAACACCAGGATGGCGCTCCGCCGCGTGAGGACGCCGATGCCGCCAATGGCGAACAGGGCGGCAGAAAGGATGACCCACGCTTCGGTGGGGACCGGCCCGCTCACGATGCGTCCTCGACGACGGGCGGCATGGGCGGCACCTCAGGCGGCATGTGGCCCGCCTGCCCGGCCGCGGCTCGCGCCTTATCCGTCTCGGTGGCGCGCTGCTGCACGAGACCGACGGCAGCCACGATCCCCGTGAGGAGAAGCACGCCGACGAGGTGGAACGAGAGGAGGAACGGCCCGAACAACTGGTCGGCCACCTGCTCCACACCGCTCCCTTGGAAGACGGCGGCGATGGCGGCCGTATCGAGTGCGGGACCCGGGTTCGCGACCAGGGCGGCAGCGACGCCTGCAATCACGAGACCGCCGGTGATCCAGGCGGCGGGCCGGATCCACGGTTGCGTCGGCGCGGGGGCCTCACCCCCGAGGTTGAGCAGCATGATGACGAACAGGAACAACACCATGATGGCGCCCGCGTACACGATCACTTGAATCGCGGCGAGGAACGGCGCGTTCAACACCACGTAGGCAATCGCCAGCGTGAGCAGCGTCCCAACGAGCGACAGGGCAGCGTGCACCGGGTCGCGAAGCAACACGACGCCGAGGGCACCCACGAGCATCACGGTCGCGAGGACGGCGAAGACGAGCATTAGTAATCCACGCCTTCGAGTTCGGGTCTCGGTCCGGCCTGGAAACCGAGTTCCACCTCGCCACCCTTGCGTTCCGCCTCGCGGCGTTGCCACTTCGAGCCCTTCACGCCAACGAGCATGTCCTCCTTGCCGTACACGAAGTGGTCGTAGCGGAAGTCGGCGAGTTCGAACTCGTGACCGAGGACCACCGCACCGGTGGGGCACGCCTCTTCGCAGAAACCGCAGAAGATGCAACGCAGCATGTTGATCTCGTAGATCGACGCGTAGCGCTCGCCCGCACTCGTGGGGTCATCGGGATCGTTCTCGGCCGCCTCGACGTAAATCGCGTAGGCGGGGCAGGCGGCGGCACAGAGGCTGCAGCCGATGCACTTCTCGAGGCCCGTGTCGGGGTGACGCAACAGGTGGTGGCGTCCCCGGAAGCGCGCTTGAATCTGCGCCTTCTCCTCGGGGTACTGCACGGTGACCGGTTTCTTGAAGAGGTGGGACAGGGTGACGCCCATCCCCTTCGCAACGTTCAGAATGCTCATGGGGACCCCCTCATGGTGCGCGCCGTGGTGGCGTCGCCGGACTTACGGTGACGGGCAGGGTTGGGGTGCAGGTTAGAGAACAAAGGCGATCACCGCCCCCGTCAGCAAGGCTGCACCCAACGCGATTTCGAAGAGCCACACCCAACCGAAGCGCATGAGTTGGTCGTAGCGCATGCGCATCAGCGAGGCTTGCAGCCAAATGAACACCCCGAGCAGCAGGACGATCTTGAGGATCAGCCAGATGAACGGCCATTCACTCATTCCGGGGATCAGCAGGTCGAAGAAGGCGGGGCCCTTGTAGCCACCGAGGAACAGCGTGGCGATGATGGCCGACGCGTTGATCATGCCCACGTACTCCGCCATGAAGAAGAGCGCGAACTTGAGGCTCGAGTACTCGGTGATGTAGCCGGCCACGAGTTCCTGTTCCGCCTCGGGCAGGTCGAACGGCACGTTGCTGACCTCGGCCGTGGCGCTGATCCAGAAGGCGAAGAGGGCCACGATGAGGCCGGGCCACAACCAGGGGCTGACCGACCAGACGTTCAATTCCACGATCTCGCGCAGGTTCAGGGTCCCGGCGATCATGATGACCGAGAGGACGGAAAGTCCGAGACCGAGTTCGTAGCTGATGATCTGCGCGCTCGAGCGGAGCGAACCGAGCAGCGAGTACTTGCTGTTGGCAGCCCAGCCGCCGAGGAAGATGCCGTACACGCCGATCGACGTGGTGGCCAGCACGTAGAGCAGGCCAATGTCGAGATCGAGGATCCACGGGTCGAGCCCGAAGAAGGAGTTGGCGGGACCGGCAGGAATCGCGCCGAAGGTGACGAGCGCGAAGACGACGCTGATGCCGGGCGCGAGGATGAACACGAACTTGTCGGCGCGCGTCGGCGTGACGTCCTGCTTGAAGATCATCTTGATCGCGTCGGCGATGGGTTGCAGCAGGCCGAACGGCCCGGTGCGGTTCGGTCCGAGGCGGTGCTGGAAGCGTCCCAGCAACCGGCGTTGATACCAGGTGAGGTAGGCGAATCCGCCGAGCAACAGGACGCTCATGACGAACGCCTTGAGGAAGATCACCCAGAGGGGATCCATCTACGCCACCTCCGCCGTTGCACTGCGCTCCCGCACCATCGCAGCGAGGTTGGCGTCGTAGAGGCCCACCGGTTGCTCGGGCAGGGTGGGAGCGAGCCACAAGCCTTCGGGCACCCCCTCGCTGGCGGTGACGCGAAGTTGGCGCGGAATCCCGCCAATGGGGAGGGTAACCACGTCGCCGCTCGTGAGTCCGTGCGCATGGAGCGTGGCGGGGTGCGCGCGCAGTGCGGCGTCGCCCCGTTCGGCCCGGAGGTGTGGGTTGCGGTCGAGGTGCTCGACGCGCACCATGCTCGGCACGATGAGCGCATCGCCGGTCGCGCGGGCGTACTCGCGTACGGCGCGGGCGCCGCTCGCCTTGCCGCGCACGGGGGGAAGCGGCTGGCCGGTGGTGGGGAGTTCGGCGGCATCGACGTCGAGGAGTTTCCGCAAGACGCGGCGCGCACTCTTGACGCTGCGGCCCTCGAGCCGCGTGCCGAAGGCTTCCCCGAGCTGCTTGACGACACCCGTGAAATCGGTTGCGGTGCCTGCCTCGACCGGTGCAGCGCGCACCGGAAGGAGGCGACCTTCGACGTTCAGGGTGGTGCCGTCCTTCTCGTAGCCCGTCACGGCGGGCAGCACCACGTCGGCGAGCGCACTCGTGGCGGTGGGGAAGGCCGCATGGACGACGAGCAGGTCGAGTTCACGGAGCCGGTCGGCGACCTTCGGGTCGACGGCAGGATCGAGGCTCGCGAGGAACAACGCCTTGGTTTCCGGCGTGAACATCGAGGCGTAGTCGTACCGGTCGTGGCTGGGAAGCACGCTGATGCGCTCGAGGCCGGCCGTGTTGGCCATGGGCCCGAGAATGAGCGTCTTGGCGCCCACGCTCTTCGCGAAGGTGCGGGCGGCCTCGTCGGCGCGTGGGTCGTTGGAGACGAACGCACTCCAAATCATGACGCCACGGGTGCTGCTGCGCATGCGGGTGATGAGCGCGTCCGCCTCGGCGGCGGTCATACCGAGCGCGTCGTCCCAGGCGCCGCTTGGCGTGCCGCCGTCGACCGTGGCGCTCGCCCGTTCGGCCAGCGCGTGGAGCAGGTCGACCATCGACGTGGCGGGCGGCACGTGTGCCTGCCCGGCGTGCTTCATCAGGTCCGTGCGATACGGCGCGCAAATCGTGAGGATTTCACGCTTGCGGGGCATGCGTTCCTTGAGGCGCAAATCGGCGATGGCGGGACCGTGCGGGAAGAGGGGTGCGGGCTCGACGCCCTTGAGCGCATCCTTGATGCGCAGGTCGACGATGCCGGCCTCCTCGGTCGGGTCGCCCACCACGAACAGGGCGTCACTCGTTGCAACGTCACGCAGCGTGGCGGCCGCCCCGTCGGGCAGGACCGACGCGGCGGGCCTGGGCGCGGTGTCCAACCGGCCGCTGCCGAGGTGATCGGCGAGCGCCTTCGCGGCGACGCCCTCCTCGAGGGTCGCGTCACCGCGCAGGGCGATACCGATGCGGGTGCCGTCCATCCCAGCGATCCGTTCGGCAATCTCGCGCGCAGCGTCCGCCCAGGTGGTCTCCACCAGCGTGCCGTCGCGTCGCACCATGGGTCGCGTGATGCGGTCCTCGGCATCGGCGTACTCATGCCCGAAGCGGGTGCCATCGTCAATCCACGTCTTGTTCACGTCGTCGTTGAGGCCCGCCTTGATGCGTTCGATGCGGCCCGTGCGGGTGTCGATGCGAAGCGCAGCGCCGGACGGGTCGTCGAGGCTCGTGGTGTCGGTGTGGTGGTACTCCCAGTTGCGGCCGCGGAAGCGGCTGGTCGTGTCGAGCAGCGCGCCGACCGGGCAGATGTCGGTGATGTTGCCGGTGAAGGGGCTCGGCAGGCCATCCTCGAGCGTTCCGATGTACGTGTGGCCGCCCCGCTCGATGAAGTCGAGCACCTCGTCGCCGGGCACCTCTTCGAAGTAGCGGACGCAGCGCTTGCAGTGAATGCAGCGCTCCCGGTCGAGGGTGATGAGTTCGCTCAGGGCGTGGTGCTTCTCCTGGTGCCGCTTGTCGAACACGAAGCGGCTCTCGCCACTGCCGTACTCGTAGGCGCGGTCCTGAAGTTCGCAGGCGCCGCCCTTGTCGCACGTGGGGCAGTCGAGCGGGTGGTTGACGAGCGTGAACTCCACCATGGCGTTTTGCGCCTTCTTGACGTCCTTGGAGATCGTGTCGACGACCATGCCCTCCATGACTTGCGTGGTGCAGGTGGCCATGGGGTTGGGGAACCAGAAGATCTTGGGTTCGCCGGTCTCCTCGTCGAGGATCCAGTCGTTCGTGGCGCGGTCCTTGCGGGGGGCACCGATCTTGGCGAGGCACATGCGGCACGCGCCGATGGGGGACATGTACTCCTGGCTGCAGAAGTAGGGCACGTCGTGCCCCGCGGCGAACACGGCATCGATGACGCTCGTGCCAGGCGTGACGTCGAGCTCGACCTCGTTGACCTTGATCTTCACGACTGCCACCGGTCCTTCCGTGGGTGCAGCGGCGTGCCGTGCTGCGCGAGGTGCTCGTACTCGTTGCGGAAGTACTTGAGGCTGGTCTGGACGGGCCAGGCGCAGGCGTCGGCGAGGGGGCAGAAGGCGGTGCCGCGCAGGTTGGACACCATGTCCTCCATCAGGTCGACGTCCTCGGGCGTCCCGAGTCCCGCGAGGAGTTTCTGGAACATCTTGGGAAGCCAGGTGCTGACGCCCTCACGGCAGGGGGTGCACTTGCCGCAAGACTCGTGCGCGTAGAAGCGGGTCACGTTGTACATGGCGTCGACGATGCACTGATCCTCGGGAATGACGATGAGTCCGCCGGTGCCCATCATGCTGCCGGCCTTGGCGACCGCGGCGTACTCCATGGGCAGGTCGAGGTGCTCGTCGTCGAAGGGGAACAGCGGGCAGGAGGTACCGCCAGGGATGAACGCCTTGGCGGGTCCCTTGGGTCCACCCGCGAGGTCGAAGATGATTTCGCGGTAGGTGATGCCCATGGGGACTTCGAACACGCCGGGGCGGTTCACCGCACCACTGATTTGCACGTGGTGAATGCCCTTGCTGTCGTCGGTGCCCATGGCGGCGTACCAGTCGGCGCCCTTTTCGATGATGTGCACGGCGGAGGCGAGGGTGGTGACGTTGTTGATGGTGGTCGGCAGTCCGTACACGCCGGCTTGCGCGGGGAAGGGCGGCTTGAGGCGCGGGTTGGCGCGCAGGCCTTCGAACGAGTTCATGAGCGCGGTTTCCTCGCCGCAGATGTACGCGCCGGCTCCGCGGTGCAGGATGACGTCGAAGTCGAAGCCGCTGTCCATGACGTTCTCACCGAGGTAGCCGCGCTGGCGCGCCTCCTCGATGGCGTCGCGCAGGCGTTCGTAGGCGTGGTAGTACTCGCCGCGAATGTAGAGCACGCCCTTCGTGGCACCGATGGCGTACCCGGCGATCATCATGCCTTCGAGCAGTTGATGGGGATCGTCCTCCATGAGGTACCGGTCCTTGCAACTGCCGGGCTCGGACTCGTCGGCGTTGCAGACGACGAAGCGTTGCCGCCCGTCGACGGGCGGCATGAACGACCACTTCACGCCGGCAGGGAAACCGGCGCCACCGCGACCGCGCAGGCCGGATGCCTTGACGAGGTCGACGACCTCGCTGGGTTCCATGCCGAACGCTTTCTTCGCGGCGCCGTACCCACCGTGCGCGAGGTACGCGTCGAGGGTGTGGGCGCCTTCGACGCCGACGTACTTGTAGAGCGTGACTTCGAAGCGCGGGTCGTGGCGACTCGTGATCGTGTCGGGCTTGTCGGCAACCGCACCGCTCATGCCGCACCTCCTTCGGGGTTCTCAGGCTCGGCGGCTTCCGCGTCGGCGAGGGCAGCGTCGGCTGCCGTGCCGGCCTCGAACGCTTCGCCGGCGAGGGGTGCAGCACCAAGCTGCGCATTGTCACCTTCGCGTGCGCGTTTGGGGGTCGGCATTTCGCCGCGGCGGAGGGCGTCGAGGAGCGCGTCGAGCTCGTCGCGGGTGACGCGCTCGTAGTACGTGTCGTTGACCTGAAGGACGGGCGCCGTGGTGCACGACCCGAGGCACTCGACCTTCTGCAGGCTGAAGAGGCCCTCGGTGTCGGTTTCGCCGGGCACGAGACCCAGGCTGTCCTCGAGGTGATCGCACATCTCGTCGCTGCCGGCAAGCTTGCAGCTGAGCGTGCTGCACACCTGCAGGTGGTACTTGCCGACGGGTTCGCCGTGGTACGTGCTGTAGAAGCTCATGACGCCGCGCACCTCGGTGGCGGTGAGCCCGACGATCTCGGCGATTTCGACGATGCGCGCTTCGCTGACGTAGCGTTCGTGCCGTTGCACCTCCCACAGGAGAGGCATGACGGCGCTGCGGCGACCGTACTCGGGGTAGCGACCGAGAATCTCGTCGAGCACGTCGGGCTTGTCCTCGAAGTACGGGCGTATGGTGTTGAGTTCGATCATCGCACCCTCACTTGTCGACGTCCCCCATGACCGGGTCCATGGTGGCGATGTTGACGACCATGTCGGCGAAGGTGCCGCCGATGCTGGCCGGTTCGATGGCTTGCACGTTCACGAGGCTGGGTGTGCGCACCTTCACGCGGTACGGCATGCTGCCCCCGTCACTGACGAGGTAGTAGCCGAGTTCGCCACGTGCCGATTCGGTGGGGACGTACACCTCGCCCATGGGCGGGTGGAAGCCTTCGGTGACGAGTTTGAAGTGGAAGATGACGGCTTCCATGCTCGTTTCGAGCTCGTGGCGTTCGGGCAGGCTGATGCGCCGGTCGGGATCCTTGATGGGGCCCGGTTCGAGCCGGACGAGGGCCTGCTGGACGATGCGGAGGCTCTGCTCCATCTCGCGCGCGCGGACGGCGAAGCGTTGCTCCGCGTCGCCCTCCTCGGCCATGGGAACCTCGAAGTCGTAATCCTCGTAGCCGCTGTAGGGTGCCGCCTTGCGCACGTCGTAGTTCACGCCGCTCGCGCGGGCGGAGGGGCCGGTGAGGCCCACCTCGAGCGCCGTGTCGCGGGTGACGACGCCAGCACCGCGCACGCGGTTCACCCAGATGGGGTTGTCGGCGAACATGGCGAGGTACTCCTCGAGGCGGGCGGGGAATTCGTCGATGAAGGCTTGCACCTTTTCTTCGAATCCCTCGGGCAGGTCGCGGGAGAGGCCGCCGACGCGGAAGTAGCCGTAGTTCATGCGGACGCCGCTGACCATTTCGAGGATGTCGAGGATCTTGTCGCGTTCGCGCATCGTGTAGAAGAACGGGGTGAGCGCGCCCATGTCGAGCAGGCCGGTGCCGAGCCCGAGCAGGTGGCTCGCGATGCGGTTGAGTTCGGTGAGGAGCACGCGGATGCGTTGTGCGCGTTCGGGGACGCGGGCGTCGAGGAGTTTCTCGGCTGCGAGGACGTAGGCGAGGTCATGCCCGAGCGCATGGGCGTAATCCATGCGGTTCGTGTAGGTGACCACCTGCTGCCAGGTTCGGTTCTCCATGGTCTTCTCGAAGCCGGTGTGGAGGTACCCGATGCGGGGCGCAACACCCATGACGGTCTCACCGTCGAGATCGACGACGAGGCGCAGCACGCCGTGCGTGGCGGGGTGCACCGGCCCGACGTTGATGCGCATGAGTTTCGTGGAGAAGTCTCCCGACCGCTCCTCGTGGAGCACCTGCGCACCGTGTGGAAGGTCGCTCATGCGTCACTCCCCTCGGTCAATTCGCGTTCGGCGGCCTCGCGGCCCTGTTCACTGCGGACGCCCTTGCGCGCGCCACCGACCCAGCCGGTGCGGCCGGTGTCGCTGCCGAGCATGCCGGCGCGGAAGGTGGCGGGGTCGAGGAAGCGCCCGTCGTTGAAGAGGGTGGGCGTCTCCCCGAGGGGGAAGTCCTTGCGGAGGGGGTGACCCTCGAGGTCGTCGGGGGTGACGAGCTTGCGGAGGTCGGGGTGCCCGGCGAAGGGAATGCCGAACAGGTCGTACACTTCGCGTTCCATGAACCCGGCTGCCTTCCATTGCGGCGTGATGGAGGGCACCTCTTCGTCCTCCTCGACGTTGACGCGCAGGAAGATGCGGGTGACCGGGTCGATCGAGGCGAGGTTGTACACGACGGTGAAACGTTCGCCCTCGTGCCCGGGGTAGGCGCTCCAGTCGATGGCCATGACGTCGGCGAGGAGTTCGAACCCGGCAGCGCGGAGGCGACGGACCGCCTCGCGAACGGTTTCCTTGTCGAGCGTGACGTGCACATCGCCGTGCCGTTCCCCCTGCTTGCCGCCCAGGTCGGCTTCGAGCATGGTGACGGCGTCGTGGAGGAGGCGTTCGGCTGCGCTCACGAGCGGGTCCAGCCTTCGACCATGGGCAGCTCGACGCCCTCGGCGTCGAACGTCTCGCCCATGACCTTCTTCTGCAGTTGCAGGACGGCGTAGACGAGCGCTTCGGGGCGGGGCGGGCAACCGGGGACGAACACGTCGACGGGGACGACGGAGTCGACGTTCTGCACGATGGCGTAGTTGTTGAACATGCCGCCCGAGCTTGCGCAGGCGCCCATGCTGATGACCCACTTGGGTTCGGGCATCTGCTCGTAGACGCGGCGCATGATGGGCGCCATCTTCTTCGACAGGCGGCCGGCGACGATCATGACGTCCGCCTGGCGGGGGCTGGCGCGGAACACCTCGCTGCCCATGCGCGCCATGTCGTTGCGCGAGTTGGTGGATTGCATCATTTCCAGGGCGCAACAGGCGAGCCCGAAGGTGACGGGGTAGATGCTCTTGCTGCGACCCCAGGCAACGAGCTTGCCGAGGGTGGTGAAGAGAATCCCGTCACGTTCGAGTTCGGTGAAGTCCTTCTCGAAGAGGTCGTTCACGGCCACGACCTCACCTCCAATCCAGCACGCCGCGCCGCAGGATGTAGACGTACCCCACGGCGAGGATGGCGACGAAAATGATGGCGTTCACGAACAGGTACTCGGGCGCCACTTGGAACCGCACGGCGAGGGGGTAGAAGAATGCGGTTTCGAGGTCAAAGATGATGAAGAGCATGGCCACGAGATAGAAGTGGATGGGGAAGCGTTCACGCGCATCGCCGGTGACGGGGACACCCGCCTCGTACGCGTCGAGCATGGCGCCGCGCACCTTCTTCTTGGGGCCGAGGATGGCGGTCAGGGTGAGTGCGGCCGCTCCGATGAAACCGGCGGCCAGGAAGAGCATGAATAGGGCTGTGTACAACGCGTTCCCCTCTCTACGATCCGATGTCGAACCTTGCCCCGCGATGTGGGGGCTCCCGCACGAATCTCGTGCAGGATTTCACGTTCACAACGTGTCGGATGCTACCAAACGGGTGCGACTCCAACAAGGCGAATCGTCCCTCAGCGACGTCGGCGAACCCCCCACCGCACGACCGTGACGATCAGCAGCAGGGCACCCACACTGAACCATGCCGGCAGTGGCACGAACACCGCCAATCCAAGGCACGAGACCAGGCCCGCCAGCGACACCCAAGGCGGCAGGAACCGGCCCTCCCGCACGCGCAGCGCGGAGAGGTTCGCGAGGGCGTAGTAAAGCAGCACGCTGACCGCGCTGAAACTCCAGGTGAGCCTCACGTCACCGGTCGCGGCAAGACCCGCGATGACGAGGGCGACGGCGAGCACCGCGGCGCGGGGCGTGGTGCCCGTCGCGTCGAGTTGCGCGAACCGTCCGGGCGCCTCCCCGTCACGCGCCATGGCGAAAACGACGCGCGACAAGCCCAGCAGCAGGTTGAGGAGCACGCCCAGCATGGCGGTGACCGCCGCGATGGCCAGCACGAGTTGCACGGCGGTGCGACCGCCGGTGGGCCCCAGGAAGGCGTCCGCCACCCGGGCCAACGGGGCGCCCGCACCCTCGATCGAGGCGGCGAGGCCAGCAGGGCCAACGGTGGCCATGGCCACGAGGGTGACCGCGAGGTACGCCACGGACGACACGACCAGCGTCACGACGACCGCGCGGGGAATGGTGCGCCTCGGATCGTGCACCTCCTCCCCCATCGTCGCCACCCGCCCGTACCCCGTGTACGCCACGAACGCCAACGCCGTCGCGAACAACACACTGCGAAGCGTCACCCCACCCGAGGACGCCTCCAATACCGGCATGCCCACCGTCCACCCCGCCACGCCGCCCGCCGCGAGCGAACCCACCACGACGAAGGTGGCGAGACCGAGCAGTGTCACGCTCACCAACAGCAGGTTCACGCGACTCGAGCGACGCACGCCCCGGTCCACCAGCCACGC
This sequence comes from uncultured Trueperaceae bacterium, assembly GCA_913062675.1. GTDB lineage: Bacteria > Deinococcota > Deinococci > Deinococcales > Trueperaceae > SLSQ01. Next base: position 32,755 of record CAJXWR010000005.1, read on the forward strand.
AAGCAGCGCCACGGCAATCAACGCCAACGGGATTCGCCACGAGGCGGACACCCCAAGCACGAGCGTGACGTAGCCCGCCACGCCCAGCGCCGCGGTGGCCGCCGACGCGCTCTTCGCCGCGAGGAACGTCACCCCCGCCACGAACCCCAGGTACGGGCTCAGGAACCGCCGACCATACGCGTACGTCCCGCCGGCCACGGGATGCACCGCTGCGAGTTGCGCGCTACTCAACCCATTGAACGTCGCCACCACCCCACCCAACAGCACGGCGAGCGGCAACCATGCGCCCGCCTCCCCCGCCGCAATCGCCAACGCGACGAACACGCCCGTCCCGAGGATCGACCCGAGCCCCAGGCCGATCGCCCCCACCATGCCCACCTCGCGCCGCAACGTCGCCATGCGCGCCATCGTGCCACGCGCATCACCCCGAATCGTCAGGTCCTTGTCAACCCGCCCGCGCCCCGCGCGTGAGGACGTCTGGCCCTCCCGCGCGGGTCACCCTGCCCGTAGCGTGAACCGTTCGGATTTGGCTGCCGCCGAGCCGCACGCGCCGCGCGACGTTCGACTCGGTCCCCTGCGGGGCTCGCCCGCACCGCATCGCGCGTACCGGAAGAACCGGTAGGGAGAGTCGACATGGCCGACAAGAAGTGGGTGTACCTATTCCGCGAAGTCAACGAAGCGGAATCCCGCATGGGGAGTTGGGACGCGACCCGCGCCCTCCTCGGCGGCAAGGGCGCGAACCTCGGGGACATGACCCGCCTCGGCGTTCCCGTACCCCCCGGCTTCACCGTCAGCACCGAAGCGTGCAACGCCTACCTCGACGAGGGAGAAGCGTTCCCCGAAGGCCTCTGGGAACAGGAACTGAAAGCCCTCGCCTCCATCGAGGAAGCCACCGGCAAGACGTTCGGAGATCCCAACAAGCCGCTCCTGATCTCCTGCCGCTCCGGCGCGAAGTTCAGCATGCCCGGCATGATGGACACCATCCTCAACATTGGCCTCAACGACACGGTCGCCGCAGGCCTCGAGGCCCTCACCGCCGACTCGCGCTTCGTGTGGGATGCCTACCGACGACTCGTGCAAATGTTCGGCAGCGTCGTCCTCTCCGTCCCCGACGAGGTATTCGAGGCCGTCATCACTGCGCGCCGCAAGGCGGCTGGCGTGCAGGTCGACAGTCAACTCGGCGCTGACGATTGGCGCGAGGTGACCCGCAAGTTCAAGGAAATCGTCAAGACCTACACGGGTGAGGCCTTCCCCGACGATCCGCACGAGCAACTCCGCCTCGCCACCGAAGCGGTCTTCAAGTCCTGGAACGGCAAGCGCGCACGCGACTACCGCAACGCCAGCAACATCGCGCATGACCTCGGTACCGCCGTGAACATCCAAACCATGGTGTTCGGCAACATGGGCGACGATTGCGCCACGGGCGTGGCCATGAGCCGTAACGCCACCACCGGCGAACCCAAACTCGAGGGGGACTACCTCCGCAATGCGCAAGGCGAGGACGTCGTCGCCGGCATTCGCGCCACGGAATCCATCGATCAGCTCAAGGTCGACATGCCCGCCGTGTTCGACGAGTTCCAGGACATCGCCAACCGGCTCGAGAAGCACTACCGCAACATGCAGGACATGGAGTTCACCGTCGAGCACGACAAGCTCTGGTTGCTGCAAACACGGGACGGCAAGCGCACCGCACAAGCCGAGGTTCGCATCGCCGTCGACATGGCCGAGGAAGGCCTCATCACGAAGGCCGAGGCGGTACAGCGCGTGAAACCCGAACAGGTGGACGTGTTCCTCCACCCGCAGTTCACGCCCGCCTCCCGCGAGGAAGCCACCCTGCTCGCCACCGGCTTGAACGTCAGTCCAGGTGCCGCGAAGGGACGCGTCGCCTTCGACGCCGACACCGCCGAGCGTTGGGCGAAGGAAGGCCGCGCCGTCATCATGGTGCGCCCCGAAACGAAACCCGACGACGTGCACGGCATGCTCGCCGCTAATGGCATCCTCACGAGCCGCGGGGGCCGTACGAGCCACGCCGCACTGGTCGCCCGTCAATTCGGGAAGCCCGCCGTCGTGGGGGTCGCCACGCTCGAGATTGACCTCGAGCACCGCAGCATGCGCTTCGGTGACCTCGAGATCGACGAGGGTGAGGAGATCAGCATCGACGGCACGCTCGGCGAGGTGTACCAAGGCGCACTCGACACCGTGGTGCCCGACCTGGAGAACCCGTACCTCGCCAAGCTGCTGGGTTGGGCGGACGAGTTCCGCACGCTCGGCGTGCGCGCCAACGCCGATTACCCCGACGACGCCAGCAAGGCTCGCAGTTACGGCGCGGAGGGTCTCGGCCTGGTCCGCACCGAACACATGTTCTTCGAGGCGGACCGCATCGGCGTGGTGCAACGCATGATCCTCGCCCGCAGCGTCAGCGAACGCGCCGACGCGCTCGAGCAACTCCTGCCCTTCCAGCGCGACGACTTCGCCGGCCTGTTCCGCGCGATGGACGGCCTGCCCGTCATCATTCGCCTCATCGACCCGCCGCTGCACGAGTTCCTGCCCGAACGCACGCAACTCGTCCGCGAACTCGCCGATTTGAAGGTGCAACTCCAGCACCAGGGGGACCTCGCGAAGATCGATGGGCTCCTCGAGGAGATTCGCCTCAAGCAGGATCAACTCACCCGCGTCGAGGAACTCCACGAGCAGAACCCGATGCTCGGGACGCGCGGCGTGCGCCTCGGCATCCTCATGCCCGAGCTCACCAAGATGCAGGTACGCGCCATCTTCGAGGCCGCCTGCGAGGTGAGCCGCGAGGGCGTGACGGTCGACCCCGAAATCATGATTCCGCTGACCAGCCACGTTGCCGAACTGCAGATTCAAATGAAGGCGCTCGAGGAGGAAGCGAAGGAGGTCATGAGCGAGCAGAAGCGCGAGGTGGCCTACCGCTTCGGCACGATGATCGAAGTACCGCGCGCGGCCCTCACCGCCGGCGAGCTGGCCGAGGTCGCCGAGTTCTTCAGTTTCGGCACGAACGATCTGACGCAAACCACCTACGGCATCAGTCGGGACGACGCCGAGAAGGGCTTCCTGCTCAACTACCTGGAGCGCGGCATTCTCGAGGACAACCCGTTCGCCACGATCGACGTCAAAGGTGTCGGCAAACTCGTCGAGTTCGCCACCGAGGCGGGTCGTGAGATTCGCCCAGACCTTGAGGTCGGCATTTGTGGTGAGCATGGTGGTGACCCGGCCACCGTCGCGTTCTGCCACCGCGCTGGCCTCAGTTACGTGAGTTGTAGCCCCTTCCGCGTGCCGATTGCTCGGCTCGCAGCCGCCCATGCCGCCCTCGATGACGAGGCGGCGCAACCCTCCCCGGCGACCACGCCGAGCGGCGAGCCCGCTCTGGCGTAGGTCCGACTCTCCTTTCGGGCGGCGCCCCGCACTTCGGTGCGGGGCGCCCTCACGTGGAGTTCCGACGTAGCGACTCGAACCTATTCGACCTGTTCGCGTTGCCCATAGGTGAAGACGAGGATGCTGCGCACGCCATCCTCGTTCACGGTCGGGAAGTTGGGCGGCGCGATGCCCTGCAAGCCCCGCGGGTCGAAGGTGAAGGCTCGCCCGTACCCGGAGATGTTGCGTCCCGTACTCGCGTTGAACAGCCCGAAGCCGCCGTAGTACCGCGCGATCACGCCACCAAGCAGGTTCATCGTTCCGCGGGGTGCACCGCGATCGTAATTCTCCACGGCAACCTCACCATCGCGGGACATGAGGACGCTGTGCACCGTCACGTCATACGGCGCGTTGAGGGTCTCGTCATACCAATGGGCATTGCCGACGAGGACGTCCCCCGACCGGGCGTACACGCCGAGTAGGTTGTCCGCATCCAGGTTCGAGCACTCCGCCGGTGTGACCGTGCCATCCGCCTCCCGGACGGGCGAACTCGAGCAGGGTGGATCCTGGTACATCAAATCTCCCGTGATGCGGACGTCGTCCTCCGCGATCAGCGTGACCTGCGCGAAACTCGCGATGGCGGGGGCCGCATCGTCGGGATCTTCGCTGCCCACGGGATCGCGGACCGGTCCACGCAACCGCTCGACCTCCCCATCGACGAACAGGGAGAACGCGCGCGTGGACGCCTCCTCCTCCCAGAAGCAAACGATCTCGTCAACGATCTCCACGCAGTCCTCGCGCCACACGGTGAAGGCGGCGTTGGGCCCGTCGGCACCCTGCCAACGGAAGCGGTAGACATCCTCGTGGGGAAGGTCATCGCCCGCCCACAGCGTGTCCGGGGCGGTGATCTCGAGGTACTGATACGCGTTCGACCCGCCACCCCCTCCGTCGCTGGGCGAAACGTAGAGGACGAGCGACTCGACATCCCCATCGACACTCAACGTCGCTTCGTCCTCGCGGCTGCGTTCCTCCACGCCGTTCTCGTCGGGCAGCGGAATGAACGATGCATCCCAGTCCACGCCCCCCGCGAACGTCGGGGCGTGATACCCGTACCGGTTCCACGCCCACGGCGAGGAGGGGGGCCGCATGCGCGAGACGTCCATGAAGCCATACCCGTAGAACGTGGCGCCTGACGCCTGGTCACGCCCGGGCACGTTCAGGCAATCCTCTTGACCTGCACGCACGCAACCGCTACTCGTCACGGCGCCTCCGAACCAGGGTTGCCCGAAGAAGGCGAACTGTTCGTTCGTGTGGATGGGCCCGTCGAACAGCGTGCTACCGGTGAACCAGATGGGGGTGCCCGACTTGGTCTGCTGCTCCCCCGTGAACAGCGCGTAGCGTGAGAAACTCGACCGGCCCACCAGGAACTGGAGTTCCCCGTAGGACGCGATGCTCCTTCGGTACGCCCCGGACGACCCTTCCGCCACGATGACGAACGGTAGCGCGTACGTCTGGTCGGAAATGGCGCCATCCCCGTCGCGCGCCTGTCCACTGACGAAACGACCCTCGGGCAGCTCGACGCCGTTCGGGAGTGCACTTCCGCAGGCCGTGGGCGTGACGTGAATCCGCAGCGCGATCGAAGCGTCCGCCCCCACGTCCGGCAGGTCGGCGTCGCACAGCAGCGCATCGAGTTGGGCTTGGAGTCGGTACGCCACCGATCCAGACCCACCGGACAACGCTTGCGCGACCGAATCGGTGGAGGGTACGCCCGCCGAGGGCGTGCTCGTCCCGAACGACCAGCGCTCGGTCGCGGACGACTGGTCCTCCACGATGGCGTTCAACAATCCTCGGACGGGCCCCTGCAACACGGCGCCCGCAAGGTTGGCCGTACCCCGTGCCAGCATGAGCGTCTGGATGATGCCGGCATCATCCCCGGTGTTGCGCACCTCGTTGAAGGTTCGGGTCAACATGACCGCCGTCACGCTCGCCACGAGCCCCAGCACGAGGATGGCGGTGAGGGCGGCAATGCCTTGCGTGCGACGCATCAGCCGCACCCCACGATTCGCAGGGCCGTTTGAGGACCCTGTTGCGGTAGGGCCACTTGCAGGGCGTAGCCACGACCCGTCGGTCCGAACGGCGTTTCACCCGACACGCGAATCTCGACGCGCAAGGCGTCGAGCACGTAGGCAACGCCATCGATGACGACGCGCCTGAGGGAGGCACCGTCGCCGTCGCGATGGGGTTCGCTCCGCACGTCGACGTCACCATCCTCCGAGGCGTACACGTATTGCAGGGTGAACGCTTCGACGCCGAACGCCAGCGCGTCCTCACCCGAGGACGTGGTGCGGTAGATGGTTTGCGTGTCCGCGTCGTAGCGGTAGCCGATGGCGTCGACGGCTTGCAGGATCGTCGTGCCTTGGGTGTAGTCGATCGTGTTGGGGCAGCCGGGATGCACCAGGTTCCACGTCCGCGACGTGGGGCCACCCCGGCGCGCGATGGTTTGCACGTCGAGGGCGATGGCGTCCCCTTGACCGTTGCGCATGAGGGCGTGACCGCCGGCGAGTTGCAGGTCCTCCGCCCGGTCGACGGAGGCGGCGATCTGCACGTTGGCTGCCTGCACGAAACTCGCATTGTTGCCGGAGTCGTGCGGGTATACGGGCCAGGCGGGTCCCTCGGGGAGGAAGAAGGAAATGCGCGACGTTCCGCTCGGGTACGGCTCGTCGGCAATCGCGCCGAACGAAAGCGAGCGCATCTCCTCGGCAATGACCTGGGTTGCGCGCCGCGCGAGCGCTTGCAGCGACGCCACCTCGTCGTTGTGCCGCGAGACGCGGAGCGCCTGGATGATGCCGCCGGAGGCGAGCGTCAAGACAACGAGGAAGACGGCCAGCGCGACGAGCAACTCGACGAGCGTCAATCCGGCCTGACCCCGGCCATCACGGCGATGCGAGCGCATCAGTTGATCCCCGGGAGCAGCGAGTTGGCGGCGTCGGGGGCGGGGGCAGGCCCGAAGGTGACCGCGTCGAGGCAACGCTCGCTGCCCTCGGCCATGGTGCACACGGTGATGAGGTACCGCACCGCGACCGCGCCGACGACATCCACCTCGTCATCGCTCTCGATGACCGCACGGTAGGCACCTGGGTCGAGGACGTCCGCATCGGTGCTCGACAGCTCGGGAAAGGTCGCGAGCACCTCGCCGTACGCCCATGTAAGCGAAGCGTCGACGTCCGGAAGCACGCGTGCGTCGCCCCCGACGATCTCGCGTCCGAAGAACGCCATGACCGAGGCGAGTTGCGTGCGCGCATCGGTCGTGGAGGCGCTCCGAAGTGCCGTGGACGTGACCGACACGAGCACCAGGCTGGCGGTGAGCAGGATGGCGACCGCGACGATGACTTCGATGAGGGTGAACCCTCGCGTCCGGCGGGTCATGGCGTCACCTGACTTTGGCCCACGAGCGAAACGGCGAGGGTGTGGGTCTCTCCGCGCCAGGTGAACGACAGGGGGTCGGGAAGGTCGGCGAGGTTTTCGATGCGTCCACTCGGGGTGAACGTCACGAGTTCACCGGGCTCGAGCGTCGTTTGGGTGTCGGCGGGGAACGGCCAGCGTCGCACCACGTCCGCGTCTTCGCGCACCATGAGCTCGTCGCCGAGCCAGTGGATCGTCAGGCTTGCGCCCCGCGCCGAAGCGGCACCCGCGGCGTCCAGGAGAGCGAGTTGGAAGGTTTCGATGGCAGCGCGATCCGCCTCGTCGGATTGCACGCGCGAGACGCCCATCGCGAGAAGGCCGAGCGTCAAGCCGATGACCGCAAGGACGATGAGGAACTCGAGCAGCGTGAAGCCCGCTTCCCGTCGTCCAGACCCTGCCGTAACGCCGACACGCACCCTCCCAGGAGAGTCCATGAGGAAACCCTATCCCGCACTACGATCCTTAGTTCGGTAATTCTGCACGTTGGCGTCAAAGGAGCAGGGTTTCGGGGTCTTGCAGCTGGTCGATGAGGTGGTTCGAGAAGTGCGCCACCTCCGCCCCATCCGCCAGGCGGTGATCGAAGGCGAGCGAGAGGTAGAGCATGTGACGCGCGGCGATCGAGTCGTCGGGCATCACGACGGGTCGCTTCTTGATGGCGTGCACGCCGAGGATGGCGGCCTCGGGTGCGTTGATGACCGGAAGGCTGAACAATCCGCCGATCGTGCCGATGTTCGTCACGCTGAACGTGCCGCCCTGCACGTCGGCAGGGTCCAGCGTCCCGTCGCGCGCGGCGGTCGCGAGGCGCGTCACTTCACGCGCGAGGTCCATCACGCCGAGCTGATCGGCATTGCGAAGGACCGGCACGACGAGTCCTGCGTCGGTAGCGACGGCGAGACCGAGGTTGACGCGGTCGTGCAGGACGATGCTCTCGTCGCTTGCATCGAAGCGCGCGTTGAGCATGGGGAACGCCGCGAGGCTACGCGTGAGCGCGGCGAGGATGAACGGCAGGTACGACAGGGACACGCCCTGCTCGGCTGCGCGGGGCTTGAGGCGATTGCGAAGCGCGACGAGGTCGCTGACGTCGGCCTCGTCGACCTGCAGGGCGCGCGCCGTGCCCAGGTGACTGTCCATCATTTGCCGCGCGATGGCGCGCCGCATGCCGCGGAGTGGAACGCGGGTGGTGCCTGGACCCGCGAGCTCAGGCGCGACGGTCGTGCCGTGACGCGTGGCGGCCTGGGACGCACCCGTGCGAGCCAGGGCGGCCTCCACGTCGCTGACGCGAATGCGGCCGGCTGGACCCGATCCTTGGATGGCCGTCAGGTCGATGCCCGCCTCGCGCGCCTTCCGGCGGGCGGCGGGCACGGCGAGCGGGCGGCCGTACGGTCCGGTCGCTGCCGTCGTCTCGCGAGCGGCTGGGCGTGCATTGGCCCCTGGCTTGCGGATGCGGGGGAGCGCCTCCCCCTCCCCGGCATCATGGGCGGTGAACAGGGTGCGCGCACTTCCATCATCCGCCTCGCCTTGGCCAGCCTCCCCAGCCGCATCCGGTTCGACGGCCGTGACGGCACCATCCGGTCCATCCGCGAAGCGTGCGAGGGGTTGACCGACGGGGACCACGTCGCCCTCCGCCGCGAGGTGCGCCTCGAGCACACCGGTGTAGGGCGCGACGACCTCGACGGTGACCTTGTCGGTCATCACCTCCACGAGCGGCTGATTCTCCTGAACGACCTCACCCACGGCTGCGAGCCACTGCACCACTTCCCCCTCGACCACCGACTCGGCGAGCTCCGGCATGGTGAAGATGCGAGACATGATTCAGTACTCCAGCACGCGCTGCACGGCGTGAAGGATGCGTCTGGGACCGGGCAGGTAGGCGCGGTCCTGCGCGTACGGGTAGGGCGTGTCGGCACCCGACACGCGGGTTGGAGGGGCCAGCAGGTGATCGAGCACCTGCTCCGAGATCGTGGCCGCCACTTCGCTCATGAACCCGGCGGTGTGCGGGGATTCGCTGACGAGCACCACGCGCCCCACGCGGGCGGCGTGCTCGAGGACCGTGTCGCGATCCCACGGCATGAGGGAACGCAGGTCGATCACCGTGCTCGCCACGTCCTGCTCGGCAAGCGCATCGGCAGCCTGCAGCGTCTCCGCCATGCTGCCGCCGTAACTGACGAGCACCACGTCGTCCCCCTCGCGCCGCACGGCGGCGCGACCCACGGGAACGATGTGATCGGGGTCCTCGGGCACGTCCTCCTTCACGGCGCGGTAGAGGCGCTTGGGTTCGAAGAGGACGACGGGATCGTTGCTGCGAATCGCGGAGCGCAGCATGCCCACGGTGTCGGACGGCGTGGATGGGTAGACGACGTGCAGACCGGCGGTGTGCACGAAGTGCGTCTCGGGGTTCTGGCTGTGGTGATGCCCACCCTTCACGCCTCCGCCCGCCGGCATGCGAACCACGAGCGGCGCGGTGAACTGCCCGGCACTGCGGTAGCGGAGCTTCGCGACCTGCGAGACGAGTTGATCGAAGCCGTGAAACACGTACTCGGCGAACTGGATTTCGGCGACGGGCCGCATGCCGTGCACGCTCATGCCGAGCGCGGCTCCGATGATGCCGGCTTCGGAGAGAGGCGTGTCGATCACCCGGTCCGGTCCGAACTGGTCGTACAACCCTTCGGTGGCGAGGAACACCCCGCCGCGCTTCCCGACGTCCTCGCCCAGGACGACGACGGCCTCGTCGCGCGCCATTTCCGATGCGAGGGTGTACGACACCGCCTGCACGAGGTTCATCACCGGCATGCGGTCACCGCTCCATCTCCTCGCGTTGCTCCTCAAGGTGCCAGGGCACGCGCTCGTACACGTCCTCGAACATGGCGCCCAGCTCGGGAACGCCCGCTGCTTCGGCGCGCCGCACCGCCACGTCGAGTTCCTCCTCGATCGCCGCGTCGAGTGCCGCCTCCTGCGCGTCGCTCCACGAACCCCGCTGCTCGAGAAAACGTCGGTATCGAGGCAGGGGATCGCGCGCACGCCAGGCAGCCACCTCCTCGGCGGGGCGGTAGATGCTGTCATCATCGGCGCTGCTGTGCGGACCGTAGCGGTACACGCTGGCGTCGACGAGAGCGGGACCGAACCCCGCGCGTGCCCGTTCGACGAGTTCGCGCAGCAGGTACAGCGAAGCCAGCACGTCCATGCCGTCCACCTGGTACCCGGGCATGCCGTACGCACGCGCCTTCTCCGCAATCGTCGCGCTGCCACTCTGCTTCTCGAGTCCGACACTGATGGCGTAGCGGTTGTTCTCGCAGACGAACACGACGGGGGCGCCCTGCACCCCGGCAAAGTTCATGGCGGCGTGCCAGTCCCCTTCGCTCGTCGCGCCATCACCGAAGGAGCAGATCGTGACGTCGCCCTTGCCCGCAAGTTTCTGGGCGAGGCCCGACCCCGCGGCGGGGGGCACGTGCGACGCGATGGGACTGAGGGCGGTGAAGACGTTGAGGGGTCCGCTGCTCGGGTGGGACGGCATTTGCCGCGCACCGGCGGGGTCGGCGAGCGTGCCGGTCATCTGCCCGATGATCTCCTCGAGGGGAACACCGAGTGCGCTGACCACGCCGTAATCGCGGTAGTAGGGGAACAACCAGTCGCGTCCCGCCTGCACCGATTTTGCGATGGCGACCTGGATGCCTTCATGGCCGGAGGACGGTGCCACGAAACTCGACTTCCCGGAGCGTTGCAGCACGCCGAGTCGCTCGTCGAGCTTCCGGGCGCGTTTGAGTTCCCGGTAGAGCGTCTGGAGTTCGGCTTCATCGAGGTCGAGGTCGAACGACGCGATCCACGCGCCCTCGTCGGACGTGACGCGGAGGGGTTCGTCTTGGAACGGTTCGAACCGGCTCGACTCCTCGATCATCAGGACGCCTCCCACCTCGAAACTTGCTGGGTTCGTAGCGGCGCCATGCTAGCACTTGGCCCCCCCGCGACCGCTGCGTCAACCGTCCCAGGCAGGTGGCCTTCCCCGCCGTAGCGTATGGGGACGGGGCCGACGGTCGGCGCCCGTCGCCCCGGAAAGGGGGTCGCCATGCGCACGCGCGGATCCATCCAGAACGGCAGGGCGGGTTGGGGAGGAGCGCGTTCACCGTGACGACAGCGCCCCTCGCTACACCGCCCGACGTGGCCATCGGGTCGCTTCTCATCGCCACGCTCATCGGCGCGTTGGTGGGCTTGGACCGGGAACGCAAGCGGGAGCGGGCGAGCCACCTGGTGGCTGGAGTACGCACCTTCACGCTGATTGCGCTTCTCGGTGCCGCGAGCGCCCTGCTCGTCCCGAGCTTCGGAATCGTTCCCGTCATCGTTGCGTTCTTCGCGACGGCGGGCTTCATGGCGATTGGCTACCAGGCGCAAGCGCGGGAGGCGCGGGTCGGTGCGACGACCGAGGTGGCTGCCATGGTCACGTTCGTGCTCGGGGTCCTCGCTGGGTTGGGTGCTCAGGTGCCCGCCCTGGCCGGGGCCGTGCTCGTGACCGGCACCCTGTCGCTGCGCGAGGAGCTGCACCACTTCGCGGGAACGCTCACGCAGCGGGACCTGCAGGCGGTCGTGCGGTTCGCGGTCGTGAGCCTCGTCTTGCTTCCCTTGCTGCCCGACGCGCCAATGGGACCGTGGGGCGTGTGGAATCCCCGCACGATTGGATGGTTGGTCGTGTTGATCAGTGGCGTGTCGTTCCTCGGGTACGTCGCGATGCACCTCGTGGGGGTGCGGCGAGGCATTGGCCTGTCGGGCATCCTGGGGGGCCTCACCTCCTCCACGGCGGTGACCCTGGCCTTCGCGCGACGAGCGCGTGACCACCCGGCCTTGCAGCCAAGCCTCGCATCGGGACTGCTGGCCGCGAGTGCCGTGGCGGGTCCGCGGTTGCTCGTGCTGCTGGGCGTGGTGGCCCCCGGGTTCGTCCTACCCGCCAGCATCCCGATTCTCGTGATGACGGTCCTACTCGCCATGGCCTCGTGGGGGATGGCGCGCCGTGCAGGGGACCGGGTGGAAGCGAACGCGCTCGAGGTGCGCAACCCGCTCGAGTTGCGGTCCGCGTTCGCCTTCGCCTTGGCGTTCGCCGCGATCGTGTGGATCGTCCGCGCAGCCGAGACGGTGCTCGGGGAGGGCGGCGTGCTGCTCGCGAGTCTCCTCGCTGGCTTGACCGATCTCGACGCCATCACGCTCTCGCTTGGCGAGCAACGCGCGAGCGGCATGGCGACGCTGCTCGCCGTCCGCGCGCTCGCCATCGCTGCCGCGTCGAACTGCCTGTTCAAGGGCGTCCTGGCGTGGAGCGTCGGGGGTTCCGCGTTGGGTCGCCGCGTGACGCTTTGGCTGCTGACGGCGGGGCTGGTGACCGTGGTCGCGACCTGGTGGCTCGCGCCCATCGCGCTCGATGCATTGGCAGGAATTTCGTGGCGGCCCTAGGGTCGCACGTCACGCCTGTGACGGCCGTCCGATTGGGTAAGATGCGGGACCAATTGGAGGCTGGAATGGACATCTATCGCGGTCTAGCAGGAGTGAACGTCGATACCAGCAAGATTTGCAGCATCGATGGGGAACGCGGGGAACTCATCTACCGTGGCTACGACATTCGGGAACTTGCCGATCGGGCGTCGTTCGAGGAGGTCGCGTACCTCCTGTGGAACGGGGCGTTACCCACCCGGGAGCAACTCGACGCGTTCCAGGATCAACTTCGTCCCACCTTCCAGCTGCCCGGCGAAGTGCTCGAAATTCTCGCCGCGCTGCCGAAGGGCACGAACCCCATGGCGGCGTTGCGGACCGGTGTGAGTGCGCTGGGTGCGCTCGACCCGCATGCCGATGGGACCGACGAGGCGAACGTGCACCGCATCGGCACCCAACTGATGGGGCAGGTGCCTGCAATCGTCGCTGCGTTCCAGCGTCTTCAGGCGGGCCAGCAACCCATCGCGCCCGATCCGAACCTGTCGATCGCCGGGAATTTCCTTCGCATGGTGAACGGTGAGGAGCCGAGCGAGGCGGCCACGCGGGTGATGGACGTCGCGTTGGTGCTGCATGCCGAGCACGGCTCGAACGCCAGTACCTTCGTGTCGCGCTCCACCGCTTCGTCGCTCACCGACGTGTACAGCGCCATCACCGCCGGCATCGGTTCGCTCAAGGGCCCGCTGCATGGCGGCGCGAACTTCGGGGTGATGCAAGCGCTCGAGTCGATCGGTTCGGTCGAGGGCGTGGAAGCGTACGTGCTCGACACGCTCGGCAAGGAGGGGGGCCGCGTCATGGGGTTCGGTCACCGCGTGTACCGCGTGATGGATCCCCGCGCGATCATCCTCAAGGACGTCAGCCAGAAACTGGCGGAGGAATCGGGCGACTCGAAGTGGTTCGAGATGAGCCTCGAGATGGAGCGCGTCATGGAGCGCGAAATGTCGGCGAAGGGGAAGCAGGTCGCGCCCAACGTCGATTTCTTCAGCGCGTCGGTGTACCGCATGCTCGGCTTCGAGAAGGAAACCTACACGCCGATCTTCGCCGTGTCCCGCATTTCGGGTTGGATGGCGCACCTGTACGAGCAGTACGCCGACAACCGCTTGATGCGTCCGCGACTGGTGTACGAGGGGGAGAAGGGCAAGACCTTCACGCCCATCGATCAGCGCGGCTGACGATTCAGCGCGGCAGGACGGCCTGCAGGAAGGTCGCGACGCTCGCTTCGTACCGTTCCGGATCTTCGTTCCACGCCTCGACGTGCTCCACGCCGTCGAGGCGTAGGTACGTGGGGGCCTGCGGCAGCGCTTCGGCGAAACCGTCAATCTCCTCGATGGGCGTGGTCATGTCGCCGGTTCCAGCGATGAGGAGGACGGGCACGTCGACTTGGGGGGCAGTAGTGCGCCGGTCGAGTGCCGCGAAGTCGATGCCGGCGCGCCAACCCGCCACGCGCGTGGCCCAGGCGGCGAGCGGCTCGGCCAGCGGGATCCCCATCTTCTCCGCGCCGATGCGGAAGGCGGCGAACGGGTCGATCATGGGACTGTCGAGAATCACGCCCAGCACCTCGGGAGCGTCCGCGGGGTACTCGGCCAGCAGGCCAAGCTGGATGGCGCCCCCCATGGAGTAGCCGACGAGGACGACGCGTTCGACGCCCTGCCCAGCAAGCCAGGTGAGGGCGGCCGCCGCATCCTCGACTTCGGTCGCGCCGTAGTGGAAGTACCCGTCGGGGCTGGCGGGGGACGCGTCGTGATTGCGGTAGCTCGGGGCGAGAACCGAAGCGCCGCTCGCAGCGAGGGTGGGAAGCAAACGGAGGGTTTCCGTGCGGTCGGCGCGGCGTCGGCCGTGGAGGCTGACGATGGCCGTCGTCGGGTCGCCGGTTTCCGCGTCGGCGGGCAACCACCAGGCGGGCAACGGTCCAAGCGGACCGGGAATCGTGACGTCCTCGTAGGCGAGGTCGCGGTCGGCTGGGGTTGCGAACAGGGTGACGTCGATGCGGGCGGGGAGTCCCTCGCTGGGGGGCGTGCCGCGCGTCACGTCGACGCGACGAACGACCGTCCCGTCACCCCGCCCGAGGACCGGACCGAGCCGGCCGGCGCCGCCCTCCCAGAGGAGTCCGAAGGTGCCTTCGGCGTCGCTGCGTGCCGCCTGGGGGGGTGGTACGTCGCTGGGAACGGGGAGGACCACCTCGTACCGGCCGTCGCTCACCTCGCGGACCGGACCGAGGTTCCACTCGGGGAACAGTTGGTACGGCGCGGGAACGAGGATTTGGCTGGAGAACACCCACCCGGCGGCAGCCAGGCCGGCTGCCGCCAGGAGAAGGACGGTCGTGATGATCCAGAGCATCATGCGCATGGAGGGAGGGTACGACGTGGTGCCGGCAGGCGGCTAGCCCCCAGGGGCCACCATGCGGCGCGTCACACCCAGGCGATCTCGCCGTACGTGTCGCGCCGGTCCGGACTCGTGGAGAACATGCCGACGGGCACCCCGACGAACGCTTCGATGCGCTGCAAGTATGCGGTGAGTTCGCTCGGGAGCGCGTCGCGCGTCTCGATGCCGGTCAGGTCCCCCCAGCCGGGCATCGTCTCGTAGCGCGCAGCGCCGTCATCGTCGTAGCCGACCCCGAGCTTGAGGGTGTCCATCCCGGCGAGCACGTCGAGTTTCGTGACGACGAGGGTATCGAACCCGTTGATTTCCGCGGCGTACTTGAGTTGCGCGAGGTCGAGCCAACCCACGCGGCGCGCACGACCCGTGGTCGTGCCGTACTCGTCCCACGGGTTGCTGCCCGTCCCGCGGAGGCGGAGCAGGGTCGCCTCGTCGTGCACCTCGGTGGGGAACGGGCCGTGGCCCACGCGGGTGGTGAACGCCTTGACGACGCCGACGACCGTGCCGAGGGCGCGGTGCGAGACGCCTGCGCCCACGAGGATGCCGCCGACGATCCCGACGAAGAACGACGGCTTGCCCGTTTTCCAAAGGCGGGACGATTGGTCCATCTCGTTGCCGTGGTCGGCGTCGTCGTTGTTGTCGGCCATCGTGTCTCCGAGGCTGTCCGAACCGTCTTGACAGGAGCGGAAGTATACGCGCCACGTTCTCGCATGGCCGTGAAATTCGGAATCGAACGACCCGCAGCGTCAGTCGCCGACAAGCCGAAACTCCACCAGCTGCGGATCGCCGGCGATTTCGAACCGCATCGGCGGGCAATCGCCTTCGGTACATTCGCCGATCGTGAATTCGATGACTCGCTCGCCGTCCCGGTTCAGACAGGGCCCGAAGCTGGCGATATTCACCTTCATTTCCATCAGACCATCGTCGCGCAGCTGCGGTCTTGGATCCCGCTCGGGTCGGGGCAGCGGCAG
>CAJXWR010000006.1 GCA_913062675.1 uncultured Trueperaceae bacterium
GCTCGCGCCCCCGTGGATGAGCACGCGTTCGCCGGGCATGAGGCCCGCCTCGAGGAAGAGGTTGAGGAAGGCCGTGAAGTGCACCTCGGGAAGGGCGGCCGCCTGCACGTCGTCGAGCGTGACGGGGGTGGGCATGAGGAGCCGCTCGGAGACGGTGACGCGGTCGGCGTACCCACCGCCCGGCAGGAGCGTGTGGACGCGGTCCCCGGGGGACCAGCGCGACCCTTCGGGCGCCTCGAGGACCTCGCCGGCAGCCTCGAGGCCAAGCACGTCGGTCGTGCCGGGGGGCGGGTCGTAGCGACCCGCGCGTTGTTGCAGGTCGGCTCGGTTGACGCCGGCGGCGCGCACCCGCAGGAGCACCTCCCCGGCGGCGGGTTTCGGGTCGGGTCGTTCGCGCCACGCGAGGGCGCCGTTTTCGATGGTGATGGCGTGCATTCGTCCTCCCGGTTCGCTCGGTTGTACCAGATTGATTTACCTGCGCGAAACGGCGCGTGGTGCCATGCGGTTTGGTAGGTTTGGCGGGTGATTGGCGTTGACTTGGGTACCACGCACGTGCGGATTCACATCAAGGGGCGGGGCGTCGTTCTGCGCGAACCTGCCGTGATTGCCATTGCCGAGGGCACGCTCGACGTGAAGGCGGTGGGTGACGAGGCGTATCGCATGCTCGGTCGCACCCCAGGGTCGATCGTGGCGGTGCGTCCGCTCGCGAATGGCGTGATTGCCGACTACACACTGACCGAACGCATGTTGAAGGCGTTCCTCGGCAAGGTGTTGACGGGGGCGGGTCGGTTCCTTCGGCCCACGATCATGGTGTGCATCCCGTCTGCGATCACCGAGGTGGAGCGTCGCGCCGTGCTGCAGGCGTTGCACGAGATTGGGGCGCGCAAGGCGTTGCTGATCGAGGAGCCGGTGGCGGGCGCGATTGGTGCGGGGATCGACATTGCCCAACCGCTCGGCTCGATGGTCATCGACATGGGGGGCGGCACGACCGACATCGCCATCATCAGTCTCGGTGGCATCGTCGTATCCGAGTCGGTTCGGGTGGCGGGCAATCAGTTCGACGAGGACATCGTGGCGTGGGTGAAGGATCGCCACAACCTGTTGATTGGCGACCGGACGGCGGAGGAGATCAAACGCATGGTGGGCGCCGCGGCACTCGATCCGGACGAGGAAGCTGCCGAGATCGACGTGCGCGGTCGGGATTTGATCGACGGCATGCCGAAGACCGTGCGGGTATCGACGCATGACGTGATCGAGGCGCTCGAGGCGTCCCTCGAACGCATCGCGGCTGCGCTGCGGAAGGTCCTCGAGCAGGCGCCTCCGGAGTTGGTGAGTGACGTGATCGATCGCGGCATCGTGATGACGGGCGGAACGTCGCAACTTCGGAACCTGGATCGCTACTTGAGTCTCGTGAGCGGCATTCCGGTGTTCGTGGCGGACGAACCGGAGGATTGCGTGGTGGTGGGCACGAGCCGCGCATTGGAAATGGCGGACATCCTGCAGGACGCCCGCCAGCGCGGTGGGGTGTTCGATTGAGGCACCCGGTGGGGTGCTTCGCTCAGTCTTGAATCGCGACGAGCGTCAGTTCGAAGGTGAGGGGCTGCCCGGCGAGGGGGTGGTTCGCGTCGAGTGTGATGCTCTCTTCGGTCAGTGCCGTGACGGTGACGGGTACTGCGCTGCCGTCCTCTTGTTGCAGTTGTAGCGGCGTGCCGATGTCGACCTCGAGGTCGTCGGGGAGTTGTTCCCTGGGCACGTCGAGGAGCAGGTCGTCGCGGCGTTCACCGTAGGCGTCATCGACGTCGAGGCGCGCCTTCTTCGTTTCGCCGACCTCCATGCCGAGCGCGGCGTTCTCGAATCCGGGGATGACCTGCCCGCTTCCGAGGGTGATGGTGAGCGGGTCGCGTCCTTCACTGCTGTCGAACACGCTGCCGTCGTCGAGCGTGCCGGTGTAGTGGATGTGGACGGTGTCTCCTTGCTTCGCGGTCGCCATGGCGGCCTCCTTGCGTGCGCCGTGTGGGCGCGTTGGGACGAGGGTGGAGCGAGACGGTGTGCCTCGCGACAGTCTGGGCGAGGGTCGCACGCGGCGCTGCGCACACATGTCGCATGGGCGCCATGAGGGTGCGGTCAATATCCGAGGGCGAGGCCATCCTTGCGGGGGTCACTCCCCGCGACGTAGTGACCGTCGTCGAGCCGCCAGGCGAGTTGCGCGCCCCCGAACGAGAAGCTCGCTTCAGGGGGCGTCCGCGTGACCTCGTGTCCCATGGCCTTGAGTCCATCCGTGATGGCGTTGGGCATGGCGTCCTCGACGGCGACGGTGCGACCCTCCACGACGCGCCAACGGGGCGCATCGGCAGCCGCTTGCGGATTCTCGTTCCAGAGGACGGTTCGAACGAACATCTGCAGGTGGCCTTGGGGTTGCATCGGGCCTCCCATGACGCCGAACGACATGCGGGGCGCCCCGCGGTGCGTGAGAAAGGCGGGAATGATCGTGTGGAACGGTCGCTTGCCGGGACCTGCCTGGTTGGGGTGGCCAGGCTCGAGCGTGAACCCGGCTCCACGGTTCTGCAGGGAAATGCCGGTCCCGGGCACCACCACGCCGGATCCGAAGCCGTAGTAGTTGGATTGAATGAACGACACCATGCGCCCTTGCGCGTCGGCGGCGGTGAGGTACACGGTGCCGCCGCGCTTGGGCACGCCGTGCCCGGGATCCCCGGCGCGGTTGGGGTCGATGAGGCGGGCGCGTTCGGCAGCGTAGCCGTCATCGAGGAGCGCTTCGGGTGGAACGTCGAGGTGGTTCGGGTCGGCGACGTAACGGTGCGCGTCGGCGAAGGCGAGTTTCATGGCTTCGATCTGCAGGTGCGTGGCGTGCAGGGAGTTGGGCTCCGCATCGGCGAGATCGGTGTGTCGGAGGATGGCGAGGGCGATGAGGGCGGCGAGTCCTTGCCCGTTGGGGGGAATCTCGTGGAGTTCGTGATTCCCGAAGTGGGTGGCGATGGGGTCGACCCAGTCCGCCTGGTGCGCGGCGAGGTCGCTTGCGGCAAGCGTGCCGCCGCCCGCCTGCACGTGGTGCGCCATGCGTTCGGCGAGTTCCCCTCGGTAGAACGCTTCGCCGCGGGTGGCGGCGATGGCTTCGAGGGTGTCGGCCTGCTCGGGGAAGCGCCAGGTCTCCCCTATGCGCGGCGCGCGGCCGTCACGGGTGAAGGCGGCATGAAAGTCGGGTCGTTCTCCCAGCACGTCGACGCCCACTTGCCAGGCGCGCGCGGTGATGGGGGAAACCGGAAAGCCATCACGGGCGTATTGGATGGCGGGTTCGAACAGTTGGTCGAACGGAAGGGCGCCGAAGCGTTCGTGCAGGGCGACCCAGGCGGACACGGCACCGGGGACGGTGACGGAGTCCTCTCCGCGCAGGGGGACGGCGTCCATGCCCTGGAAGCGGTCCGCACTGAACCCCGCGGGGCTCCGTCCGGAGGCATTGAGGCCGTGCAGGCGATCACCGTCCCAAACGAGGGCGAACGCGTCGCTTCCGATTCCGTTGCTGGTGGGTTCGACGATCGTGAGGGTGATGGCGGTGGCGATGGCCGCATCGATGGCATTCCCGCCCCGTGCGAGCATGCGGAGTCCGGCTGCAGCGGCGAGTGGTTGACTCGTCGCCACCACGTTTCGGGCGAGGACGGGCATGCGTTGCGAAGCGTAGGGGGTCGCGGAATCGATCATGAAGCCTCCCCGCACGAGTGCGTCAACGGAAGAATGTGAGACCCACCACGCCACCGACGACGATGAGGAGGGCGGGGTGAATTCCGAAGCGAATGGCTGCGACGAGCGAACCCACTGCGAGAAGCCAGAGGCCCCAGTTGGCGAGCCACTGGGGCGGCGTGCCCAAAGCGCGGGGGGCGAACTCCCAGACGACGAGCGCGAGGAGTGCAATGACGACGGGACGGACCCCCTTGAGGAAGGCGGTCATCCAGGTGGTGTCGCGGTACTTCAGGTAGAGGCTGCCCAACGCGATCATGGCGAGCACCGTGGGAACGGAGACGGCGAGGAGTCCGGCGGCCGCCCCTGGCCAACCAGCGACCTTGAAGCCGACGTAGCCGGCCATCTTGGTGGCGATGGGGCCGGGCAGGCTGTTGCCGAAGGCGAAGGCGTCGAGGAACTCGTCCTGCGTGAGCCACTTCTGGACCTCCACGACCTCTTCTTGAATCAGAGGAATCATGGAGGGTCCGCCTCCGAACCCGAACAGGCCGACTTTCGTGAAGGACCAGATGAGCTGGAGGAGTTCCATGACGCCGAAGTCTACCCGGCTGGCGCAGACGCTTCACCCGATTGGCTCAGCGCACGGGCCAGCGGTCGAACCTGCAGCAGGCCGAAGGCGTACCCGAGCGTGAGGGCGAGGATGAGCGCAAGCAGGGTACCGAGGGGTTGCCCGGTGAGCCAGGCGAAGGCGAGGAACCAGCCGGGGGTTGTGAGGAGGACGGTGGTGAAGAGCGTTTGCGCGAGCGCGCTGCGGCGCAGGGCGTGCCGACGGTCACGCCGCGCCTTGGGATCCTCTTCGCGCTCGGCGTCGGGATTCGACCCCGTGCCTACGCTTCGTCGTGCGGCGCTTTGGCCGACGTTGGCGATGAGAATGGCGAGGAAGAGGTTGCCGTACGCTGCGATGAGGAGAACCCAGGTGAGTAGCGGGTTGGGGGCGTCCTGACGTCCCGCGAGGAGCGCCGCGGCGAGGGTGACGAGGGTGATGACGCTGAGGTGGATGGTGAAGGCGGCGAGGAACGCGCGCGTGAGGGTGGTCAGCGCGGTGGCGAAGCGAAGCGGTTCGTCGTGCAGGTAGCCATGAAGAAGCGGCGCCAGCCAACCGTCGGGGCGGGCGGGTCGTTCGGGCGGGTGGCCGTGAGGGTCGGTCAGGCTTCTTGCTCGGGGGCGCTGGCGTCGCTGAGCCAAATGCCGAGCAGGACGAAGAGTCCAGCGGCGACGGTGAGGCCGACGAGGACGAGGACCGCGTAGATTCCGATCAGCGTGAAGGTTCCCACGGCGAGAAGTTTACCCTGCCGGTTGACGTGACACGGTGGGCTGGCTTGCGGCGAGCTTTCGGGTGCGGACGAGGAACCTGCGGGTGAGGAGGACGGCGGCGACGGCGAGGCCTGCAACAAGGCCGAGCCAGAGGCCGTCCCCCTCCATACCGAGCGGGAAGGCGAGGACGACGGCGGTGCCGAGGCCGATGCCCCAGTAGCTGAGGAGGGAAATGACCATGGGGCCGCGCGTGTCCTTGAGGCCGCGGAGCGCGCCGGCGGCGGTGACCTGCATGCCGTCGACGACCTGGAAGAGGGCGGCGAAGCCGAGGAAGGTGACGGCGTAGGCCACGGCTCCGGCGTTGGCAGGGTCGCTGGGGTCGAGGAAGGCGGCGACGATGAGGTGGGGGGCGAAGCGGAAGAGGGCGGCGGTGGTGAGCATGAAGGCGATGGCGACGGCAAGGCCGGTGAGGCCAGCGCGTCGCACGGCTTCGGGGTCGTTCGCGCCCATGGCGCGTGCGGTGCGAATGCCGGTGGCGCTCGCGAGGCCGAGTGGCACCATGAAGGTGATGGAGGCGGCTTGCAGGGCGATTTGGTGTCCGGCCAGCGCCGCTTCGCCGAAGAGGCCCATGAGGATCGCGGCGATGGAGAACAGGCCCACCTCGAATCCGAGGGTGAGCCCGATGGGCCAACCGACGCGCAACAGTTCGCGGAGGATGGTGGGGTCGGGTTTGCGGAGGCCGCGCAACACGCGGTAGGCGCGGTGACGGGTGGCGACGTAGATGAGGAGTCCGCTGGTCATGAGCGTGTACACGAGGGTGGTGGCGACGCCGGTACCGACGAGGCCGAGGGCGGGGAGGCCCCAACGTCCGAACATGAGGGCGTCGTTGGCGACGACGTTGAGGGCGATGCCCACGAGGTGGACGACCATGATGGGGCGCGTGTCGCCGATGCCTTCGAGGAAGCCGCGACTGGCGACGAGGAGGAGGGTGGGGAGCAGACCGAAACTGACGGCGCCAAGGTAGCCGCCGGCGAGCTCCACCGTGGCGGGGTTCTGGCCGAGGGCGAGGAGGGCCGGCTCGGCGAGGTTGAGGACGATGAAGCCGGGGACGAAGAGTCCGGTGGCAAGCCAGAGACCCTGGCGGGCGGCGCGACTGGCCTGGTTCCGGTCTTCGCCGCCGATGGCTTGCGAGACGACGGGCGCGACGCTGAGCAGGATGCCCATGCTGGCGACGAGGACGAGGCCGTAGACGACGGCGCCGAGTGCGATGCCGGCGAGCGCGGATTGTCCGAGCCTTCCGGCCATGAGCGTGTCGACCGTATTCATGCCGGTTTGTGCGAGTTGCGCGAGGATCAGCGGCCCTGCGAGGCGCAGGAGTTCGCCGAGCTCGCGGCGGGCGCGGGCTCGATCGAGAAGGCTGAGGAGTGGGCGGGCGGGGGTTCGCACGCCGGGCATCGTATCGCTACCGGGTCGGGTAGCATCTCGGCATGGTTCGCATCTTTGGATTCATCGTGGCGTTCGCCGGCTTGGCCGTGGCGGCGCTTTGGGCGACGGGCTTCCTTCCGGGGGGTTCGTCACGTGGGGCGGAGGCAGGTCCGACGCCGACGCAAGTGTTGTTCTCCGCGACGGACGTGGGGAACGTGGTGAGCGTGAGTGACGCATTGTCGGCGGGGGCGTCGCTGTCGCAGACCGATGCGTTCGGGCGCACGGCATTGATGCGTGCCGCAGCGGCGGGTCACGACAGGGTCGTGGAGGTCCTGCTCGATGCGGGTGCGGATCTCGAGGCGCGTTCGCTGGGGGGTTGGTCGGCGCTGATGTTCGCGGTGCACGAGGCGCCTTCGGCGTCGACGGCGTTGCTGCTGTTGAATGCGGGGGCCGATCCGCACGTGACCGATCCCGATGGCCGCCGCGCGCTCGAGTTGGCCGAGGAGAACCCTGCCGTGCGGGGGAGTGGCGTGGGCGTGCGCTTGCGCGAGTTGACCGAGTGGTCCGAGGAGCTCGCCGTGCTGCGGAACGGGGACGTGTTCGCGGAGGGTTGGCCGTCGATGTACATCGTGCCGATTGCGGATGCGACGTTGTCGTCGCGCGCCAGTCACCTGCCGGGTGCCCCGCGCGCGTACCGGAATGGGACGCATGAGGGGTTCGATTTCTACGATGGAACCGTGAGCGTGGAGATTGCGTACGGCACGCCGCAGCGCGTGGTCGCATCGGGCGTGGTGATTCGTGCGGATCATGACTACGTGGAGTTGGACGTGCCGGGCTACGAAGCGTTGATTGCCGAGGCGCGGGGGTCGATGCAGACACCCGAGGACGTGCTCGATGCGTTGCGGGGCCGACAGGTTTGGGTGCGGCACCCGGGTGGCTTCGTGTCGCGTTACGCGCACCTCTCGGGGATTCCCGAGAACGTGGCGGTCGGGCAGCGCATTGCGCAGGGCTCGGTGATTGGCTTCACGGGGAACTCGGGAACCGAGGAGGCGGCGGAGGGGACCGAGGCGGGACCGCACCCGCACGTGGAGATTTGGCAGGGGGACCGCGTGTACCTGGGGCAGGGGATGGAACCGGCGGAGATCTACGCGATTGCGGCGCAGGTGTTCGGGTTCGATGCCTTGCCGCCGTTCACGGATGGTGGCTTGGTCTTCTAGCGCCTTGGCGTCCTGGAGAATGCGAGCGCCGCAACCCCCAAGGGTTGCGGCGCACTCTCGCTTTGGGCGTTTTCGTCAGTTGGCTTGAATCTCGATCTTCTTGACCTTGGCTTCGTTGACCTTGGGCATGGTGAGGGTGAGGAGGCCGTCTTGGACGCGCGCCTCGACGCGGTCGACGTCGACGCTGTTGGGGAGTTTCAGGCTGCGGGTGGTCTGCCCGCGCGGGATCGTGCGGGTCCAGTAGCGGCGTCCCTCGGTGTCGGGCGTGGCGACGTCGGCGCGGATGGTGAGGTCGCGCCCTTCGATGGACACGTCGAGGTCGCTGGCGGTGAGGCCAGGCACGGCGAGCTCGAGGACGAGCGCGTCATCGGTTTCGTACAGGTCCATCGGCGTGTCGGTGTCGCGCGTGGGGGTGCTGCTGGACATGAGGTCGAAGAGTCGGTCGAAGGGGTCGAAGAGGGCGTCGGGGGTGGTGGTGCGGATGGGTCGGGTGCGGATGAGGGTCATGGCTACCTCCAAGAGACGAGTGTTTTGGCGCATGAAAACGCCGTACGCTCGAATCATAGAACTTGAGCGTGTTCATGTCAAGTCTATTGAGGGGGGCTTGGCTTACGTGCCGTTGCCTCCCGACCCGTTCGGCATCGAGAAACCCGCGTGCCCCTCCGTCTGGTAGTACGCCTCGATCTCCTGCGCAAGCCCCTCCACGTCATCGACCAACTTGAACAACTGCAAGTCCTTCGGCGAAATCGTGCCCTCCCGCACGAGCGTGTCCTGCAACCACGCGAGCAACCCCTGCCAGTACTCCGCCCCCACCAGGTACACCGGGAACGGCTTGATCTTCATCGTCTGAATCAACGTCAACGCCTCGAACAACTCGTCGATCGTCCCAAAGCCCCCAGGAAACACGATGAACGCGGTCGCGTACTTCACGAGCATCACCTTCCGCACGAAGAAGTACGTGAAGTTCAGCGAATCGGTCTGAAACCGGTTCGGCGCCTGCTCGTGCGGCAACGAGATGTTCAACCCGACCGACCGGCCCCCCGACTCGAAGGCACCCCGGTTCGCCGCCTCCATGATCCCCGGCCCTCCACCCGTCAACACCGCGTAGCCTTCCGCGACCAAGTCGGCCGCAAGCCGCTGCGCGCCGTCATACGCGGCGGTCCCAGCCCGCAAGCGTGACGACCCGAAGATCGTCACCGCCTTCCCCACCTCGTTCATCTCCTCGAACCCCTGCACGAACTCGCCGAGGATCCGGAACATCCGCCAAGAATCCTCCGCGAGCGCATCGATGACGTACTGCTTCTCTCGTTCGGTCATGCGCGATGCTACCAACCGCACCACCAACCGGCCGCCGCAATTACTCCACGAGCGTCAAGAGCTGCCCCAGGTCATCCGCCAACACGTCCGGCTCGGCCGTCGCCAACGTCGCCGCGTCGTGCGTGCCCCAACTGACCCCATACGTCCGCAAGCCCGCCGCGCGACCCGCCTGCAGGTCGGTCACCGTATCCCCCACCATCCACTCCCCCACCGCACCCAGCGCTTCGAGCGCCACGTGAATCACGTCCGGTGCCGGCTTGTGCGCAAAGCCATCGGTCCCCTGCACGTGATCGATCTCCCCCGCCATGCCGAGCGCCTCCACCAGGCGACGCGCCATGTCACTCCGCTTCGTCGTCGCCACCGCCGTCGACACGCCCAACGCACGCAAGGCGCGCAACGTCTCCACCGCACCCGGGAACGGCCGGGTTCGCTCGGTGAAGTGCAGCGGGTAGATCCGCCGGTACGCCGCCGACACCTCCCCCACCACCCGCACATCCTGCGTGAAGACCTCCGCCATCTCGTCGAGCGGACGACCAATCAACGCCCGCACCTCGCCCTCCCCCGGGCGTGGCAACCCCGCCGCCACGCACGCCTCGCGGAAGGAAAAGACGATGTCGGGAAGACTGTCGATCAGGGTTCCATCGAGGTCGAACACCACCGCACGCCGCATACCCGCTCTCTGCTCCATGGCTCGAGGCTACCCCGCCATCCTCACGGCACCTTCACGTGCGCGACGGTCACCCCATGCCCGCCCTCGTACGGCACGGCATCCTCGAAACGCTCCACACGCTTCTCCCGCTTCAGGTACTCGCGGATCGCATCCCGCAACGCACCCGTCCCCTTCCCGTGCAACACGCGAATCATCGGAACGCGAAGCGCCTGCGCCTCCAACACGAAATCGCGCACCTTCTCCACGGCGACCTCCGCCCGCTCGCCCCGCACGTTGATCTCCGCATCGAACCCCCCGACCGGCGCGACCGTCGACGCACCCCCACCCCCCTGACTGCGCTCTTCGGCCAGCCGCTCCACGTCCTCCACCGCCACCTCCAGCTTCAACAAACCCAGTTGCACGAGCAGCGCGTCCCCCCGCACCTCCACGACACGCCCCTCCGCGTCGTACGACGGCACGCGCACCCGCACCCCGGGCCGCCAACCATCCTCGGCCTCACTCGCCACGGCCGGACGCTTGGGACGCGCCTTGCGCTGCGCCTCACTCCGCAACTTCCGGATCTCCTCGAGCGCCTGCGAACGACCCTCCCCCTCCCCCTGACGCGCCGTCTTCGTGAGCCGCGTGGCCCGCTGCAGCGTCTCCTGCAACTCCGCATCCGCCCGCGCCGCCGCCTCCGCCACGAGCGTCTCCTCACGCTCCCGCAGTCGCGCCAACTCGGTCTCGAGCGACGCTGCCTCACGCCGCGCCTCGTCCCGCGCCGCTTCCACCTCCCTGAGCCGGACCGACAGTTGCTCCCGCTGACGCTCCAGCGTTTCGAGCAACCGCTCGAGACGCTCCCCTTCCGGTCCCAACAGGTCGCTCGCCCGGTCGAGCACCCCTTCCCCCAAACCCAACCGATGCGCGATGGACAAGGCGTAACTCCGCCCTGGTTGCCCCACCGTCAACTCGAACGTCGGAGCGAGCGCATCGACGTCGAACCTCATCGACGCGTTCCGCACCCCCGCCGCCTCCGATGCGAACACCTTCAGCGGCGCCAGGTGCGTCGTCACCAAACCCCGCGCACCCGTCGCCAACACCTGCTCGAGGATCGCCTGCGACAAGGCCGCCCCCTCATCCGGATCGGTGCCCGACCCCAACTCGTCGATCAACACGAGCGTCGCCTCGTCCGCCTCACGCACGATTCGATTCAAATTCACCAGGTGGCCCGCATACGTCGACAACGACGCCTCGATCGACTGCTCGTCACCAATGTCCGCCAGCACCGACGTGAACCACGGCAACCCAGGCGCATCCCCCGGCCGGCCCGCCGCCACCGGCACGCCGCTCTGCGCCATCAACACTGCCAAGCCCAGCGTCTTCAGCAGCACCGTCTTTCCCCCCGCGTTCGGACCCGTCACGATCAACAAGCGATGCTGCGCATCGAGCGACAGGTCGTTCGCCACGCACGCCTCGACGAGCGGATGCCGCGCCGCTGGCAGGTGCACGCTGCCCGCCTCATCCTCCTCCTCCGCCTCGCGCCACACCGCCCGCATCAACCCCCAGTCCTCCGCAAGGCGAGCGGTCG
Source organism: uncultured Trueperaceae bacterium (assembly GCA_913062675.1). Classification (GTDB taxonomy): domain Bacteria; phylum Deinococcota; class Deinococci; order Deinococcales; family Trueperaceae; genus SLSQ01. Next base: position 11,198 of record CAJXWR010000006.1, read on the forward strand.
ACGAGGCGAGATCGAACGCCGCCACCACCTCGAACGTCACGCTCAACTCGGGATGCGCCGCGATGCGGGAGGCGAGCTCGAGCAGAATGCGGCGCACCTCGTCGCGCTCCTCGAACTCGAGGAGCGCCAGTTCGTTGTTCATCGCCACCACCGCTTGCGGCTCGATGAACACCGTCCGTCCTGAATCGCTACTGTCGATCGCGATTCCCGGCACCTTCGACTGCGCCTCCGCCCGGATCGACAACACGTACCGCTCCCGCCGCAACGTCACGATGGGATCCTGCACCGCCTCCGAATACTGCTCCAGCAACACCTGCATCCGCTCCCGAATGCGGCCCCGCAGAGGCCTCAGGCGACGGCGAATCTCCCGCAGTTTCGGTGTCGCATCGTCGCGCACCTCGCCGTCCCCATCGAGCTGCTCGCGCACCACGCGCAGCCAGCCCTCGAAACTCCCCATGCGCTCGGCAAGGGCCAGCAACGAAGGTTCGTCCCGCTCGGCGACCGCCCTCCGCAACCGTTCACAACCATCGAGCGTATAAGCGATGGACAGGATCTCGCGCCCCTCGAGCAGCCGATCGTTGCGGGCCGCATCGAGCAGCCCCCGCACGTCCTCGATCCCCCCGAGCGGGACTTCACCCGACGCGCGGATGGCGTCCACGCGGTCCAGCCGCAACGCGGCATCCTCGCGCCGAGCGAAAGGCGCAAGCGCCTCCGCCGCCTCCACCCCAAACCGGGTTGCCGCGCGTTCCGCAAGCGCGTCCCGAACCCGAGGAAACGCCAGGTTCGCGAGCAACGCCTCGTCGAACGCCGCGTTCACCCCCGCGCCTCCCGGTCCTCCATCTGCTGCGCCTGAATCGCGGTCAACGCGATCGTGTACACGATGTCCTCCACCAACGCGCCGCGCGACAAGTCGTTCACGGGACGCCGCAAGCCTTGCAACATCGGGCCAATCGACACCACGCCCGCACTCCGCTGCACCGCCTTGTACGTCGTGTTGCCGGTGTTCAAGTCCGGGAAGATCAGCACGGTCGCGCGACCCGCCACGGGACTCTCCGGCGCCTTCGCCTCGGCCACCGACGCAACCGACGCCGCGTCGTACTGCAACGGTCCATCCACCACCAGGTCGGGACGCGACGACTGCACGAGCGAGGTGGCTTCACGCACCTTGTCCACGTCACTCCCCGCCCCCGACGCGCCGGTCGAGTAGCTCAACATCGCCACGCGCGGTTCGATACCGAAGTACCGCGCCGAATCGGCCGATTGCACCGCGATGTCCGCCAACTCCTCGGCGTTCGGGTCGGGATTGATGGCGCAATCGCCGTAGACCAGCACCTGGCTTGGAAGGCACATGAAGAAGATGCTGCTCACCAACTTCGCGTCCTCGCGGGTTCGAATCAACTGCATTGCGGGCCGCACCGTGTTCGCCGTCGTGTGCACCGCGCCCGACACGAGACCGTCCACCTCACCCTGCGCCAGCATCATCGTTCCGAGCACGACGTCGTCGAGCAGTTGCTCGCGTGCGATGGGCGCGGTGAGTCCCTTGTGCGCGCGCAGTGCCACCATCGGCTCGACGTACCGCTCCCTGCGGTGCGTGGTGGGCTCGAGCACCTCAAGCCCCTCGGGAACCTCCAGGCCCAAGAGGGACGCCACGCGCTCGACCTCGTCAGGCTTGGCGATGAGGACGGGATGCGCAATGCCGCGCTGCAACACGGTGATGGCCGCCTGCACCGTGCGCGGTTCGGCCCCCTCGGGCAGCACGATGCGTTTCCCCGCAGCGCGCGCCCGCGTCACCAAGCGGTGCATGAACGCCGGTGGGGAGAGACGCGGCTCACGGTCGGTCGCGATGCGCGCGCGCAGCACCTCCACGTCGAGGTGGGAAGCGACGGCGTCCATCACTCGCTCGATGCGTGCAACGTCATCGGCAGGCACCTCGAGGTCGATGCCCGCCGCCCGCGCTGCCGAAACGTAACTGTCCTCCTCGACGAGGAGGACGGGGAGCGAGCCCTCGAGCGGATCGCGGCACAGCGCCAGCACCGCTTCGTGGGGCTCGATGCCGCCTGTCAACACCAGGCCGGCCAGCGGCACCCCATTTCGCGCCGCGAGGGACACCGCAAGGATGATGTCGTCCCGGTCGCCCGGCGTGATGATCAACGCACCGGGTCGCAAACGATGCGTCATGTTCGCAATCGTGCGCGCCACGACCGCGACGTCGGTGACGCGCCTCCGGTCCATCTCCCCCTCGTTGAGGATGCGCGCATCGAGCTGCCGCGCCACGTCCAGCACCCGGGGAGACACCAGCGACGGGTCCCACGGCACGGCGCCCAGCAACGCGAACGTGTCGGTCACTACCGGCATGCGTCGCGCAAGTTCCTCGACGCCGAGGCTCGGCACGTCCCGACGCTGCATCGCGAGCGCCGCGGTTTGTCCCTCCTCGGGGGCGCCCAGCTTGTTGACGATCACGCCGAGGAGGCGCGCGTCTCTCGGTCCACCGAACGCATGCGCAATCGACTCCGCCCGCTCACTGAACGCCTCGGGTTCCAGCGCGCCGAGCGATCCGACGAGCACGACCTCCGCATCGAGCGCCGTGGCGACGTGCTCGTTCAGCGTGTCGAGCTCCGGGTGGTCCGCCGTGGCGATGAGACCCTCGACGATGAGGACGTCCACCTCGCTCCCCTCGAGGTGCTCCTGTGCACGGCCCACGATCTCCTCGAGCAACTGCGCATCGTTCCCCCCAGCCAAGGCGCGTTCTGCATGCAGCCAATCGAACGGTTCGATGGGTTTGATGTCGCTCGTGGAGGAAACGAAGAAGGTGGAGCGCTCCGGACCTTCGTCGTGCCCGGGTTGCCGAACCGGCTTGTAGAACGCGACCCGGAGTCCCGTCCGGTCGAGCGCGCGAACGAGACCCATGGCCACCGTCGTGAGTCCCGAACCGGGTCCGACGGGCGCGAGGAAGAACACGTGGGTGGAAGCCATGCCCGAGCCTATCGCTTCCCGCTCGCCACGTCGCGTGTCGTGCGTCATGGGTATGGTGACGCGGTGAGTCGAGAGGAATCGCAACCCCCCGCCACCGGTTGGCGTCAGGTGCTCGTCGTCCTGTTCATGGCGCAACTCCTCACCGCGATGGGGTTCAGCTCGATCTTCCCGTTCCTCCCCAACTACGTCAACGACCTCGGCAGCGCCTGGAACCTCGACCTGGTGTTCCTGGCCGGGGCGGTGTACAGCGGCCAGGCGATCACGATGATGATCGCCTCCCCCATTTGGGGCGCCGTGTCGGACCGGTTCGGCCGCAAGCTCATGGTGCAACGCGCCATGTGGGGCGGCGCAATCCTGATCTTCGCCATGGCGTTCGTGCGCAACGCCGAGGAACTCGTCTTGCTGCGGGCCGTACAGGGAGCCGTGACGGGCGTGATCAGCGCCAACAATGCCCTCATCGCCTCGGTGACGCCACGCGAGCGCTCCGGTTTCGCCCTGGGCACGCTCCAGACGGCCCTCACGAGCGGCGTGGCGCTCGGCCCGGTCGTGGGCGGCCTGCTCGCCGATGCCTACGGGTACCGCGTGGCGCACGTGATTACCGGCATCCTGCTCGCCGTGGGGGGCGTCATCGTGCACTTTGGGATTCAGGAACGGTTCGAACGACCCAACACCATGCGGAAGTTCCGCGGCTTCTTCTCCGACTGGGGTCACATCCTCGGGGCGCCCGGCGTCCGCATCACCTTCGCCGCCCGCTTCTTCGCCTGGCTTGCCCGCGGCGTGCTCGTCCCCATCCTGCCGTTGTTCATTCCCATCCTCCTCGCCGGCAGTGGGCGCACCGCCACGTTCACGGGCCTCGTCATTGGAATCGCTGCAGCCACGAGCACCGTCTCCGCGTTGATTCTCGGCAACCTTGGCGACCGCATCGGCTACCGTCGCGTGCTCGTCGTGTCCGCGGCCGCCTCCGCGGTGTTCTACCTGCCCATGGCGTTCGTGACGAGCGGCACGCAACTGTTGATCCTCAACGGTTTGGCCGGCATCGCGATTGGCGGCGTCCTGCCGTCGCTGTCCGCCATCTTGAACGTCGCGACGTCGAGTTCGGAGGTGGGGTCCGCCTTCGGGCTCGACAATGCCGTGGTGGCTGCGAGCCGCGCCGTGGCGCCCCTGGTGGGGGTGGGTCTCGCGACGCTGCTCGGGGGTGGCGACGTGGGTTACCGCGCCGTCTTCCTGAGCGCATCGGCAATGTTCCTCGCCACGATGCTGCTCGGCACGCGGGTGCCCACGGTGCGCGAGATGCGCGCCACGCAAGAAACGCGAAGCGAAGCGCGTGCCTCCTGAACGCATCCCATCGTGACGAAACGGTATGCTTTCCCCGTCGCCAGGGGTGCCCGCCACGCGGGCTGAGAACACACCCTCGGAACCTGACGCCGTTCGCACGGCCGTAGGAAGCGTGACCCGCACGAACCCCTTCCCTGGTGACCTGGAAGGGAGACACCATGAACCACCCCCAACCCACCCGCTCGACCGTGAAGGCGCAACGCGTCCTTCCTCCCCTCATTGCCGCATGGAGCGTCACCATCGCCCTGCTGCTGGGCGTCACGTTCGCCCAATCGGTGACGCTCGTGACGCACGACTCGTTCACCCTGCCCGAGGCGCTCGTCGAGGCGTTCGAACGCGACACCGGCATCGACCTGCGGTTCTTGTCGGGCGGAGATGCGGGCGAGCTCGTCAACCGCGCCGTCCTCACGGCGAATCGCCCGATTGCCGACGCCTTGTTCGGTATCGACGATGCCCTGATTGCGCGTGAGGGTGCACGCAACCTGTTCATCGACCACGAGGCGGCCGGCATCGATGCGGTGCCGGACGCGCTGCGCTTCGCCGGCAGCACGCTCACGCCCATCACGGTGGGGTACGTGACGCTGAACCTGGATCTTGCCGCCTTGGAGGCGCGCGGCCTCGAGGAACCTCGTGACCTCGCCGACCTGACCGACCCGGCGTACGAGGGCACGCTCGTGGTGACCGACCCCGCTACGTCGAGTCCGGGTCTGGCGTTCCTGCTCACCACGATCGCGCGGTTCGGTGAGGGGGGCGACTTCGACTGGCTGGACTTCTGGGCTGGCCTGCGCGACAACGACGTGCGGGTGACCGCCGGCTGGAGCGACGCGTACTACACCGCCTTCACGCGCTATGGCGGGGACCGGCCGATCGTCCTGTCGTACGCGACGAGTCCCGCTGCGGAGGTCATGTTCGCCGAGCAGCCGCTCGACGAGGCACCGACGAAGAGTCTTCACTGCGACCAGTGCGCATGGCGGCAGATCGAGGCGGCAGGCGTGCTGCGTGGCGCTGGCGACGAAGCGGCGGCACGGCAGGTGGTGGACTTCCTCCTCTCACCCGCGGTGCAAACGGCCGTGCCCGAGGCGATGTTCGTCTACCCCGCCCGAACCGACGTTGCGCTTCCCGAGGCGTTCGATGCCTTTGGGCGCGCCCCGACGGGGAGCGCCATCGCGACGCTCGATGCCGAGCGGATCGAGGCGAACCAGGCGCGGTGGTTGGAGCAGTGGACGCTCGTCATGCGGCAGGGGCGCAGCCCAGACGAGGTGCGCTGACGTCCGCAATCGCTTCCTCAGGTCAACTGCGCGAGCCACGCCAGGAGGATGGGCAGCGTGACGAGCGAAGCGGCCGTGGAGATGGCGACCGTCTCCCCCAGTTGATTCGCGTCGCCTCCGAACTCGATGGACAGCATCACCGCGTTCACGGCGGTCGGCATGGCGGCGAGGAGTACGAGGGCGGCAAGGTCGAGACCGCTGAGACCCACGAGCAGTCCAATGCCGAATGCGACGGCAGGCGCGGCAATGAGCTTGAGCGTCACGCCCATCCACACGCGACCGCTCGGTTGCCACTTGCCGGCGCGGACGAGTTGCGCGCCGAGGATGAGCAGCATGAGCGGGATGGCCGCGTCCGCGAGCAGGTCAACGGTGCGCGTCGCGGCGAGGGGCAGGGTGATGCCCATGGCGTTGACGAGCAGCCCGGCGAGCGTGGCCCACAAGACGGGAAACCCGGCGACCACGCGGAGGGTTCGGGCGGGCGTCATGCCGCGACCGAAGAGCGTCGGTCCGAGCGTGTACATGACGAGGGCGGTGGCGACGTAGAGGATGAGGGCGCGGTCGAGACCCGCCTGGTCGAACGCGAACAACGCGACCGGGAGGTTCAGGTTGGCGGCGTTGCCGAGCATGGCGGCGCCCATCAATCCCCGCCGGGGTCCCGCTTCGAGCTTCCAGCCGGCCACGAACCCGAGGGCGGCCATGGCGAGCAGGAAGAGGAGGAAGGCGAGGACGAGACGGCCGGCGGCGATGTCGCCGAACTCGAGGTTCGCCATGGCGCGAAACGCCAGGGCGGGCAACACGGCGTAGAGCGACAGCCGGTTGATCGAGCGCACGTGCAGGTCGAAGGCGCGTCCCACGACGGCGCCCACGATCATGAGGGCGAACACGGGAAGCACGACGTTGACGAGGAGGGTCAAGGAGGCAGGCACGCGGCATCGTACCGACGGTCCGGAGGGGACATGTGCCACGAAGCCTGGGGGTCGTGGGCGTGACGTGGCGGGAGCGCTTCCTCGCGCCGCAACGGGTGGCAGCGGTGCTCGCGTGGGGGTTCCTTGCGCTGGCCTTGCTCGTTCCCCTTGCCGCCGTAGTGGCGCGTGGCTTGGGTCAAGCCCCCTGGGATGCCGTGGCGGGGTTGTTGCGCGACCCGTTCGTGCGCGAACGCTTGGGCGTGACGCTACTCCAGGCGACCCTGTCGACTGGATTGACGCTGCTCGTGGGCGTCCCGGGGGCGTTGGCCTTCGCGCGCTACCGGTTCCCAGGCAAACGTTGGTTGCGTGCCGCCTTCACCATTCCGTTCGTCATGCCGACGGTGGTGGCGGGGGCAGGCTTCCTCGCGCTGGTGGGTCCCAGTGGCGTGCTGGGCGTGGACCTGCTCGATTCGCTCGCCTTGGTGCTGCTCGCGCACGTGTTCTACAACCAGGCGGTGGTCGTGCGGATGGTGGGCGGGTTCCTGGAGGCGGCGGCACCCAACCTCCGTTCGGCCGCAGCGACGCTGGGTGCCGGGCCCCTCCGTCTGGCGTGGCGCGTGACGCTTCCGCTGGCCGCCCCCGCAATCTTTGCGGCTGCCGCGTTGGTGTTCGTCTTTTCCTTCACGTCGTTCGGGGTGATCTTGATCCTCGCGCCGGGGGGCGCCTGGGACACGCTCGAGGTGGAGGTGTACCGGAGCGTGGCGCGTCTGCTGCGCCTCGACGTGGCGGCGTTGCTGGCGCTCGTGCAGTTGAGCTTCGCCATGGTGGTGGGGGGTGCCTACACGGTGTTGCAGGCGCGTGCAGCCGTACCGCTGGCCGCAGCGCCCCCGTTGCCGCGCCCGGGTTGGGCGGGCCGCCTGGTGCTGGTGTCGACGTTGCTTCCCGCCGTGGTGGTGACGTTGGCTCCCCTCCTGGCGTTGGCGGTTCGGGCGTTCGTCCCACCTGGCGCAGAGGGCGTGACGGCGTTGGGGTGGCGTGCCGCGTTCGCGCCGAGTGGACTCGTGGGGGTCACGTCGGCATGGGAGGCGATTGGCAATTCGCTTCGATTCGCAGCGGCGGCGGGCGCCGTGGCGGTGGTGATGGGAACCGCGTTCGCGTACGCGGTGGTACGGGGGCGGCAACGCTGGTTGGACCGGGTGAGCCTCCTGCCGTTGGCGACGAGCAGCGTGACGCTGGGTTTGGGGCTCCTCCTGGCTTGGCCGAGCCTGGCGGGCACCTTCTGGGGTTTGGCGTTGGCCCACGCGTTGATTGGCATGCCGTTCGTGACGCGTGCGGTGCTTCCCTCGCTGCGGGGCGTCCCCGCATCGCGCCTGGCCGCCGCGGCCGTGGCGGGTGCGGGGGCGTGGCGTCGCTTGTGGCGTGTGGATCTTCCCGCCCTGAGGGCGTCCCTCGTGAGTGGTGCGGGGTTCGCCGTGGCGGTGTCGCTGGGCGAGTTCGGCGCTTCGCTCATGTTGACGCGACCGGAGTTCGCGACGCTGCCGGTCGCCATGTATCAGCGGCTGGGGCGACCGGGGGTGGAGAACTACGCAGCGGCGATGGTGATGGCGCTTCTGTTGATGCTGGTGACGGCGGGCTTGATGGCCCTGCTTGACCGGCTGGGTGGGGCTGGGGAGTGGTGAGGGCGTGGGTACGATGCAGGGCGTGACGATGCACGTGCGTGGCGTAACGCGCCGTTACGGTGCCGTTCAGGCGCTGGACGGCGTGAACCTGGATTTGCCTGCCGGCAGAACGGTCGCCTTGCTGGGTCCGTCCGGGTGCGGCAAGTCGACGTTGCTGCGGGTGCTGGCGGGCCTCGAGTCGCCCGACGAGGGCACCGTGCACTTGGACGGGCAAGACTTGTCGCACGTCCCCCCGCAGCGCCGGGGGGTGGGCATGGTGTTTCAAGATTTCGCGTTGTTTCCGCATCTCGACGTGGCGGGCAACGTCGCCTTCGGGCTGGTGGAGCAGGGCTGGTTACGCAGCGACCGCGAGGCGCGGGTGGCGGAGATGCTGGACCTCGTGGGCCTCTCGGGGCTCGAACGGCGCCGGCCCCACGCCCTGTCGGGCGGACAGCAGCAGCGCGTTGCGCTGGCGCGCGCGCTGGCACCGCGACCCTCGCTGCTGTTGCTGGACGAACCGTTGTCCAATCTGGACCGCGCGCTTCGCGACGAGCTGTCCCGCGAGTTGGCTGCGTTGCTGGGCGACTTGTCGCTGCGCGCCTTGCACGTGACGCACGACCAGCGCGAGGCGTTCACGCTGGCTGATCAGGTCGCGGTGATGCGCGAGGGGCGCATCGTGCAGACGGGAACGCCGGTGTCGCTGCGGGAGGCGCCCACCAATGCGTGGGTGGCTGGGTTCCTGGGACTGCGCGAGATCGTGCCCGAGGGCATGGCGCGCGAGTTGGGCTTCGCGGGTTCAATGCTACTTCGCGTGGAGCGGTTCACGCCCGACCCTGCAGGCGTGACCTTCCACGTTCACGCCGTTCGTCGTTTGGAGGAGGACGTGGAGTTGACGTTGCGGACGGCGGATTGGCCCTTCGACGTGCGTTGGCTTGTGCGGCCTCGCGAACTCACGTCCGGGGTTCCCGGGTTGGGGGACGAAATTCGTTTGCGCGTCCCAGAGGATGCCTGGGTGTCGCTGGGGGTGCACGCGTGAAGGCGTTGATCCTTGCGGGCGGCGTGGTTCGCCCGTCGCCGCGGCTGAGCATGCTGCTCGAGGGGGTCGGCTTGGTGGTTGCGGCGGATGGTGGCTTGTGGCACTGCGAAACCCTCGGTGTGACCCCGGATCTTCTCGTGGGCGATCTCGACTCCGTGCGCGACGACGTGCGCGCAGCGTGGCCCGACCTCCCCGTGGACGTGCACCGTCCGGACAAGGACGACCTGGATCTCGAGTTGGCGATCGACGCGGCCATTTCGCGAGGCGCGACGCACGTGCTGGTGGTCGGGTCGGCGGGGGGACGCCTCGACCAGACGTTGGCGGCTGCCTTGATTGCGGGCCGGTACGCCGAGGCGGGGTACCGGGTGGACCTGTTGGACGGGGAGCATGAGACGTACGCCTTGGCTGCGGGGACGTCGCGGTCATGGCACGTGCCTCGCGGGACGACGTTCAGCGTGCTGACGCTTGGCGATGAGGCGCGGGTGGACGTGCATGGTGCGGCGTTTCCGCTTCGGGATGCCGCCTTACCGCGGGGGGTGGGGTTGGGCGTGTCGAACGTCGCGCGGGGTGAGGTGACGGTGGGTGTCCGGGTGGGGTTGGCGTTGGTGGTCATCGCCTGGCGGGTCGACTAGGGGGATTTCGACGCCGCTGCGGGGGTGCACCCCGCCATGAAGTGTAAACGCTTGCATTTTTGACGCTGGGGTTGCATACTGCGGGCATCGACAAGTTGTAAACGTTTTCAGTTGCGGGCTGACGCCCGCAAGGAAGCAGCGGAGACTCGTGAGCGACCGACCGCCCACCCTGCACGACGTAGCCCGACACGCCGGCGTATCCACCGCCACCGTGTCCCGTGTCCTCAATGGCGGTCCCGTCCGCCCCGGCACGGCCCGGCTCGTTCGTGACGTCGTGAAGCGGCTCGGTTACGTCCCCAACCAAGTGGCGCGCGGCCTCGTCACCGGCCGGAGCATGGTCGTCGGCGTCCTCGTCCCCGACCTCGTCGGTCCACTCAACGCCGCCATCGCCCGCGGCGTCGAGGACGTCCTCGAAGCGCACGGCATGCACGCCGTCATCGTCACCGATCACCGCGACGTCGTTCGCGAGGCAAAACGCATCGAAACCCTCGTCGCACGCCGCGTCGACGGGCTCGTCCTCATCGGAAGCGAGCTCGACGACCCAACGCTCACGGACGTCACGGCCACCACGCCCGTCGTCCACGTCGGTGCCGAACGCGCACCCAGCGACGAGCGTTTCCCCGAAGTCCGCATCGACAACCAGGCTGGAATCGAAAAGGCGCTCGCGCGACTCGCCGAACTCGGGCACCGCCGCATCGCCCACCTCGCCGGACCTCGGCGCGATGGACGCGAACGACACGACGCCATCCGGCAACTCGCGCCACGCTACGAACTCGCCCTCGCGCACGTCGTCGACACCGACTTCAGCGAGGAGGCGGGACGCGACGCCGGAGCCACCCTCCTCAGACACCGCGACTTCACCGCCGTCCTGTGCGCCAACGATCGGAGCGCCGCCGGCTTCTATCAAGCCGCCCGCGATGAGGGGTTGAACCTACCCGACGACCTGACCGTCGTCGGGTTTGACGACCTCCCTTGGAGCGCGTACCTCGACCCACCCCTCACCACCCTCCGCCAACCAGGACGCGACATGGGCCGCCTTGCGGCCGAACGCCTCCTGCACCCCGAAGCCTCCGACGCGTGGCGTGGCGTCCGTACCCTCGTCCCCAACCTCGTCGCGCGAGAATCGATGGCACCACCCCCCACCTAGGCCGATCACCGCGCAAACCGGCGCGGTTCGGAAACACCACGCCTCTCGAGGCGACACCCCAAGGAGGACATCCGTGAAGCGACTCGTCATCACCCTACTCGCCCTCACCACGAGCCTTGCGTTCGCGCAGCTCAGCATGTGGACGACCCAAGTCCAACCTGAGCGCATGGCCGTACAGGAGAGCATCGCCGCCCAGTTCGAAGAGGCGACCGGAATCAGCCTCGAGGTGATTCCCGTCGAGGAATCCGAACTCGCCACCCGCATCACGGCCGCCTTCAGCGCCGGCGATCTGCCTGACCTGATCTACCACCCGGTCAGCCAGACCATCGGCTGGGCCGAAGCAGGCATCCTCGACGTCGACGCGGCCAGCGCCGTGATCGATAGCCTCGGTGCGGACACCTTCGCGCAGGGCCTGCTCGATCTCAACACCACGCCCGACGGGTACGCCGCGGTGCCGAGCGACGGTTGGACCCAGCTCCTCGTCTACCGCGCCGACCTGTTCGAAGCGAACGGTCTTGCCGCCCCCACCACTTTCGAAGCGATCGAAGCGGCCGTCGCCGCACTGCACGATCCCCCCAACATGTTCGGCTTCGTGGCCGCCACGGACGTCAACAACGACTACACCATGCAGGTGCTCGAGCACTTCTTCCTCGCCAACGGCGTGAACCTCGTCGAGGATGACGGCTCGATCGGCATGGCCAACGACGCCACCCTCAACACCCTCGAGTTCTACAAGACGATCGTCGACGCCAGCCCCGAAGGCAACCTGTTCTGGCAGCAATCGCGCGAACTGTACTTCGATGGTCGCGCCGCCATGATCATCTGGTCCCCCTTCATCCTCGACGAGATGGCCGGCCTGCGTGACGCCGCACCCGTCACCATCAACGACGACCCCACCACCACCGAACTCGCCTCCAACACCGGCATCGTCACGAACCTCGCCGGTCCCGACAACCCCGCCGGTGCCGGTTGGGCGTCGCTCAGCAACTGGGGCATCACCGTCGATGCCGACACCGACGCCGCCCAACAATTCGTCGAGTTCATCCTCGACGGGGACGCCTACCTCGAGTGGCTCTCCATGGCGCCCGAAGGCCTCTTCCCCGTCCGTAACGGCACCGCCGCCAACCCCACGCAGTTCGTGGACGGCTGGTCGCAACTCGACGTCGGCGTCGACCGCCGCGCTCCGCTCGGCGAACTCTACGGCGAAGACGTGGTCAACGACATCGTCGCCGGTCTCGGCGTCGCCAACCGCTGGGCCTACGCCCAGGGTGAAGGCGCCCTCCTCTCCCGCCTGTACGGCACGCGCGTGATGGCGGAACTCGTGCGCTCCTACCTCGACGGTGAAGCCACGGCCGAGGAAACTGTCGAACTGCTGCAAACGCGCATCAGCGCCCTGCAGTAACGCTTCCCCAATCGGGTGGAACGGCGCACGCCGTTCCACCCCCTCTCCCTTCCGGAAGGACCCACCGTGCGCGGAACCCTAGCCGCCCGCGAAGCGCGCCTCGCCTATTTGATGCTCACCCCGACGTTCGTGATCGTCTTCATGATCGTCCTCTTCCCCGTCCTCGCCAATTTTTGGATCAGTATCAAACCCGTCGAACTCGCCGATCTCAGGCCCCCACAACCCATCGTCCGTGAACGACTCCAAAGCGAAGCCACGCAACCCGGTGACGACCTCGTCATCCGCTACCAAATGCGCAGCAGCTCGCAGGACGTCACCATTCGCGACGTGGTCCTCTTTGACACGCTCCCGCCAGGCCTCACCCTCACCACCGACGAGCCACGCTGCACGATCGACGACCGCAACCTCGCGTGCATCTTCGGCACGTGGGAAGGCGGGTTCCGGGAGAACGTCGACCTGACCTTCACCACGAGTCCCGCCTACTTCGAGGCGGGTGCACCCGACCCGCTCGAGAGTTCCCCCACCATGCGGGGTCGCGCACCCAACGTGCTCACCAACTTCACGTTCACCCTCGACAACTTCCGACGCGTGTTCGCCAACCCAGACTTCTGGCCATCGCTCCGCATCACCCTCTGGTACACCATCTTCGGCACGCTCAGCTCCATCCTCCTCGGCCTCTTCGCCGCGCAACTCCTCGACGCCAACTTCGTGGGCAAGGGATTCCTCCGCGGGCTGTTCCTGTTCCCCTACGTCGCTCCCGTCATCGCTGCCGCCTTCGCCTGGGCGTTCCTCCTCGATCCCCTCTCCGGCAGCGTCAACGCCGTCCTTCGCGAGTACGGACTCGTGGAACAAGCGGTGAACTTCCTGAGTCGACGGACCACCGACATCGACCTGTTCGGCCTGACCATCGCCTGGCCCATGGCCCTCTCGGTCGTCATTCTCTTCGAAGCCTGGCGCTACTTCCCGTTCGCCTTCCTGTTCATCCTCGCGCGCTTCCAAGCCATCCCGCGCGACATGTACGAAGCCGCCGACGTCGACGGTGCCAGCCCCCTGCAACGCTTCTGGTTCATCACGCTGCCGCAACTCGTCGGCATTCTCTCCACCCTCTTCCTGCTGCGGTTCATCTGGACGTTCAACAAGTTCGACGACATCTTCCTCCTCACCGGCGGCGCTGCCGGCACGAAGACGCTCACCGTGCAGGTGTACGACCAAGCCTTCGCGCTTGCCGACCTCGGTGCCGGTGCTGCCGTCGCCGTCATCCTGTTCTTCATCCTCGCGATCTTCATGGTCTTCTACTTCCGCTACGCCCCGGAGGGTGAATGATGCCCCGACCCATCTCCGGAATCCTCGCTGCCGCCCTCATGGGGGCAGCCACCGGCACGCTCTTCGTGCTCATCTGGAGCCTGCTCGCCACCCTCACCACCTCAGGCGCATCCTCCGCGCCACTCGGGTGGGCGTTCCTCAGCGGCGCGGTTCTCGGCGCCACGCTGGGCGCCCTGCGCCGCGGCAAGGACACGCCCGCGCTTGCGAGTTGGCTCGCGGGTGCCACCGTGGGCCTGGTGTGGGGCCTCGCCTCCAACGGTGCGCCCCTCGAGTTCACGCATCCCTTCTGGGCCACACCTGCCGCCGTCCTCACCTGGGCCCTGGCGGGTCACACCATCCGGTACGGTCTGCGTGACGTCCACCTCGCAGCGATCGACCGTTACGACGTCGAGCGGCTCCTGCTTCGCGCCCTGCGAGCGGTCGGTTTCACGTTCTTCATCACCATCGTCGTCGTCCCGTTCTGGTTCATGGTCGCGTCGTCCCTCAAACCCCGCGCCCTCCTGCTCAGCGACCCGACGAACCTCGCGATCGACCTTTCCCGCGGCCTTCAAGAACTGTTCGTGGGGTACCGCGAAGTCCTGATCACCTTCGACTTCGCGCGCTTCATCCTCAACAGCACCTTCGTCTCGGTCGTCACCGTCGTGGTCACCCTTGCACTCGCCGTGCTCGGCGCGTACGCCGTCACGCGACTGCGCTTCCCGGGACGCAACCTGCTGTCGCGCTCGATTCTGCTCATCTACATGTTCCCCGCCATCGTGCTCGTCATCCCGCTGTACACGATCTTCAGCCAACTCGGTCTTCGCGACACCCTCCCTGGCCTCCTCGTCGTGTACCCCGCCACCACCCTCCCCGTCGCGCTCTACATGCTGCGCAGCTACTTCCAAACGCTGCCGAAGGACCTGGAGGAAGCCGGCATGATCGACGGATCGACCCGGCTTGGCGTGATCTGGCGAATCACCTTGCCGCTCTCCCTGCCAGCCCTCGCATCGGTCGGGCTCTACGTGTTCATGATCGCCTGGAACGAGTTCCTGTTCGCCTTCATGTTCCTCGATTCACCCGCCATCTTCACCTTGTCGCGCGGCATGGTGGGACTCAACTCGCAAGAGGTCCCACGGCAATTCCTCATGGCGGGCGCCGTCATCGTCACCGTGCCCATCATGATCATCTTCTTCTGGTTCGAGAAGTACCTGGTGGGTGGCCTCACCGCCGGAGGCGTGAAGGGATGAGCGAACCGACCGAACCGTACGCCTCGCTCGCCGACGCGGCCCTCAAACAACTCCGCGACAACGACGTGGGCACCTTCGTCAAACCGGCCGAGGCGCAGTATCCCCACCAGTGGAACTGGGATGCCGCGCTCGTGGCTCTCGGCCTTGCCCCGCACCATCCGGAACGCGCGATGCTCGAGATTCGTTCGCTTCTCGCAGGCGCGTGGGAGACCGGCATGGTGCCCCACATCCTGTACCACCACGGGGCGAGCGATTACCGGCCCCATCCGGACTTCTGGCGCACGGCCGGCCGGCACCCCGAGGGGCTGCCCACCTCCGGCTTGAGTCAACCACCCGTCCTCGCCACGTGCCTCCTCCGCATCGTCGAGACGGCGCCTGAAGCGCATCAGGGTGCATGGCACGACTTCCTCGCCGAGACGTACCCCACGCTGCTCGCATGGCACCGCTGGTGGCACACTGCGCGGGATCCTCGCGGCACGGGCCTGGTCGCCATCCTCCACCCCTGGGAATCGGGAAGCGACGATGCCCCACGATTCGGCATGGCGCTCGAAGCGATCGCATCGGATTTCGTCATGCCCTTCACGCGGGGCGATCGCGTGCACGTCGACGCATCGGAACGACCCAGCGACGAGGATTACCGCCGCTTCATCGACCTGATCGACCGCTACGCGAACCTCGGATGGGACGACGCTGACCTCATGGAGCAAGCGCCCTTCCAGGTGCAAGACGCCTTCCTGAACGCGGTGCTCCACCGTGCCGACGTGGACCTGGTTCGCATCGCCACGATCCTTGGGCAACCCCACGACGAGATCGACGGCTGGATCGACGCCACGCAACACGCCTACCCAACCTTATGGGTGGCTGCCGAGCCTGGCTTCGCTTCCCGCGACCTGCGCACGGGCTCGCTGCTCCCTCACGCCGGGTTCGCTGGCTTCATGGCCCTGTGGGCGCGCCTCGCAACCCCCGACCAGGCGGAGCGACTCGCGCAGGCGTTCGCCTCCCCGTCGTATGCAGGCGCGAGTGGTGACGGCTACCGCATCCCAACCACGGCGTACGACGACCCAGCGTTCAACCCGCGACGCTACTGGCGCGGCCCGGTTTGGATCGTCGTCAACTGGATGCTCCACGACGGTTTCGCTGCCTACGGGCATGCCGAGGCCGCCGCGACGCTCCGGACCGACGCACTCGACCTCGTCTCGACGCACGGTTTCCATGAGCATTACGACCCTCGCGACGGCACGCCGGGCGGCGCGACCGGCTTCTCCTGGAGCGCCGCACTCACGCTGGACCTCCTTCGCGCCCCCTCCCCCGCAAGGGTGGAGGCCTGACGTGCGCGCCCTGCACTTCGCAACCCGACTGGCGGGAACGGATGGCGTGTCCCTCGAAGCCACCAAGGTGGCGCGCGTCCTCACCGACTGGGGATTCGAACGTCAGGACGTGGCCGGCGAGGTCGAAACACCTGGCGCCATCCGGGTTCCCGAAATGCACTTCGAGCACCCCACCGCTCGCGCGCTTGGCGCGCGCGCCTTCGGTACGCACGACGCCGACCCGACCCTGCTCCAGGATCTCGAACATGCCCGTCGACAGCTACGCGACCAGCTCCTCCCCATCACCCTCGAAGCGAAGCCGGACCTGCTCGTGGTGCAGAACGCCTGGGCGATTCCCATGCAACTGCCCCTCGCCGCCGCGCTTGCGGACGTGGTTCACGAAACGGGCATTCCCACGCTCTCCCACGAACACGACTACGCGTGGGAACGCGACCGATTCGCCGACACCCTCATCCCCGACTGGATCGACACGTACTTCCCGTGGGACGGCGTCAACGTTCGCCACCTCGCCATCAACACGCCGGCCGCCGAAGCGCTGCAGGCACACAGAGAGCTGCACGCCACCGTCACCCCGAACGTCATGGACTTTGGCGCGATCGCACCCACGCCCGAGGAGGAAGCCACGATGCGCCAGCGGGTGCGTGACGCCCTCCACCTCGAGGCGGATCAACGCCTCATCCTGCAACCCACGCGCGTCGTTCCCCGCAAGGGCATTCACCTCGCCATCGAGCTCCTTGCCCGCCTGGACGACCCGCGCAACGTGCTCGTCATCTCACATGCCGCGGGCGATGAGGGGCATGAGACGCTCGACGAACTCCTGGCGCAAGCCGCACGGCACGGCGTCGATGTGCGTTACGTTCCAGAGATGTTCGCGCCGCAGCGGGACGCCACGCACTTCGCGCTCGAGGACGCGTACCTCGCCGCCGACTTCGTCACCTACCCAAGCCTGTACGAGGGGTTTGGAAATGCCCTGCTCGAGACCCTCGCCTACCGGCGTGCTGCGCTCGTCAACCGCTACCCGGTCTACGTCCGCGACATCGCGCCCACCGGCCTGCACTTCGTGGAGATCGACGGTGCCGTGACCGACGAGGCCGTGGCGACCGTTCGCGACTTGCTGGACGATCCAATCGCTCGAGCACGCACCGCCCAACACAATCACGACATTGCTGCCCGGCACTTCGGCATGGGCGCGCTCCGTGAGGCCCTCAGGGGCCCCCTGCAGTCCTTGGGAGTCCTACCGTGAGAACCGCTCTCGAGAAGGAAGCCTGCCTCGTATACGGCGCTTCTGGCGTCGAGGTGGCGAAGGACCTGTTGCGCCTAGCCGACGCGTTCCGTGCAGAGCACCCCCACCCAGCCATCCCCCCTTCCCGGCGCATGAGCGAATCCGATGCGTTCCTCATCACGTACGCCGATACGCTGCAGCGAGCGGGTGAAGCTCCCCTACAGACCTTAGCGGCGTGGCTGGAGGGTCCGCTCGAGAACACGGTGTCGACGGTTCATCTGCTGCCCTTCTACCCCTGGTCATCCGACGACGGCTTCGCCGTGAAGGACTACCGTGAGGTCGACCCGAACTACGGAACCTGGCGTGACGTCGAGACGGTCGGGAAGCACCACCGCCTCATGTTCGATGCGGTCATCAACCACGCCTCCGCACGAGGGTCCTGGTTCCAGGCGTACCTGCGCGGCGAGGAACCGCAGCGCCGCTGGTTCCGAAGTGAGACGGCCACGGTGGACACCTCGACCGTCGTGCGCCCACGGACCTCCCCTCTCCTCACGAAGTTCGATACCGCTGACGGGGAACGCTGGCTCTGGACCACCTTCGGTCCCGATCAGGTCGACCTCGACTACCGGGACCCCAGTTTGCTGCTCGAGGTCGCACGCGTGCTGCTCGCGTACGCAAGCCATGGTGCCGACGTGCTGCGCATGGACGCCGTGACGTACCTGTGGAAGGAACTCGGTACGCCCTGCGTGCACCACCCCAATACCCACGCGGTGCTCCGCCTCCTGCGCGCGTTCCTCGAAACGGCCGCGCCGTGGATGGTGATTCTCACCGAGACGAACGTGCCCCACGCGGAGAACCTCTCGTACTTCGGTTCCGGTCGTGACGAGGCGCAAATGGTCTATAACTTCGCGCTTCCCCCGCTGATGCTGCACACCATGACCACGGGTCGCACGCGCGTCCTGCAGGACTGGGCGGCTTCACTCGCCACGCCGAGCGACGAGACCTGGTTCCTGAACTTCCTTGCCAGCCACGACGGCATTGGCGTGCGGCCGGTCGAAGGACTGCTGACTTCGAGCGACGTGGAAGCGATGGTGGCGCGTACCGAAGCCTTGGGGGGACGCGTCGGCATGAAACGCGAGGCGGACGGCCGCGAGACGCCCTACGAGTTGTCGATCAACTATTTAGACGCCCTCCAGACGCCCGGCACGATAGCGTCGACCGACGTCGAGGTTGCACGCTTCGCAGCCGCCCATGCGGTGATGATGGCGCTGCCGGGTGTTCCCGCCCTGTACGTCCACAGCCTGCTCGGCTCGCGTGGCGCACCGGATCTCGTACAGGCCACGGGCATCGCGCGTCGCATCAACCGCGCCAAGCTCAATGCGAACGACGTGGCCCGCGAACTCGCCGATCCCACCTCCCTCCGGGCTGGCGTACTGCGAAGCCTGCGGCACCTCCTCCGCGTGCGCCGTTCGCACCCGGCGTTCCACCCATCCGCAGCGAGTCAGGTTCTCGACACCCAAGATGGCGTCTTCGCCGTGCAACGGGGGGACGACGCCCCGCTGTACGCCGTGCACGAGTTGGCAGGCCAATCGCGAGACGTCACTCTGCCGCGAGGTGGAACCGACCTCCTCACCGGTGAACGGGTCAGCGAAGGCACCCTGCACCTCGAGCCGTATGCGGTTCGCTGGATCGACACCGGAGCGTGAACTGCCGTGTCATGACCCGATTCATGGTTCGCTGACGCATGCACGCCGTTCCCTCGTCCGCAAATCACGTGGTGGCCGTCGCCGTCCTCATCATCCACGAGGGACGCGTCCTGTCGCTGCGGCGCGCCCTCACGAAGGACGCTGGCCCCGGATTGTGGGAAACGCTGTCGGGACGCGTCGAGCCTGGCGAGGAGCCGCTCGATGCAGCCGCACGCGAAGCGTTCGAAGAATCCGGACTCGAGGTCCGCGTCGACCCTCGACCCTGGACGACCTACACCGCCACGCGGCTCGGGGAGCCCATGGTCGTCATCGTGTACCGCGCCACGCCCCTCAGCGACGACCCGGTCGTCACCCTGAGCGAAGAACACGACGACCACGCCTGGGTCGATGCCGAAGCGTTCGCACGGCGCAGTTCCCTCACGAAACTCGTGGACGCCGTACACTCCGCCTTGGCGACCGTCTAGCCGTGACGCGGGTGACGGGGACATGGCGTATCGTGCAGCCATGATTCTGACCACGACCGCAACCCTGCAAGACAAGACGGTAAGCGAGTACCTCGGCCTCGTCTCTGGTGAGGCGATCCTCGGCGCAAACGTCTTCCGCGACCTCTTCGCCAGCATTCGCGACATCGTCGGGGGGCGCAGCGCAAGCTACGAGAAGTCGCTGCGCGAAGCGAAGGACATCGCGCTCGCGGAGCTCGAACAGGCGGCACGCGCCTTGGGCGCTGATGCCGTGATCGGCATCGACATCGATTACGAAAGCATCCAGGTCGGCAGTGGCGGTGGGATGCTCATGGTGTCCGCGTCCGGCACGGCCGTGAAACTCACCGGCTTGGGCGGGAAACTTTGACACGCTGCACCTTCCCGCGCTATGTTCCCTGCCATGTTCGTGGCCACCCCCAACCCGCGTTCACGCGTCGCGCCCGCCCAGCGGGACGACAATTCGTGCTGGCGAACCCCCGGGGCGTAGGGCCGTCGGTCCAGGCATGACGTCACCCCCGGGGTTTCCCCGGGGGTGTTTTCATGGAGGACGAGAGAGGAATTGCCATGCGTGAGGACAGCGACCAACCATCGACGGCGACCCCCGCCCGCACCCTGACGCGGGACTTGCCCCTGCACGACGGGGAACGCGTGCTGCTGAAGGGCTGGGTGCACGCACGGCGCGACCTTGGTGGCGTGCAGTTCCTCATCCTCCGGGACCGGTCGGGCGCCGCCCAGGTCGTGCTGCACGGCGTGGAGGTGCCGCTTCACGAAAGCGTCGTGGAGGTCGAAGGTAGCGTCGCTGCCTCACCCAAGGCACCCGGTGGGTTCGAGGTGCAGGCCGAACGCATGGAGATTCTCTCGCTCGCAACGCATCCCACCCCGGTCGAGATCGCGAAGGCATCCTGGAACGCGAACCCGGAGACGCTGCTGCAGTACCGGCAGGTGACGGTACGCGGTCTCGAGGCGCAAGCCATGCTGAAGGTTCAGGCCGAACTCGTGGCCGCCTTCCGCGCCTTCCTCACGGCCGAGTCGTTCACCGAGATCTTCACGCCGAAACTCGTGGCGGCCGGCGCCGAGGGCGGTGCGGACCTGTTCGAGGTGGACTACTACGGGAAGCGCGCCTACCTCGCACAGTCCCCCCAGCTCTACAAGCAAATCATGGTGGCGGTGCATGAACGCGTGTTCGAAACGGCACCCGTCTACCGAGCGGAAGCGTCACACACGACGCGCCACCTCGCCGAGTACTTGAGTCTCGACGTGGAGTTCGGCTTCATCGAGGATGACGGCGACGTCATGGACCTCCAGGAGCGGTTGCTGCGCAGCATGATGCAACGCGTCGCGGAGACCGCCGCCCCGGAACTCGAACGCCTCGAGGCGACCCCCGCCCGCGTCGACGCGCCGTTCCCCCGCATCGATCTACTCGCTGCACGGAAACTCGTCGAGGAACGGTACGGCCACGCGTCCGGCGGCAAGGATCTCGATCCCGAGGCGGAGCGACTGCTTGGACAGTGGGCGCTCGAGGAGCACGACAGCGACTTCGTGTTCGTCACCCACTACCCCGAGGCGGCACGACCGTTCTACACGTACCCGACGGGGGACGGGTTGACGCGCGGCTTGGATTTGATCTTCCGGGGCGTGGAGATCACCTCGGGTGGGCAACGCGTCCACGATGCCGAGGTGCTCGTGCAGGAACTCGAGAAGCGCGGGATGGACCCACGCAGGTTCGAGGGGTACCTCGAGGTGTTCCGCCACGGCATGCCCCCCCACGGCGGCTTCGCGATTGGCGCGGAGC
Source organism: uncultured Trueperaceae bacterium (assembly GCA_913062675.1). Taxonomy (GTDB): domain Bacteria; phylum Deinococcota; class Deinococci; order Deinococcales; family Trueperaceae; genus SLSQ01. The sequence goes on from CAJXWR010000006.1 coordinate 32,633, forward strand.
GCTTGACCGCCCTACTGCTCGGCATTCCCAACGTGCGATTCGCGCGCGCGTTCCCCCGGGACGGAAGTCGTCTGCAACCCTGACCCCGCCGGCTCGACCTTCCCGTTCGCTACTGCGGTTCGGGCGTGAATCGGGCAATGTCGAAGCGCAAGTCAAGCTTCTGACCGCCCCCCGAGGCCATGCCCATCATCAAATCCTGGAACCCGAGAAGCGTCGCGGATACCGCACCCGTCGCGGCGTACGTGCCATCGCCATTGGGCGTGAAGGAATCGAATCGCCAGGCAATCTTCGTGGGTGGCCCCCCACCACTGCCATCGTCGAAGCCGCTGAAGAGCGCGTTCTGCAGGAACCCCATGCCACCGTTCGCCATGGCCCCCTCCGCGGCCATGGGCAGGATGGCGGCGAACACGCCGTCCCCCTCGAGCGTGCACGGGCAACCGCTCGGAAGGGCTGAAACCTCGGCGGTCAACAGCAGGTAGGTCCCCGACTCCAGATCGTTGGGGAATCCCATCATGAACAACTGCGTGCCGATTCCACTCTCGGTCCAGTAGGCGAGGGACATGTCGCGCGCCCCCTCGACCGGAACGGCGAACACCTCCCAGGACGAGGGTTCCCCGTCCAGGGTGCCTTCGAGCGTGCCCACGACCTCGATTTCGGGCATTTGGCTCGGGTCGAATGGCGGGGGCGTCGTGGGAACCGGCAGTTGCGCCAGCGCGACCGACGCCAAGAGGAGCATGGCGATGCTGACGAACCGTCGAACGTGGGTGGTCACGGGAGCAAGGGCTTCATACATGTCACGAGCATACGGGACGCGCCTGCACTGCACCAAACCACGTGCCGCATGCGGAGCGCGCCTAGCGCGTCAGCGAGCCGTGAACAGGGGCGTAACGCGCGCATCACGCGGCACGCGGTGGCAGGCACGACAGCGAGGCTCGTAGCTTTCCGTGGCGCCCACGAGGATGATGGGGTCGTCGTAGTGCGCAGGATGCCCGCCGATCAGGCGCTGCGTGCGGGTCGCCGCCCGGCCACAACGGCAGATGGCGGTGAGCTTCTCGACGTGCTCGGCACGCGCAAGAAGGATGGGGAGGGGACCGAACGGCTCCCCCCGGAAATCGAGGTCGAGACCGGCCACGATGATGCGCTTGCCCTCGTCGGCCAGGTCCTGCACCAACCCGGGGAGTTCCCCATCGAAGAACTGCGCCTCGTCGATGGCGACGACCTCCACGTCCTCCTGCAGACGGCTTCGCACGTCGGCCGTATCACTGACCGGTTCCGCCTCGAGGGTCCTGCCTGCGTGACTGGCGACGGCGATCGCGTCGTAGCGGTCGTCGATGGCGGGTTTGAACACTTGCACACGCTGCTTGGCGATGAGTGCGCGGGTCACACGCCGAATGAGTTCCTCACTCTTGCCACTGAACATGGGGCCGACGATCACCTCGACCCAACCCCCACCGAACGGATGCGCTTGCATGACGGGCAGCGTACCCCACGCCCACGCCAACCCGCGGTAGGCTCACGGCCATGACGCGCATGCACGGCACCACCATCGTCGCCGTCCACCGAGACGGCGTGAGCGCCCTGGCAGGCGACGGCCAGGTCACCCTCGGCGACCAAATCGTCAAACGCGGCGCCGTGAAGGTCCGCACCCTGGAGGACGGCGCGGTCCTTGCCGGTTTCGCTGGCGCCGTGAGTGACGCCTTCACGCTCATGGAGAAGTTCGAGGGGTACCTGTCCGCTTCGAAGGGCAACCTACTCAAGGCATCGGTGGAGACGGTGAAGGAGTGGCGCACCGACCGGGCCCTCCGCAATCTCGAGGCGATGCTCATCATCGCCGACGAGGAACAGATCCTCACCCTTTCAGGCGTGGGGGACGTCGTCGCACCCGACGTTCCCGTCGCCGCGGTGGGAAGCGGCGGTGCGTACGCACAGGCGGCCGCGATGGCGCTCCTGCAGCACAGCGCCCTGTCGGCGCCCGAAATTGCGCGAGAGGCAATCCGCATCGCGGGCGAGATCGACATCTACACGAGCGGCGAGGCAACCGTCCTCGTCGTGCCCGATCCCGAGACGAACGCAGCGATCGAGGATGCATCGTGAGCAACGCAACCCTGCCCGTGCCAACGAACCTGCCCGACCTGGCCGATCTCACCCCCCTCCAAATCGTGGAGGCGCTCGACGCGCACATCATTGGCCAACACAAGGCGAAACGCAGCGTCGCGGTGGCGCTCCGCAACCACGTGCGACGCCGCAAACTGCCGGTCGAAGCGCAGGCGGAGGTAACGCCGAAGAACATTCTCATGATTGGACCGACGGGTGTCGGCAAGACCGAGATTGCGCGCCGCCTCGCCAAACTCGCGCGGGCACCGTTCCTCAAGGTCGAGGCCACCAAGTTCACTGAGGTGGGGTACGTGGGTCGCGACGTGGACAGCATCGTGCGTGATCTCGCGCAGGCGGCCTACGCGCTCGTCGAAGCGGAGAAGAAGGAAGAGGTCGCGGTGGACGCGAAACACGCAGCAGAACGCACACTGCTCGAGGCGCTCCTTCCAGGTGGGACGGAGGAAGGCCTCGAGCGCATGCGATCCCTGCTGCACGCCGGCCAACTCGAGGACCGCGAGGTCGAAATCGAAGTGCCCGAGGAGGCTCCCACCATGCCGCTCGGTATGCCGGGCATGGAGGAGATGAGCCGCAACCTGCAGGACATGTTCGCGCGGTTCGCCCCCAAGAAGTCGCAGCGTCGCAGCATGCCCGTACGCGATGCGCGTCGCATCCTCGAGGATCAGGAGGCCATGAACCTTCTCGACGAGGAGGAGGTCCGGCGTGAAGCGGTGGACCGCGCCGAGAACCGCGGCATCGTGTTCCTCGACGAGATCGACAAGATCACCGGCGAGGATGGCGTGGGGGGTGCAGACGTGTCGGGTGAGGGTGTACAACGCGACTTGCTACCCATCGTGGAGGGCACGCAGGTGCAAACGCGGATTGGCAACGTGCGAACCGATCACGTGCTGTTCATCGCTGCCGGCGCGTTCGCGTCGAGCAAACCATCCGACTTGATTCCCGAGATGCAGGGACGCTTCCCGATTCGCGTGGAACTCGACGAGTTGACCGCCACGGATTTGCAGCGCATCCTCACGCAACCCCGCTACGCACTCACACGGCAGTACGCCGATCTCCTCGCCGTGGACGGCACCGATCTCGTGTGGGAGGAAAGCGCGATCGTGGCGATTGCGGAGGTGGCGGAGCGCGTGAACCGCGAGGTGGAGGACATCGGTGCGCGTCGCTTGCATACGATCCTCGAGCGCGTGGTGGAGGACCTCGCATTCGGAACCGAGTTGGGTCGCGTCGTGATCGATGCGGCGTACGTGAAGCGCAAGGTGGAGGACATCTCCAGCGACGAGGATCTCAGTCGCTACGTGCTCTGACCGCCGCTAGTCGCTCGCCTGTTCACGTCGCTCGCGGTGCACGGTCAAGTGATCCTTCTGTTCGAGCGTGAGCGCATGCTTTCGGCAGAACCGTTCGAAGGCGGCGGTCCGTTTCGCCGTTGGATTGCCGGACGTATTCCCACCGTGGATCCGGTACCCGACCCCCGGCTCGGGAATCTCGTGCAACGCAACGTCGGCACCCAGGACCCGCAGAATCCAATCCCAATCGAAGTAACTGCCCATGCTCGGGTCAAACGCGCCGAGGTCGGCGTGCAACGCGCGTGGCCAGGCGAGGCCGCAGGTGAGAATCGTGTTGTCGTCGCGGAGTGAGTCACGCGTCGTCGTGGGTTGGAACGGTTCGCGCGCCACTTCGCGTTCCGATTCGTAGAAGAGGAACCAACCGGTTCGGTGCACGAGTGCGGGCCCTTGCGCGAGACGGTCACACACCTTCGCCATGTGGTCGGGGTCGATGAGCATGTCGTCATCGTCGAGCAGCATGACGACGTCCCCATCTCCATGCTCGAGGCCGGCGTTCCGGGCGTCCACCTGACCGCTTCCCGGGTTGAGGAAGGCGGTGATGCGCGGGTCGCCCACCTGTTTCGCGGCACGGACCCCTTCCCCGTCGCCATCGTCGACGACGAGGGCGCGCCAATTGACGTGCGTTTGGTTGCGGAGCGAGTCGAGCGCCTGCAGCAACTCACGGGACCGGTGGTAGGTAGGCATCAGGACGTCGATGCGCATGCGCGAAGCGTACCCGGTGTCCCGTCCGGAAGGGGTGTGCGCAGGCAACGAACCCTGTTAGCCTTCCGGCACTGCGGCTTCGAAGGCGATGAGGGTGTCCACGTCGAGGGGGAGCGTGTCGCCCGCCCGGTGCGTCCGTCCGCGCGGCGTCTCGTCGCTTGCGAAGGCGACCCGCCAGGTCGACCCCCCTGGCGTGGGAGGGAGCGTGAAGGGTTCAGGGCGACGGCCGGCGAAGAGGGTGAGGAGCGCCACGTCGCCGCGCGTGGAGCCGACGGCGCTGGGGTTCTCCTCTTCGCCGCAGAGGAGCATGCCGACCGTGGTGCGGTGCGCATCTCCCCAGTCGTCGCCCGTCATCTCGCGACCGGTGGGATGCCACCAGGACACGTCCTTGCAGCCTGAGGGGAGGGGTTGCCCGGTGAGGAAGGTGGTACGCCGAAGGTTGGCGTGCCGCTTCCGGAAGGCGAGAGCGTCGCGTACGAACGCCAGGAACGCCGCGTCGCTCGAGTCGAGGTTCCAGTCGTACCAACTCACGTCGTTGTCCTGGCAGTAGGCGTTGTTGTTTCCTCCTTGCGTGCGGGACAGCTCGTCTCCCCCGAGGAGCATGGGGACGCCTTGGGAGAGCAGGAGCGTGGCGAGCATGCTGCGACGTGCGCGCGCACGCCGCTCGAGGATGGTGGGATCGTCCGTTTCGCCTTCGATCCCGAAGTTCTGCGACAGCATGTGCTTGTGCCCATCGCGGTTGGCTTCGCCATTGGCGTGGTTGTGCCGCTCCTCGTAACTGACGAGATCGCGAAGCGTGAACCCGTCGTGGGCGGTGACGAAGTTGATGGAGGCGAAGGGACGACGCCCGCCCTTGTCGTACAGGTCGGAAGAACCGCTGACGCGCGTGGCGAACTCCCCGAGCGTGCCCGGGTCGCCTCGCCAGTAGGCGCGAATCGTGTCGCGGTAGCGACCGTTCCACTCGGCCCACGTCCAGGGGAAGTTGCCGACCTGGTACCCCCCCGGCCCGACGTCCCACGGTTCGGCGATGAGTTTCACGCGAGAGAGGGTGGGGTCCTGCTGGATGACGGTGAAGAACGGAGCGAGCATGTTCACGTCGTACAGTTCGCGCGCGAGGGCGGAAGCGAGGTCGAACCGGAAACCGTCGACGTGCATCTCCTCCACCCAGTAGCGGAGACTGTCGGTGATCATTTGCAGGACGAACGGGTTGCCGGCATCGAGCGTGTTGCCCGTTCCGCTGTAATCGGCGTACACCTGCGGGTCGTCCTCGAGCAGCTTGTAGTACCCAACGTTGTCGATACCGCGCCAGGAGACGGTGGGTCCGAGCCGCCCGCCTTCGGCGGTGTGGTTGTACACCACGTCGATGACGACTTCGAACCCGGCGGCGTGGAGGGTCTTGACCATCATCTTGAACTCGCGGACGGCGCCTTCGATGCCGAACGCGGCGTAGCGGGGTTCGGGCGCGAAGTAGGCGAGGGGGTTGTACCCCCAGTAGTTGCGGAGGCCCTTGGCGTGGAGGTGCGGTTCGCTCATGAAGGCGTGGACGGGCAGCAGGGAGATCGTGGTGACGCCGAGGGTCTTGAGGTGATCGATGACGGCTTCGCTCGCCACCCCGAGGTACGTGCCGCGCAGGCGTGGCGGCACGTCGGGGTGACGCATGGTGAGGCCCCGGACGTGCGTTTCGTAGAGGACCGTGTCACGCCACGCGACGTCGGGGCGCCGGTCCCCTTCCCAGGAGAAGGCATCGTCGACGACCATGGCGAGGGGCGCGTACGCGCCGTTGCTGGCAGTGCTGGGACGCTCCGGTTGGTGCACGTCGTAGTCGTACACCGCGTCGTTCCAGAGGAACGGACGACCGAGTGCCTTGGCGTACGGGTCGAGCAGAACCTTGGCGGGGTTGTAGCGCAAGCCCTCGTCGGGATTCCAGGGCCCGTGCACCCGGTAGCCGTACAACTGCCCGGGGCGGCGGTACGGGAGGTAGGCGTGCCACACCGGTCCGGTGCGTTCCCGGAGGGGAATCGTCACGGCGGGCTCGGCGTCGTCGGGCCGATCGAACAGGAGCAGGTCGACCGCATCGGCGCGCTCGGCGTAAAGCGCGAAGTTTACGCCCTGACCGTCCCACGTCGCCCCGAGGGGGGTGGGTCTTCCTGGCTGCGTCGCGGGCGCTTCCGCGTCGTGGTTCACGCGTCCCCGTAGCGAAGTTCGGAGAGGTCGATGCCTGGCTCGAGGTGCTGCGCGAACGTGGCGAGGCCATCCCGGTCGGGAGGCATGAGGTGGTACCGGAAGTTGGCGAGGTAGCGGAGCATCACGTCGGGCGTGACGCCCGCGCGTTGCGCCGCATCGGCGGCCACCTCGGCGAGGTGCCCGAGGCCCGCCTCCCGGGCGGCCCGAAGCTTGGCGACCATGCGGGGGGAGGGGGGCCGCTCGGCGCGGTAGGCCCACACCGCGAAGGTGAAGGGAAGGCGCGTGTGGTCGTACCAGGCTTCCCCAAGGTCGGTGAGGTGCGGGGTGACGCCGTGAACCTCGCGGCGGGCGACACCCTCGACGAGCGCGGCGTCCCCGATGAGGAGCGCGGCATCGTGTTCGGCGAGCATGGCGTCGAGGTTGGGCGCCATGGGGTGCAGCGTGGCGTCGATGCCGTCCTCACGGAGGAGCACGTCGAGTAGCGCGACGCTCGTGGCGCTGTCGGTACTCACGGCGATGGAGGCGCCCTGCAGGTCGCGCCAGGGTCGCTTGTGGAACAGCGTGACGCTGTAGACGGGACCCAGGGTGGCGATGGAGAAGTCGGGAAGGGCGATTAGGTCGCGTCGGTGCCGAATGAACTCGGCGCTCGACATGAGGGTCAAATCGATGGTTCCGGCGAGGAGGGCAGCATTGAGTTCGCTGGGCACGCCGTACACGAAGTGGGCGTGGTGACCATGCTCGTGCCAGGGTTCGAGGTGCCAGTGTAGGGGTGCGACGTTCGTGTACGCGACGATGCCAAGGCGTTCCTCGCCCACCCCGCGCGTGGTGTGGAGGGCATCGACGGTGCCGGTGTCGGCGTGGCTCATGCGGCGTTCGGGGCGTACACCTGCAGTTCGTTGTAGAGCGCGTCTCGCTTCACGGGGGTGCGGCCCGCATCCTGGATGAGGCGCTGCAGCTCCTCTTCGCTGATGCCCGTGTCGGTCGAAGCGCCCGAGGCGTGCGCGATGCGCTCATCCTTGATGGTGCCGTCGACGTCACTCACGCCACTCGAGAGCGACACCTGCACGAGTTCCGGGGTGATCATGATCCAGTACCCCTTGATGTGGGGCACGTTGTCGAGCACGATGCGCGCGACGGCGAGGTTGCGAAGGTCATCGAGCCCGGTGGTGAACTCGGTCTTGCCGAGTTCGCGAGCGAGTTGGTTGTTGTCGGGTTGGAAGGCGAGCGGCACGAAACTCATGAAGCCCGGCGCTTCATCCTGAAGCGCGCGGATGCGAAGCATGTGGTCGAGGCGCTCCTCGAGCGTCTCGATGTGCCCGTACAGCATCGTGGCGTTGGTGGGAATGCCGAGTTCGTGGGCGGTGCGGTGCACGTCGAGCCAACCTTCGGCGTTGACCTTGGCACGCGCGATGCGTTGCCGGACCCGCTCGGCGAAGATTTCGGCGCCCCCGCCGGGCATGGCGACGAGTCCAGCGTCTTTGAGCTCCTGAAGCACCTCGCGGTACGAGACGGGTTCGCTGCGGCCCTTGGGGCGTGCAATGCGGGTGAAGTGGTGAATCTCCGCTGCGGTCCAGGCTTTGACTTGGTACCCGCGCTCGGTGAGGCCTCGCGTCAAATCAAGGTAGTACGCCCAGTCGCGTTTGGGGTGGTGACCGGAACTGATGTGAATCTCGATGAGTTCCGGCGTGGCGTGTTCACCCACGTAGTTCCAGACGTCGTCGAGGTCCATGTCCCAGACGCCTTCCTGGTCCATGGTGCGTTGGAAGCCGCAGAAGGTGCAGCCGACGTAGCAGACGTTGGTTTGCGAGAGGCGGAGGCTGTGAACGTAGTACGCCTTGTCGCCCACCTGCCGGGCGCGGACGGCGTCGGCGAGGGCGGCGAGGGCGGGGAGGTCGGGGGTGTGGAAGAGCGTCATGCCTTCCTCGGCGTTCACGCGACCGCCGGCCAGCACCTTGTCGGCGATGGGGAGCAGCGCGGGGTCCCGGATGGGGAGGTCGACGCCGGAGGGCAGGGGAAGGTGATCGAACGCCGGCGTGGCGTTCACGTGTCCCGGGATCGTCATGCGCAAACGGTAGCAGGGAGTTGGGTCACGGTCGGTGATTCAGATGTGCAGCGCGGCTCCATCCACGGCGAGCGCGGCTTCCTTGAGCGTCTCGGCGAGGGTGGGGTGTGCGTGGACGGTGCGGGCGAGATCCTCCGCGCTTGCGCCAAACGTCATGGCGGCGGTGGCTTCGGCGATCAGGTCCCCGGCGCGGGCGCCGATGACGTGCACGCCGAGAATGCGGTCGGTTTCGGCGTGGGCGAGGATCTTGACGTTGCCTTCGGTCCGGTCCATGGCGCGCGCGCGTCCGTTGGCCTGGTAGGGGAAGGTGCCCTTCTTGTAGGGCGTGCCTGCCTCCTTCAGGGCCTCCTCGGTGGCGCCGACCGTGGCAATCTCGGGTTCGGTGTAGACGATGCCGGGGATGAGGTCGTAGTCGACATGCCCGACGCCGGTGACGATGCCTTCGATGGCGGCGACGGCGTCCTCCTCAGCCTTGTGGGCGAGCATCGGACCGGGGATCACGTCGCCGATGGCGGAGACGCCAGGCACGTTGGTGCGGAAGGCGGCATCGACGGTGATGCGTCCCCGCTCGTCGGTGGCGACGCCGACCGTTTCGAGACCCAGCCCCTCGGTGTTGGGTTGGCGACCGACGGCGAGGAGGACGCGGTCGGCCTCGAGGGGGTCGCGCCCGTCGATTTCGATGACGGCGTGCCGCTTCTTGCCGCGCCCCTTGAGCGTGGCTTGGGTGACCTTCGCGCCGAGCTCGAACTGCAGGCCCTGCTTCTTGAATGCCTTCAGGGCGTCCTTGGCGAGGCCGGCGTCCATCCCGGGCAGGATGCGGTCCATGTACTCGAGGACGGTCACGTTGGACCCGAGTCGGGACCAGACCGAGCCGAGTTCGAGGCCGATGTAGCCAGCGCCAATGACGGCGAAACGGTCCGGGACGGCGTCGAAGGCAAGCGCGCCGGTGCTGTCGACGACGATGGTGCCGTCGACCTCCACGCCGGGGAGGGGGGCGGGGCGGGAACCGGTGGCGATGAGGACGTTCTCGGCGACGAGTTCCGTGTCGCCTTTGGCGCCGTGCACCGTGACGGTGCCAGGCGCGGTGAGTTCGGCGCTGCCGGTGTGCACCGTGATCTTGTTCTTCTTCATGAGGAAGGCGACGCCATCGGTGTTGGCCTTCACCACGCCGTCCTTGCGTTCCATCATGGCGGGCAGGTCGAGGCTGACGTCCCCGAACTTGACGCCGTGCGCATCGAGACCATGGCGGGCTTCGGCGTACCGTTCACTGGATTCGAGGAGCGCTTTGCTGGGGATGCACCCCACGCGCAGGCAGGTACCGCCGAGGCTGGCCTCCTTCTCGACGAGGGCGACGTCGAGGCCGAGTTGCGCAGCGCGAATGGCGGCGACGTAGCCGCCGGGGCCTGCACCGATGACGATGAGGTCGTGGGTGGCCATGCTCACACCTCGATCAGCATGCGCGCGGGCCGCTCGATGGCGTCCTTGATGCGCTTGAGGAACGTGACGGCCTCGCGCCCATCGACGATGCGGTGGTCGTACGTGAGGGCGAGGTACATCATGGGTCGGATCACGACCTCGCCATCGATCGCGACGGGTCGCTGCTGAATGCTGTGCATGCCGAGCACGCCGCTTTGCGGGGGGTTCACGATGGGGGTGGAGAGCAGGCTGCCGAACACGCCTCCATTGCTGATGGTGAACGTCCCACCGGTGAGCTCGTCGGGCGTGAGCTTGTTCTCCTGGGCGCGGGCTCCGAAGTCGCCGATGGCGGCTTCGACCTCGGCGAAGCTCATGGCTTCGGCGTTGCGGAGCACGGGGGTGACGAGCCCCTTCTTGGTGGAGACGGCGACGGCGATGTCGTAGTAGTCCTTGTAAATGATGCTCTCGTCGCGAATTTCGGCGTTGAGTTGCGGAATGGTCTTGAGCGCATCGATGGCGGCCTTGACGAAGAAGCTCATGAAACCGAGGCGCACGCCGTAGCGTTTCTCGAACGCGTCCTTGTACTCGCTGCGGAGTTGCATGACGGCGGTCATGTCGGCCTCGTTGAAGGTCGTGAGCAGCGCGGCGGTTTGTTGGGCTTCGACGAGCCGGCGAGCGATCGTGCGGCGGAGCGGGCTCATGGCGACCGCTTCCTCGCTGCGGGCGCCCGTCGCGGGGAGCGAAGCGGATGGCGCGGCACCTTGCTGCGCGACGTGACGTTCAACGTCCTCCTTGAGAAGGCGTCCACCGGGGCCGGTGGCGCGCACGCTGCCTGCGTCGAGACCATGCTGGTCGAGCAGGCGTTGCGCGGCGGGCATCACGGCGCCCGGCTCACCGCTGGCAGCCGCTGGCGCGGCGGGTTCCGCTTGGGGCGGTGCGGGTTGCGCGGGTGTGGCGGGTTCCGCCTCCTTCACGCTGGTGGCTGCCGCAGCCTCGGAGCCGGTGGCGGTCTCGTCGATGCGTGCGATGACGTCCCCCACGTTCGCGCTTGCGCCCTCCTCGACGAGGATCTCGGTGAGGACGCCTGCTTCGGTGGCGGCTACCTCGAGGGTGGCCTTGTCGGTCTCGACCTCGACGAGGGGTTCGTCCTTGGCGACGGTGTCACCCGGCTTCTTGAGCCACGCACCGAGGAACACCTCGGTGATCGATTCGCCCACGCTGGGCACTTTGACGTCGGTCATGGCTTGCTCCCGTCTTCACCGCACGCGTGGCGGTGACGCTCCGCATTCCCGTGATTCACGCGTTCACCTCGAAGGCGGCGTGCATGAGTTCTTCCTGTTCGAGCTTGTGGCTGCTTCCCGATCCGGTTGCGGGGCTGGCGGAGGCAGGTCGACTGATACCGCGGAAGGGGCGGCCCTGCACGTCGCTTCCCCACTCGCAACGGAGGTACGACCAGGCACCCATGTTGCGGGGTTCCTCCTGCACGTGCACGACCTCGACCCGTTTGGGGAAGGGGGCGAGGACGTCGGCCAGCGCGTCGCTGGGCAGCGGGTAGAGCTGTTCGAGACGCACGATGGCGACGTCGTCCCGTTCGAGGCGTTCGCGTTCGGCCATGAGGTCGTAGGCGACCTTGCCGGAGGCAAGGAGGATGCGTTTGACCTTCTTGGGGGACACGTCGGGATCGCCGATGACGCGCTGGAACGTGCCTTGCGTCAGATCCTCTAGGGGCGACACGGCGCGGGGCGAGCGCAGCAGGCTCTTGGGGGTCATGACGATGAGGGGTTTGCGCCAGGGGCGCAGCACTTGCCTGCGGAGGGCGTGGAACATTTGTGCGGGCGTCGTGGGGTAGATGACCTGCACGTTGTCCTCGGCGCAGAGTTGCAGGAAGCGTTCGAGGCGTGCCGAGGAGTGCTCGGGCCCTTGACCCTCGTAGCCGTGTGGAAGGAGCATGACGAGGCCGGAGAGGCGCTTCCACTTGTCCTCGCCACTGGCGATGAACTGGTCGATGATGACTTGCGCCGCGTTGACGAAGTCTCCGAACTGGGCTTCCCAGAGAACGAGCGCGTCGGGCATGTCGAGGCTGTAGCCGTACTCGAAACCGAGCACGCCGGCTTCACTGAGGGGACTGTTGTGAATTTCGATGGGCGCTTGCGTGTCGGTGAGGTGCGCGAGCGGCATGTGGGTCGCTTGCGTCTCGGGGTCGTGAAGGACGGCGTGCCGGTGGGAGAAGGTTCCGCGTTGGCTGTCCTGTCCGGTGAGGCGGACGCGCACGCCTTCGTTGACGAGGCTGGCGAGGGCGAGCGCTTCGCCCGCGGACCAGTCGAGCGGTTGCTCGCCGTCGGCCATGGCGCTGCGTGCCGCGAGTTGGCGCTGCACCTTGGGGTGGACGGTGAAACCGTCGGGGACCCGCGTCGTGGCCTGCAGGAGGCGTTTCGCTTCGGCTTCCTCGATGCCCGTGTCGACGTCGGGCACCGCCGCGTCAGGTCCGCCGACGTAGGGGGTCCAAACGCCTTCTCCGGCGCTGTAGTGCGGTTTGAACTCTTCGCTGCGAGCGGCGGAGAGTTCACCTTCGAGGTGTTCGCGGCGGGCTTCGACGATGGTGTCGGCTTCCTCGCGCGTGACTTCTCCGAGGGTGAGCAGGCGCTCGAGGTAGGACTCGCGCACGGTGGCGCGCTTCTTGATGAGGGCGTACATGTCGGGCTGGGTGAAGCTGGGTTCGTCGCCTTCGTTGTGGCCGTGACGGCGGTAGCAGTACATGTCGATGACGACGTCGCGTGCGAAGCGTTCGCGGAAGTCGAGGGCGAGTTCGATGACTTGCGCAACCGCTTCGGGATCCTCGCCGTTGACGTGCAGGATGGGCGCTTGCAGCATCTTGGCGACGTCGCTGGCGTAGGGGGTGCTGCGACTGTCTTCGGGATCGGTGGTGAACCCGAGCTGGTTGTTGACGATGACGTGCAGCGCTCCCCCGACGCGGTAGCCCGACAGGTCGGAGAGGTTGAGGGTTTCCTGGACGATGCCTTCGCCGATGAAGGCGGCATCACCGTGAATGAGGATGGGCATGCCGCGCACGCGTCGCGTGTCGCCGGCGCGGTCCTGCTTGGCGCGGACGCGACCGAGGACGACGGGGTTCACGTACTCGAGGTGACTGGGGTTGAAGGCGAGGCTGAGGTGGACGGTCTGCCCGGCTTGGGTGGTCCAGTCGCTGCTGTAACCGAGGTGGTACTTCACGTCGCCGCTACCGCGGTGCATCTCGGGGTCGACGTCGTCGAACTCGCGGAAGATGGTGCGGGGGCTCTTGCCCATGATGTTGGCGAGGACGTTGAGGCGTCCGCGGTGCGCCATGCCGAGCACGATTTCGCTGATGCCTTGCGCGCCAGCCTTTTCGATGGCGAGGTCGAGGAGGGGGATGAGCGTTTCGCCTCCTTCGAGGCTGAAGCTCTTCGCCCCGATGTACTTCTTCTGGATGAAGTTCTCGAAGATCTCCGCGTCGGTGAGCTTGGTGAGGATGCGGAGTTGCGTCTCGCGGGAGAGGGTGCGGCGGTTGCGGCTCGCTTCCATGCGTTCGCGGAGCCAGACGCGCATGCCGAGGTCGTCGATGTGCATGAACTGCGCACCGATGCTGCGGGTGTACGTCTCGCGCAGGCCTGCGATGAGTTCGCCGAGCGTGTGGGCGTCACGGACGCTGCTTTCGAGCACGCTCTTGCCGAGGTCCTCGTCGTTGAAGCCGTAGTGCGTCGGGTCCAGCTCGGGGGTGGCGGGGGGATCGTGCCGCAGGGGGTTGAGTTCCGCGAGGCGGTGACCGAGTACCCGGTAGTTGCGGAGCAACTTGTCGGCGCGGTGTTGCAGATCGTCGGCGGCCCCGCTCGCCGTGGTGGCTGCGGGGCCGCGGAAGACGCTTCTTGGGAGGAAGGAGGGACCGAGGTCGGAGCGCCCGGCGTGGGCGTCACTGGCGACCTCGTCGAAGTAGCGGCGCCAGGCTTCGGGGATCGAGGCGGGGTCGCGTAGGTAGGCGACGTACATCTCCTCGGCGAAGGCGAGGCTCGAACCGTTCAGGGGGGGTTCGGACGGATCGGAGTCAGGCATGTCGGGCGATGTTGTACCACGCTGGCGCTGGGTGTCTGAGGCGGGGGATACAGGTTCCCTGCGGGCCTCGCGGTCCGCCGCGGGGGTTGAGGGCACGCGGTAGGCTCTGGGCATGCGTGACGTCGTGAGTTTGGGTGAACTTCTGGTCGATTTCGTGCCCGACCGGGCGGGCGTGACCCTTGGCGAGGCGGAGCGTTTCTTGAAGGCGGCGGGCGGCGCGCCGGCGAACGTGGCGGTGGGCGTGGCGCGACTTGGGGGGGCCGCGTCGTTCGTGGGGAAGGTGGGTGACGATCCGTTTGGGCACTGGCTGGTGGAGGTGCTGGAGGGCGAGGGGGTGGACGTGCATGACGTGCGCTTCGAGGAGGCGGCACGGACGGCGTTGGCGTTCGTCTCGCTCACGGCGGAGGGGGAGCGCGACTTCGTGTTCTATCGGCACCCATCGGCGGACCAGTTGCACCGGCCGGACGAGGTGGACCTCGATGCGGTGCGTGCAGCGAAGGTTCTGCACCACGGGAGCATCAGCCTGATTCAGGAGCCGTCGCGGAGCGCGACGCTGGCTGCGATTCATGCGGCGCGGGAGGCAGGGGTGACGGTGAGTTACGACCCGAACCTGCGGTTGCCGTTGTGGCCGAGTGCGGAGGCGGCGCGGGAGGGCATGCGCAGCGCGTGGCCGCTTGCGCACGTAATCAAGGTGAGCGAGGAGGAGTTGCAGTTCTTGACGGGGTCTGGGGACGTGGAGGCGGCGCGCGACTTGTGGCATGACGATCTCGCCTTGCTGCTGGTGACGTTGGGCAGCGAGGGCGTGGCGTGGTTCACGGCGGGCGGGTCAGGTCGCGTGGCGAGCATGCCGGTCACCCCGGTGGATACGACGGGGGCGGGGGATGCGTTCGTGGCTGGCTTGTTGGCTGCCTGGTGCGCACACCCCGGATTGGTGGGGGACGAGGCGCGGCTCGAGGCGGCGTTGCGGGAGGCGAACGCATACGCGGCGCTGACGACGACGCAGCCAGGAGCGATTCCGGCTTTGCCGACCCGGGAGGAACTGACGGCGTTCCTGGCGGCGTCGTGATGCGCCCGGGACGTCGACATGAAAAAACGCTCGCAGGTGCGAGCGCGCTTGCTGCTTTGCTTTGATATTGCGCAAGTTACCCCGATATGCAGCATTCGTCAAGGGCTTGCAGGCATCTTGCCTGATTCTCGTGAAAACGGCGTGTTTTTGGGTCTTTCGCGCCGCGAATTCAGGCTGGGAATCGGTTCGAGAGGCGCCGTGCATGGATGAACCGTCGCTGGGCGCGCGACACCAGCAAGGCCGGTGACGGTTCGGTTGCGGGGTGCGACGCGCAGGCTGACGTGAGTGCCGGCTATCATGCGCGCCATGCTTCCTACCTTCGAGGACGTCCTTCCAGCCCAGCGGCGCGTGCGGGACCTGACGCGCGTGACGCCGCTCCTTCCCTACGATGCCGGGTCAACGCATCCTGATGCACCGGCCGTGTGGGTCAAACCGGAGAACCTGCAGCGCACCG
>CAJXWR010000007.1 GCA_913062675.1 uncultured Trueperaceae bacterium
CCTTCCCGCTCGACTTTGCCGTGGTGTTCGCACTCGGAACGCTCCTCATGGGGGGCGCGTACCTCGCCTTCGCCTTCGTCCGTGAACCTGCAGGCCCCGTGGCAATGCGTCAACCGTTGCTCACCATGGTGGGGCGCATCCCCAACATCCTGCGGGTCGACGACAGTTTCCGCCGTTACCTTCGCGTCCGCTTCCTGGCGCGCTTCGCGCTCCTCGCCGAACCGTTCTACGCGGTGCACGCCATCAACGCGCTTGGGGCGAACGTGAGTTGGTTGGGCCTGTTCGTCGTGGTCGCCACCTTCGCTTCGATCACCACGAATTTCGCGCTGCGTGGCCTGGCCAACCGCGCTCAGAACGTGACGGTGCTGCAGATCTCGGGTGTCCTGCTGGTGCTCGCCCCACTCGCTGCACTCACGATTCCCGACCCGCGGGTGTACGTCCTCGTGTTCGCCCTGTCTGCCGCCGGGGTGAGCGCCATGGAGATCGCTGCATGGAACCTGCTCTACGCCGTTTCGCCCGCAGCGGAACGACCGCTCTACGTGGGCGTGGCGAACAGCGTGCTTGCGCTTCCCAGCCTGGCCCCCGTCGCCTCCGGCGCGCTTTCCGTGTGGACCGGATTCCCACCCTTGTTCGCCCTTGCTGCAATCGTCGCAGCGGGAGCGCTCGCATTCTCGTTTCGTTTCGTTCGCATGCGGGATCTCGATCGCGCAGCATTGGAAGGTGCGCCACGCTAGGCGGAAGGTATGCCTGACACGCTAGAATCTTGAGCGTGACGACGCCGAGCTTCCCCACGCCCGACGCCGCCCCTCCCATGGCGAGCCCCGAACCCCTCGATGCGTTCCTGAACCGCTACACGGACGCCTTGCGGCGCGTGTTCCGCGATGCGCCCGATAGTGCGCGACGTTTCCTCACGCGCGGCATTCCCGCGTCCGAAATGCGCGCCGTGTTGGCCACGAACCCACTGTCCGTGTTCATTTCCCAAGAACATGGGGGTCGCGGTGGCCACGTGCGCGAAGGTCTCGCCATGCTGGAGCGCAGTGCCTACGAATCCCTGGCAGCCTCGCTCACCATGGGGATCAACGGTGCGCTGTTCCTGCAACCCGTATCGAAGTACGCGCAACCCTCGGTGCAATCGAGCGTGTTCGCCCGTTTCCTCGAGCACCAGAACATGGGGGGCTTGATGATGACCGAACCCGGGTACGGGTCGGACGCCCTGTCGATGGAGACCGCATGGGTGCGGGACGCGGATGCGTACCACATTCGCGGCACGAAGCACTGGGCGGGCCTCACCGGGTTGGCGAACTACTGGCTCATGACCGCTCGCGAACGCATGGCGGACGGTCGCTTGGGCCGTGACGTGGACTTCTTCGTCGTCGACACGCATGCCGCAGGGCAGACGATCACGGTGGAGGAACGATTCGAGAACCTCGGTTTGTACGCCATTCCCTATGGACGCAACGCCGTGGACGTCATGGTTCCCGGTGAGCAACGGTTGGCGCCCACCTCGACGGGCCTCAAGATGATGCTCGACCTGCTGCATCGCAGCCGTATGCAGTTCCCCGGCATGGCGATTGGGTTCCTGCACCGCCTTGCAGACGAAGCGCTTCGCCACGTCCGTGAACGCGCCGTGGGAGGCAAGAGCCTTTTGCAGTACGACCAGGTGCAGCGCCGCATCGCGGACCTACAAGCCTCGGTGACGATCGCCAACGCGATGTGCCTGCACGCGTCGGAGCATGCCGGTGTAGAGCACGACCTCGCCAAGGAAGGTTTGACGGCGAATGCGGTGAAGACGGTGATCACCGACCGCATGCAGGCGGGCGCTCAGTCGGTGCTTCAACTCTTCGGTGGGGCGGGCTACAAGCTCGATCACCTGGCCGGCCGGTCGGTCGTGGACTCCAGGCCGTTCCAAATTTTCGAGGGCAGCAACGACATCCTCTACGAGCAGATCGGTGCGGGTGTCCTGCAGGGCATGCGGCGCGCGAAGGAAGCGCACCTCGGTACGTTCCTCGCTGCGAGCGCATGGGCGCAGCGCGCGGCGGAGCAGGTGCGCGGCATTCTCGACGTGCGCATCGATGGCGCGTTGCCGCAACGCCGTGTGGTGGATCTCGGTCGCGTGGTGGGGCACGTCATCTCGCTCGAGATGGTGGAGGAGCTTGCCGCCCGGGAGTACCCGAAGGAACGCATCGAGCAGGCGCGTGCGCAGCTGCGTGCCGACGTGGAGCGTTGGTTCACCTCGTTCCGTGCCGGGCATGCGGCCTCCCCGATCGACGATGCGCTCACGCCGGGCTCCTGGTTGTCGTTCACGAACGGCTGACGTCGGCGCGTTGCGCGTGCATCACCGCGCGATGCGCGAGGCCACCTCATCCAAAATCGTTTGAAGCGTGTCGATGCTGGCAAGGTCGACCCACTCACCGGGTTGATGGATTGCGCCTCCCGTGGGTCCGAACAACACGGTGGGAATGCCTGCTTCCGCAACCAGCGCGGCATCGGTCCAGTACGGCGCGCCCACGCGCGCTGGCGGCTCACCCAGCACCCGCTCGGCAGCTTCGCTCGTCGTGACCACCGCGACGTCCTCCCCCGCACTTTCGAACGCCTCTCGCGCCACGGTCGTGACCACCTCCGCATGCACGGTCGGATCCTCGGTCCGTAGCGTTTCGAGCCAGTCGCGTACCTCGCGCTCAGCATCGTGCGCTGCCCGCTCACCCGGCAAGGTGCGGCGTTCGAGACTCACGCTGGCGCGATCCGGGGTGGTGAAGAGTTCACGTCCGCCACCCGCGAGAACGGCTTGCCAACTCCCGTGACCAAGGAGGGGGTGCGCCGGGGCGCGCGTGAGCGCCTGGTGGGCGCGTTCGGTGGCGGTGAGGAGGCGCCCGAGGTGCGTGACGGCGTTGACGCCTGCCTCGGGTTGCGAGGTGTGCGACGCGCGGCCATGCAGGGTGACGTCCACCACGGCGAAGCCGCGATGGGCGACGTGCAGGGTCAGGTCGGTGGGTTCGGTGACGATCGCCATCGTAGGGTGGATCGCCTGGTCGGCGAGCCAGGCGAGGGTCTCGCGCGTTCCGATGCTGTCGTGTTCCTCATCCGCGACGGCGGTCACGATGACCTCCCCGCGCAGCGACCCCTCGCGCCGCATGGCGGCCGCATGCGCGACGGTGAGGAGGCAGGCGGCGAGACTTGCCTTCATGTCCATCGCGCCCCGCGCGTACAACCGCCCCGCTTCGACGCGTGGCGTGAAGGGATCGTCCATGCCTGCCACGCCGACCGTATCGAGGTGTGCGTTGAGCAGCAGCGTGCCTGCGTCCTTCGCGGCGGGTGGTCCGCTTCGGATGATGAGGCTCGGCCGGCCTGCGGTGGCCTCGAGCCAGGTGACGTGGAGCCCCTGCCGCTGCGCCCATTCCTGCACGAACCGTGCGAGCGGCGCTTCGCCCACGTGCGCCGGGTCCAGTACGGGGTTGACCGAGTCGATGCGGACGAGATCCGCCGTCAGGTCGGTCGCTTGGCTCACAGCGGACCGACGGGGATGTCCGGTGTGACGGCCAGCGTGGCTGTGAGGGTCAGCATGACGACGGCGATCGCCGCGCCGAGCGAGCGTCGGTGGGTGACTTGCATCCACGACGCGCCTACCATGAGCAGCGCGAGGCCTGCCGCTGCAAGGCGGGCAAGCGCGTCCGGAAATCCGAGCAGCAGGGGTGCCAGCAGGCCCAAGGCGCCGAGCAGTTCGAGACTCCCGACGAGGAGGATCGTCGGGCGAGGCAATGCCGCCACGACCGCCATGCCCACACGCGCGAGTCGTGCGGGCGGAAGAAGGAACTTCACGCCCGCCGCAGCGAGGAAGGCGGCGGCAGTGAGGATTCGGAGGACGTCTTGCAGTTCACTCATGCGGCTAGCGTAGCGCAAGAAGGTGGACGTCCGCCTTGCGCGCATTGCGTCGCGGGCGCTGTGTCAGGCGGTCTGCGTCAGCCTTTCGTCGATCAACTCTGCCTGCCTCGCGCCGCGCAACGAACTGCCGATCCAAAGGCGTGTTGCCTCACGCACGTCTTCGGGCGTGACGCGTCCCTCACGCGCCCAGCCGGTCTCGAGCCACGTCTGCCGCAGGATGCCGGGTAGGGCGCCCGCTTCGGTGGGGGGCGTAATGCGCTCCCCGGCACGTTCGACCGCGACGGTACTGATCGCGCCTTCCGCCACCTCCCCCACCTCGTTCAGGAACAGGAGGTCCGCGAACCCGGCTACCTGGGCAGCGCGCGTGGCCCGATCGTAGGGAGCTCGGTCGCGCGTCTTGTGTCGCCGTGCAGGCTGGGTCGCGTCGATGCGTTCTGCAGCCCAGGCCACGCGGACCATGACGCCAGGAGGGTCGGGCGTGAAGGGCGTGACGTGGAGTTCGAGCACGCCTTCGGGTGTGAGTTCCAATCGTCCCCGAAGCGTCCCGGGCGGCAAACCATTCAGCTTGCGTTCCACCTCGCGGCCGTCATACGGCATCCCCAGGGCGCGGGCGGACCGTTCGAACCGAGCGAGGTGCAAGGCGCCGCGAACGACGTGCCCTTCCTCGATACGGAAGGTCTCGAACAGGTTGAATCGCGCGGCTGAGGTCACGCGCTTAGGGTACCGCCGCGCGGTACCGTACGCCCCATGGCGATCCCCGATCCACGTGTGCAAGCGCGCCTGCGTTCCGCGTTCGGCGCCTTGTACGACACGCTCATCGAGGAGGCGCCCGAGCGGGCGGCCTGGTCGCACCTTGGCTTGGGTGCCGTCGAGTCGGCCATCGATCGTGCCCGTCAACGCGTGGACGACCCGGGCATTGCGCTCGGATTCCGCACGCTGTTGAAGCAGGAGCTCGACGCAGCGTGCGACCTGACGCCGGCGATCATGCCGTTCGAGGCGTCGAGCCTTCCGGTCGAGCGAAGCGTGCTACAACGCGTGTTGCGAGACGATGAACGTACCCGCGAGCGGGAACACGCCCAGGAGCAACGCCGGAAGGACTTGTGGGCACAAGCGCGTTCACTCATGACGCGCGACTGGGAGTGATGGACGCCGGAACGGCGCTCACCAGCGCGGTGACCCTCGGCTTCATCGCGGCCTCCCAACCCGGACCGTTCCAGGTGTTCCTGCTGGCCCGCACGGTTCAGGCCGGGCGCACGCGCACGCTGCCCCTGTCGCTCGTTCCCCTGGCGTCCGACGGCCCAATCGCGCTGATTGCGCTCCTCGTCCTGGCGCGCGCACCGGAGGGTTGGCTGCGTGCATTGAGCCTCGCGGGCGCCGTCGTCGTCCTCACGCTGGCCGTGGAGGCGTACCGAACGCTCCGGCGCGAAGGCGCCACGCCCACCCTGGACGCGGCCGTTCCCTCCGGAGTGGGTCGCGCGATCCTGGTGAACGTCACGAACCCTGGACCCTGGACGTTCTGGGCGCTCATTCTCGGTCCGCTCGTGGTGGACGCTTGGCGGGCGGCGCCTTGGCTGGCGGGTCTGGTGGTGGGAGGCTTCTACGTCACGCTCGTCTCCGGACTGGTGGCACTCATCCTGCTGTTCTCGCTGGCCGCCCGCCTGGGTGCACGCGTGCGATTCGGCATGCAGGCCGTATCGGTCGTCGCGTTGGTGGGCTTCGGCGCGTGGCTCGGCGTGCGGGGCGTGCTGGGCTGACCGGACGCGCGAACGGCGTGTCGGCATCATCAACGAGTACGCTGGGTGCATGGCCAGCAATGCTCGCATCGCCCGCGATCTGCAGTTGATTGGCGACCTGCTCGAACTGCAGGACGCCAACCCGTTCCGCGTTCGTGCCTACCGCAACGCGGCACGCACCGTCGAAGAGTTGAACCGCCCGCTGAAGGACATGGTGGACGAGGGTGCCGACCTTCGCGAGCTGCCCGGCATTGGGAAGGATCTCGCCGTGCAGCTCGCTGGCGCGGCGCACGGTGAAGCGCTCGATGCGCTCCGGGAACTCCGCGAGCAGATTCCACCCGGGTTGCTCGACGTGGTGCGCGTGCCGGGCGTGGGCCCCAAGAAGGCGCGCGCCTTGTGGCAGGAACTCGGCGTGGAGGGGCTCGATGACCTGGAGCGTGAGGCGCGGGCGGGTCACATTGCGGGCTTGAAGGGCTTTGGCGCTAAGACCGAGGAGCGCATCGTGCAGGGTGTGGAGCAGGTGCGGCGGTTCGCGGAGCGTCGCCGTCGTGCCGACGTCGAGCAAGCCATCGCGCCGCTGCTCGCATGGATGCGCGACCTCGACTGCGTCACGACGCTGGACGTGGCCGGGAGTTTCCGTCGCGGCCGAGACACGATCGGGGACGTCGACCTGCTGGTCGTGAGCGAGGATGCGCCGCGCGTCATGGAGCACCTGCGCAGGTACGACGACGTGGAGCAGGTGATCGGGTCGGGTGACGAGAAGACCAGCGTCTTGCTCGGGGATGGCTTGCAGGTCGACCTGCGCGTGGTGGAGCAATCGGCGTTCGGCGCCGCCCTGCTGTACTTCACGGGAAGCAAGGACCACAACGTGCAGTTGCGGCGCCGCGCCATCGAGCGGGACTGGACGCTCAACGAGTACGGCTTGTGGAGCAAGGATGGCGACGAGCGGGTGGCGGGCGCGAGCGAAGCGGAGGTCTACGAGGCGCTCGGGCTTCGCTGGACTCCGCCTGAGTTGCGGGAGGATCGCGGGGAGGTCGAGGCAGCCGAGACCGGCGCGCTTCCCGTCCTCATCGAGGTGGAGGACGTCGTCTCGGAGTTGCATGCGCACACCGATTGGAGTGACGGGACGGGTTCGTTGGAGGTGATGACGAGCGCGGCGGCGGAACGTGGGCTCGCCGTGTTCGCCGTGACGGACCACAGTCCCGCCTTGAAGATGACGGGTGGGCTCGATCGCGAGAAGTTGTTGCGGCAATGGGAGGCCCTCGATGCGCTCGACGTGCCGACCGGCTTGCGGGTCTTGCGTGGCATGGAGGTCGACATTCTCGAGGATGGTTCGCTCGACATGGATGACGACATGCTGGAACGCATGGACGTGGTCGTGGCGAGCGTGCACAGTCGCTTCGGCCTGCCGGAGGCGGAGCAGACCGAGCGGATCGTGCGCGCCGTGCAGCACCCGCAGGTGAACGTCCTGGGGCACCCAACGGGAAGGTTACTTGGGCAGCGGGAAGCGTACGCCGTGGATTTGCATGCGGTGATCGCGGCGGCGGTGGAGCATGACGTGGCGATCGAGATCAACGCTCACCCCGCCCGCTTGGACGTGAACGATCACTGGGCGCGCGTGGCGGCGCATGCGGGTGCCGTGCTTTCGATCAATACCGACGCGCACGCACCCGAGGAGTTGGGCTTGTTGCGGCACGGCGTGCTGCAAGCGCGGCGTGCCTGGCTGACCGCGGCGGACGTGATCAACACGTGGCCGTGGCCGCGCTTGCAGGCGTTCCTCGCGAAGGAGCCGGGCTGGCGCGAATCTTCGGACGATTGACGTTTCCTATTGCCGGCTCGACGACGTGATGGGTCGCGGGGCGCGGGGTATGGTCGGGATTCGTGAAGGAAACCCGCCTCGCGGGGGAGGTGCTCGTGGAAGCCTTGAACGTGAACCTGGTGCAGCGTGAACTCGACCGGCATGCCGGTCAGGACGTGTACCTGCATTTGGAGACGACGACGGGAACCTACACGGCGTTGGGTCCCGAGAAGATGCCGCCCTGCATTGCGTTCATTCGCAACGTGGAGGTTCAGTACGCGCGGGGTGTCGTGCGTGGTGGTGGCCCGTACCGCGTGGGCCTCAAGATGGATCATGGCTGGGTGTATGGCGATGGTTTGACGCACGCCGAGGTGGATGACGAGGGCCGCCTGTTGATGGCAGGGTACGACGATCAGGGACGCTTGCGGATTGCCATGCAGCTTGGCGTGGTGCCGTTCCGGGAGGGCGCATGAGCGACGTGCCGAAGCCAGAGTGGACGGTGGAGGGTCCCGTCGCGCAGCGGCACTTGCTCGTCGTGCTGCCGCACCCCGACGACGAGAGTTTCTCGTCGGGTGGGACAATCGCGATGCATCACGATGCGGGCGTGCCGGTGACGTACCTGTGCGGTACGTACGGGGACATGGGGCGCAACATGGGCAAGCCGTTCTTCGCGAACCGGGAGTCGCTGCGCGACGTGCGTGAGCGGGAGCTTCGTGCCGCCTGCGAGATCCTCGGTTGCGACGTGCAATTCTTGGGGTTGCGGGACAAGACCATCGAGTTCGAGGATCCAGACGTGATTGCCCAGCAGATTCGGGGCGTGATCGAGGCGTTGGCTGCCGACCTGGTGATCGGCTTCTACCCCGGACATGGCGTGCATCCCGATCATGACGCCTTGGGTGAAGCGTTGCGGCGCGCGGTGCAGGGGATGGACGAGGGTGCCCGCCCGCGTCACTGGGCCGTGGCGGTCGGGAATCGCGACGAGGTGGAAGCGGACTTGGGCGTGGCGGACGTGCGGGTCGACATTCGTGCGTTTGGTGACCGGAAGCGTGCGGCCCTCGAGGCGCACGCGACCCAGACGAAGGCGATGTTCGAGCGGATGGCGCAGCAGGCGCCTGGGGATGAGGCGATGCGACTGCGCATGGAAGAGTCGCGGCGCACGGAACGCTTCTACACGTTGTAACGTCGGATTTTTCAAAGCGCAACGTATCGTGTGCAATGAAGCTGGATTCGTGCCCGTCATCCCCTCGCAGGCGCCTGGGTGTTGCACGCTCATGACAAAGATTCGCCGTTGGTGTACACTCTTTGTATAAGTTTGTATTCCCGGTTCTCACAAATGTGACGAACCGGTCACCCGGAGGAATGCATGAGTCACGTCGAAGCGAAAGTCATGGTGCCCGAAGAGCGCCTCGCAGAGTTCTACACGCTGATGGGCCGATGGCTGGCTGGCGAAGCCACCCTTCCCTCGGTTCGCCGCGGTGCACGTCGCTCGCGCCGCGCCAGCGGGCCATCCGCGAGCAGTTACGCCGCGATCGGTAAGCACCTTGCGGACGTCGCGAGCCGCGAGGCCACCCTGTCGTTCAACGAGATCGAAGCGATCATCGGTCGCGCCCTTCCCGCCTCGGCGCACCGTCACCGCGCCTGGTGGGCGAACACCGACACGCATTCACAAGCGCTGACCTGGCTGTCGGCCGGTTGGAAGGTCGACGCCGCCGATCTCGACGCGAAGGAAGTCACCTTCGTTCGCGACTGAACGAAACAAAATCCTCGGTGCAATGCCGGCGGTCCGCACCTGCGGACCGCCGGTTCTCTTGTCGTCGGCTCAATCGAGACGCATCGCATCCAAATCGCGTTGCCGCTGCTCCTCGCGTCGACGCGCAGCTGGCGACCGCAACCAGCGCCCCAGTGACTCGCTCCAGCCGTCGTACCGGGAGAACACGACGCTGCCCAACACCACCGTGAACAGGACGTACCAGGACACCGTCGCGTAGAGGGCGTCGCGAACGTCGGGTGCGATGGCTTGCGCACCCGCAGCGAGACCGACTACCACGAGGCTGAACTCGCCACGCGGCAGCAGCATCAAGCCATGCCCAATGCTGCCGCGCGCCGACAAGCCCGTCAATCGACCGGACATGAAACCCGTGGCGAGCTGCACGACCATGGTGACGACGAGCAACAGCAACGCCGCGGGCAGCACCCGCAAGGCGCTCCCAAGCGTCACGTGCAAGCCCACGTCGAAGAAGAACACGGCGGCCTCCACGGCATGCCACGACGCGAGCGACGTCTCCACCCGCACGCGGTACGACGATTCCGACACGAGCATCCCCAGCAGGAACGCGGCCACCGCCTCGGGAAAACCAAGCGACTTCGCACCCAGCGACACGAGCACGAGCATCGCGAGCAGAAGCAGGACGAGCGCCTCCCCCTCACGTGACAACAAACGCTCCAAGCCTCGCCGCCCGAACCGGACGAGGAGCACGTACGCGATGAGCACCACGCCCACGCCAAGGAAACGCGAGGCGTCCCCTCCAACCGTGGCGATGCCCAGGCCCCCGAGCACCACCACCATCGCCAAGTCCTCGAACACCAGGACGCCCAACGTTCGTTCCGCCTCGGGGTTCGCCACGAGGTCACGCTCCGCGAGCAGTTTGGCGATCACACCACTACTCGAGATGTACAGCGCGCCGGCAAGGAACGCCGAACCCAACGCCCCGAACCCCAACAACAGCCCCAGACCGAACCCGACCGGGAGGTGCACCAGGTCGATGGTGCCCGCCACCAAGGTCGCGCGTCCCCCCTCGAGGAAGCGTGGAATCGAGAACTCCAACCCCAGGTAGAACAGGAGCAACAGCAAACCCAACTCGGCCAGCAGGTGCGTCACATCCGTCACCGCGAAGACCGGGATGACGCCCCCCGGCCCGAGCAGGACACCCACGGAGATGAACCCGACGATGCTGCTCACGCCCAGCTTCTGCGAACCCCAAGCCGCGACGTACAACGCGAACGCCATCACACCGAGTTGAAGGGCGGGACTCACGGCGTCTACGCTCCGCCCCCCTCGATCAACGCGCGGGCCGCACGCGTCTGTTCATCACTCCCAATCAGCAGCAGCGTGTCCCCCGCCTCGAACGTCACGTCGATGTCCGGATTGGGCAGCGCGGTATCCCCACGCAGGATCGCCACGACGCTTGCGCCCGTGCGCCTTCGTAGGCGACTCTCCGCCAGGGTGCGACCCACCAGGTCGCAGTCGTCCTCGAGGGGCACCCACTCGATCTCGAGTGCGCCGAGCACCAACTCGAGTTTGTCCAGGTCGGGAGACGCGACCATCGGGGCGCCAAGCAGGTTCGCGAGTTGCTGACCCTCGTCCCGCGTGAGCGTCACCACGTCACACGGGCGATCCTCCTCGGGAAGGAAGTGGAACACCTGGCGTTGCCCGTCCGGCCGCACCACGATCGCCACGTTGCCTCCCGTCGCGAGGGGCATCACGTACTTCTTTCCGACACCGGGAAGCGTCGACTCGCGCACTTCGATGGGGGTCACATCCGGTTCTGGCATGGCTTCACGATACCGGCTGGACGCTAGTGCACGAGTCCATGCTCGATCGCCCAGCGCACCAACTCGGCACGCGTCCGCACCCCAAGCTTCTCGCTCGCCCGTTCCCGGTACGTCGCCACCGTCTTCTCGCTAATGCCGAGCTCCGCGGCAATCTCACGGTACGTGGCACCATGCGCGATCTGGCGCACCACCTCATGCTCCCGGCCCGTCAACTTCACGTTCTTGTACGGGTCACCGGTCGCCATTTCCCGCGCCACCTCGGCGAGCAGCCGTGCGGGTGCGTAGTACTCCCCACGCGCCACGGCGAGAATGGCGTCCACCAACTGCATTTCCACGCTCGATTTGGGGACGTAACCCGAACCTCCCGCCTCGAGGAACCCCTGCACGTAGGCGGGGTCCTCGTACATCGACAGGGCTACGAAACGCGTGTCGGGCAGCAAGGCCCGGAGTTCCCGCGCGGCATCGATGCCGTTCATGCCGGGCAGGGACAGGTCGAGCAGCACCACGTCCGGCGCAAGCTCGGGCGCCTGTTCGAGCGCACGTTCTGCACTGTCCGCCTCCCCCACCACGTGAAAACCGTCCTGCTCCTCGAGCAACAGGCGAATACCGGCACGCACGATGGCGTGATCGTCGACGACGTAGAGGCGAAGGGCGTCCCGCATGGGGACATTCTACGAATCGCGCCTCGGAATCCGCGCATACACGGCCGCACCCGCACCCGGAGCCGTTTCGACCCTCAGGGTGCCCCCCAGGAGTTCGACGCGTTCGCGCATGCCGTCGAGACCCAACCGCATCCCGGGTTCGAGCGCTCGCTCATCGAACCCCATCCCGTCATCCTCGACGACCAGGTCGACTTGCCTTGACGTGGCGGTCGCCACGACCGACGCAGCGTGCGCATGAGCGTGACGCACCACGTTCGTGAGGGCCTCCTGCGCCACGCGGTACAGCACCGTCTCGACTTGGCGCGAGAGTCTCGGCAAGGCCACGGTGACCTCGACCTGCACGCCTGCATGCGCGGCAAGATCCCGCGCGTACTGCCGAAGAGCCGCCTCGAGCCCCAACGCCTCGAGCAACGAGGGACGCAGCGCGAGCGCGATGCGGCTCACCTCCTCGAGGGCTTGCGTGGCGAGTCCCTTCAGGCGGGCGCGCTCGCCAGGCACCTCGGCGTCCTTGCCAGTTTCGAGGCCAAGGAGCAGGGCGGTCAGCGATTGGCCAATCTGGTCATGCAAGTCGCGTGCGATGCGGCTGCGTTCCTCCTCCTGCGCGTGCAACACCGCGGCGAGCAGGCGCGCCCGGTCGCGCTCGCGCGCCGCAAGGCGTGCGTGGAGATCCGCGCGGTCCCTTGCGGATGCCACCAGGTCGTGCGCAACGTCGAGAAACGCCTCCGACGTCCGCTCGCCGTCATGCACGAGGGAGCCGACGTCCGCTTCGAGATCGTCCCCGACGGGCGCCACGGCCAACCTTCGCGCGAGGTCGACGAGGCGAATCGCTTCCTCCGGCGAGAGGGTGGTGGCGAGGTCTTCGACGGGCCCCCCGCCACCACGAACCAGCGGCGATGCCGTCATGGCGCGCTACTCACCTCACGACCCGCATCGAGCAGGGCGGCAGCATCGTCACGGCGGATGGCTTCAGGGCGCACCAGCAGAACGGGCACCCCGAGGCGCCGCACGGCGCGTTCGGCGACGCTGCCGAGCAACGCGCGCGCCAACCCCGTGCGACCGTGCGTGGCCATGGCCACCAGGTCGGGTCGCTCCTCCTCGCACCACGCGACGATCTCGCGCGCCGGATCACCGAAGCCGGTTGCGACATGCACCGTCCAGCCTTCCTCCTTCAGTCGTTCCGCGTCTTCCGACACGTCATCGCGGAGACGTGCGCGCGCGCTCTCCCACTCCTGGGAGGCCCACACGTGAGCTTCGCCTTCCTCGTCGTGCATGCCGAGGTCGCGCATGCGTGCCTCGCCATCGATCATGACCTGCACCGGGGCGGGGGCATCGCTTGGCATCGCCGGTTCCTCACCGACGCGCAGGAGGGTGAGGTGCGCACGCGACGGGTCGAACAGGGTCCGTACGGCAGGAAGTGCCGTGCGACTCAGTTCGGATCCGTCGAGGGGAATGAGGATCCGAAGGACGTTCATGGTGCCTCCTAGCTCGTTTCATCCTCGCTTCGAATGACGAGGAAGGGCGTGCCCGCGCGGCGCAGGGCACCCTCGGCGACCGAACCGAACATCCATCGATCGACTCCGCGACGACCGTGCGTACCCATGATGACGAGGTCGTGCTCCGCCTCGGCATCGTGAATCGCGTCGGCAGGTCGCCGGTTCTCGATCAGGTCGGCGTGCGCCTCGACGCCCATCTCTTCGGCCATGGCGAGCGCCTCGTCGAGGATCTCGCGCCCGGCCTCCTTCAGGTCTTGATACAGCTGAGCCGAGTAGGGCAACGCTTCGGGTGCGGCGTAGCCAGCGACGAGTGGGTTCTCGAGGACGTGCATGAAGGTGACGGACGCCCCGAGTTGCTTGGCGAGTTCGAGCCCCTTGCGCATGGCGTTACGGGCGCACCCGCTTCCGTCGGTGGGCATGAGGATTCGTCGATACACGGCGTACCTCCTCGACCGGCTTGACCGGTCCTACAAGATTCCCCCGTAGCTTCAGCATGGCACGCCGTCCAGAGGTTTGGATGGTCGCTTGTCGGACGGGCCTGTCGGAGAGGCGCCTACAAGGTGCGGATGGACAAATAGCCCCCCACCATCGTGCTCCAATGCTCTTGGCCCGATCCGCGGAATCGTTCCGCGATGCAGGGCACGACGGTTCCCGTGGCGTCCCCCGGCAGCCCGCAGCCACGGGAATCGTCGCCTTTTTGGGTCCACCTGCACGCCCTCACCCCAAGAAATGCGCGATGCTTGGAGCGTGGAGCATCCCGAGCCGACGATGCAGGGACTCACGGAAGCCGAGGCGACACGTCGCAGGTCTCGCTACGGGCCGAACCGCCTTCCGAAGGAATCGCCGACACCGGTCTGGCGCCGCTTCCTCGATGCCGTGCGCGCACCGCTCGTTCTCCTTCTGTTCGCCGCTCTCGCCTTCGATCTCGCTGCCTGGCTGTTCGAGGGGGCGGAGGGCGTTCCGATCGAGGCGATTGCGATTGCCACGATCGTGCTTCTCAACGCTGGGCTCGAAGTGTTGCAGGGTGCGCGCGCCGAGCGTGCCATCGCAGCCCTGGAGGATTTCGCCACACCCGTCGTGGCCGTGTGGCGCGATGGCGTGCTGGTGGAACGTCCCAGCGTCGACCTGGTGCCCGGTGACCGGGTGGTCCTGGAGGCGGGCGCTCGTGTGCCCGCCGATGGGACGTTTCTGGCGGCGGAGGGGGTGCGGCTCGACACGTCGGCGTTGACGGGCGAGTCGGTAACCGAGGACCGGTCGGTGGATGAAGAGGTGGCCGCCGGCACGACGGTCGTGGCGGGCCGAGCGGAGGTGCGCGTCACCGCGACGGGTCCCGATTCGGCCATGGGTCGCCTGGCCACGCTGCTGGGCGGGATCGACCGCTCCGCCACGCCGCTTCAGAAGCGTTTGGCGCGTTTCGGTCGTCGCGTGGCGCAAGGCGCGCTCCTCCTCGCTGCCGTCTTGGTGGCGGCCGGCCTTTCGTTGGGCGGTGACCCCGTGGAGACGTTGCTGCTTGCCGTCGCGTTGACCGTCGCGGCGGTTCCCGAGGGGTTGCCCGCCGTGGTGACGGGCGCCCTGGCGCTCGGTACGCAGCGCATGGCGCGCCGCAAGGCGGTGGTGCGTCGCCTCGCAGCGGTGGAGACGCTGGGTTCCGTGACCTTGATCGCGAGTGACAAGACCGGCACGCTCACGCGGAACGAGATGGAGGTGGCGTGCATCGACGCGACCGACGCAGATGCCGGAGGACCCCGCCACGACGTCGCGCTCGACGACCCTTCGGCGCGATCGGTGTTGCGCGCCGCGGTGTTGGCCAGCGACGTGTCGGCGGTGGGTGACGTGGGCGACCCGATCGAACGTGCGGTCCTCCGGGCCGCCGCCGAGGTGGGCATCGACGTGCAGGAGGTTCGCCGTGACGCGCCACGCACGTCCTCCCGGCCGTTCGATGCGGCCTGGGCGTACCTGCGCGCCACCGTCCGCGAAGATGGTGGCGAGGTTTCGTACGTGAAGGGTGCGCCCGAAGCCGTGCTGGCCCGCTGTGACCTGACCGAGTCGACGCGTGACGCGTGGGAGGCGGAAGCGGACCGTCACGCCGAGGCGGGGGAACGCACGCTGCTCGTGGCGCGCGGCTCTGGAGAGCGGGAGGAGGGGTGGCAACCGCTCGGCCTGATTGCCTTCCGCGACCCGCCCCGGGAGGCGGCTCCCGAAGCGGTTCGGGCTGCGCAAGCGGCCGGTGCAAGGCTCGTGATGATCACGGGCGATCACCCTGCCACGGCGCGCGCGATTGCCGAGGAGGTGGGCATGCCGGCCGGGCGGGTGGCGCGTGGGGACGAGATTGCGGAGCTGCAGGCGGCCAACGACCTGGCTGCGGTGGACGTGTTCGCGCGCACCGCCCCGGAGCGCAAGTTGGATCTGGTGACGGCGTTTCAGGAGGCGGGCCACACGGTCGCCATGACGGGCGATGGCGTGAACGACGGTCCCGCCTTGCGACGCGCAGACGTGGGCGTGGCGATGGGGGGGCATGGGAGTGACGTGGCACGCGAAGCGGCCGACGTGGTGCTGCTCGACGACGACATTGCCACCCTGATTGCGGCCATCGAGGAGGGTCGCGGCGTCGCCGCGAATCTTCGGGCGTTCGTTCGGTTCCTGTTCGCCGCCAATCTCGCCGAGGTCATCACGGTCGCGGGCGGCTTCGCACTCGCGCTCGCTGCTGCGTCCAACGGATCGTTCACGCCGCCCCTCACGGCCGCCCAGATTCTGTGGATCAACCTGGTGACCGATGCGCTTCCCGCCCTTGCGCTGGCGCTCGACCGCCGTCCTGGCGTGATGGAGGATGAACCACGCGCAGCGGACGCTCCCCTGCTGTCGGGCGGCACGCTGCCGTTCGTGTTGCTGGGGGGCAGCGTGGTGGCCGCCCTATCACTCGCACCGCTAGCGTGGATGCCCGCCTTCGGAAGTGGGTCGGCCGAATCGGCGAGCGTGACGTTCATGGTGCTGGTGCTCGGCCAGTTGGCGCTCGTCGATGGTGCGCGCCGCGAGCGGCACGCACCCGAACGAAACGTGGCCCTGCTGGCCGCTCTGGGAATCAGCGTGGCGTTGCAGGTAGCGGCCGTGAGCGTTGCGCCGCTGCGGACCCTCCTCGGGTTGGCGCCGTTGCCTGCATGGGCCTGGCTCGGAGTGCTTGCATCGGTTCTCGTGGCGTGGGGTGCGGGCCGCGTCCTCGCCGCCGTATGGCGCCGGTCGTGAGGCACCCGGAATGACCCTGCGCGCGCCTGGCGCGCGTGCTACCTTGACTTGACGAGCGTCCCCCCTCGCCGCCTTGCGGCACGATGCACCTTGGAGGTCAAGCCATGCGGATTCTGCATCCCACCGATTTTTCGCGGACGGCGGAGAAGGCACGCCGCCTCGCCCTCACGCTAGGTGAACGCCTGGGCGGCGACGTGCACATCATCTACGCGCAGCAACGCTTCGAGACCGAACCGCGCCGCTTTCTGCAACCCACGCCCGACGCGTTGAACCCGGAGGCGGTGCGTCGTCTCGAGGAAGCGCGCGCCGACGAGGTACGACGCATTCAGGAGCGGCTTAAGAACCTGGCCGCCGAAGGAGGAAGTTGGGAACTCCGGTGGGGTCATCCAGTCACCGAAGTGCTCGATGCGGCGGAGGCGTGCGACCTGATCGTGATGGGTGCGCATGGTGCGAATCGCATCGATGCGTTCTTCCTCGGGGGTGTCGCAGGACGCGTCGTGCGGCGGACCGAGGTCCCGGTCCTCACCGTGCGCGAAGAGTGCACGGTCGAGGACGTCACGTCAATCCTCGTGGCCACCGATTTTGGGGATGCCTCGAAGCACGCCTGGCAGCACCTCGAAGGTTGGGTGGAGAAGGGCGTCACGCTGCATCTCGCGCACGTCATCGACGATCCGCGCTACCACGCGGACGCCGATTACGTCCGGCGTGCCGAAGAGGCCATGGAGGCCATGGCGCATGGACATGCCGCCAGCATGCACGTGCAGGAGGGCAACCCGATCGAGGTGCTCCCCCGCCTGGCCAGCGAAGTCGACGCCGACGCCATCGCGGTCGGGGTTCGGCGCCACACGGGTGCGATCGGCCTGCTGCTCGGGAGTCGCGCCGATGCGTTGCTGCGCTCGTCCGACGTTCCCGTGCTCAGCATTCCCCACAGCGAGGCGTAACGCGCAGGAGCGTTACGCGAAGGTCGCGGCAACCAGCGCGCGCGCCTCGTCGAGCAACCGGTCGACGTGCGCCTCGCCGAGGAAACTCTCGGCGTAGATCTTGTAGATCGGTTCCGTGCCCGACGGTCGCGCAGCGAACCAGCCGTTTGCCGTCGCGACCTTCAAACCTCCCAGCGGCGCACCGCCATCGGGGGCGTGGGTGAGCACGTGTTCGATGGCTTCCCCCGCCAGTTCGCGGGTGGTGACCGCGGAGGCGTCGAGATTCGCCAGCGCCGCGCGTTGCTGCGCATCGGCAGGCGCATCGGTGCGCCGGTACACGGGTGCACCGTGCTGCGCCTCGAGGCTTCGGTACGCCTCGGCTGGGTTCGTTCCCGTCACCGCGGTCATCTCGGCTGCGAGGAGCGCAAGGGCGATGCCGTCCTTGTCGGTCGTCCAGACGGTGCCGTCGCGGCGCAGCAAACTCGCTCCGGCGGACTCCTCGGCCGCGAAGCCCGTACTTCCGTCAAGGAGGCCGTCGACGAACCACTTGAAGCCCACGGGGACCTCGCGAAGCGGCCGCTGGTGCGCGGTCGCGATGCGGTCGAGCATGCGGGTCGTGACGACCGTCTTCGCGAGGGCGGCATCGTGCCGCCAGTCGGGACGCTGGGTGAGGAGATACTCGGCTGCGGCGGCGAGGTAGTGGTTCGGGTTCATCAAGCCACCGCCAGCGACGATGCCGTGCCGGTCGACGTCGGGGTCATTCCCGAACGCCACGTCGAACCGATCGGCGAGGTCGACGAGTCCCGCCATCGCGTAGGGGGACGAGCAGTCCATGCGGACCTTCCCGTCATGATCGAGTCGCATGAAGGAGAAGGCAGGATCGATGATTGGATTCACGACGGTCAGGTCCACGCCGTACCGCTCGGCGATGCGAGGCCACATGGACACCGCAGCCCCACCCATGGGGTCCACCCCGAGCTTCAAGCCGGCGTGGGCGACGGCGTCCATGTCGATCACGTTCTGCAGGTCATCGATGTACGCACCCGCCAGGTCAACCCGCGTGCAGAGGGGATGATCGAACGCGTCACGCATCGAGACTCGCGCGACCTCGCTCACGCCCGAAGAGAGCAACGCGTTGGCCCGGCGTTCGATGCGGCGCGTCAGGTCACTCCCTGCCGGTCCACCATGCGGCGGGTTGTACTTGATGCCCCCATCCCCCGGCGGGTTGTGCGACGGCGTGATGACCACCCCGTCGCAGGCCGGTCCAGCGCGATCGACGTTGCGGGTGAGGATGGCGTGACTCACGACGGGCGTGGGGACGAAACCCAGGTCGGCGTCCACGAGGACGGGCACACCGGCCGCGAGGAACACGGAAATCGCGGTGCGGAATGCCGGCTCGGACAGGGCGTGCGTATCGGCGCCCAGGACGAGCGGACCCGCCACGCCTTCCTCGGAGCGGATTTCGGCGATGGCTGTCGCAATGGCGATGACGTGCGCTTCGTTGAAGGAGTGCTCGAGCGAGCGGCCGCGGTGTCCCGACGTCCCGAACGCGACCTTGTGGGAAGCGACGTCCGGCTCGGGCGTGAGGTCGTAGTACGCGGCGACGAGGCGTGGGACGTGCTCGAGGCGGTCGCGGGGTGCCGGCGTGCCGGCGAGGGGGTCGGGCATGACGAACCTCCATCCGAATCGTAGCAGCGACCCGTAAGCCAGAAGACAGGAAAGGCACGCCGCGGCGTGCTACATTTCACAATTCGTGGGAGCGACTGCGAAATCGTCGCATCGCGGGGCCCCACCTTCACATTGACTTGGTTTCGCCATGCCGCGCACGGTCTCTTGCCACGCGACCATGGATGCGAACGGGAAAGGGATGGCAGCGAATGAGCAACCCCATGCAGGGCGCAAGCGAATGGCTCGAAACCCCCGAAATGAAGGCCCTCTTCGAGCAGGGGCAGGAGCAGGGCGTCGTGTCCGCTGCGCTGGTGCGTGGCGCATTGGCGCGCGTCCTTGCCGAAATGCCTGACCTCGATGAGGACGTCCTCGAAGAGCTACTCGAACAACTCGACCATCGGGGCGTCGAAGTGATTCCTGATGGCGATGAGGATGCGAGCGCCAACGTGCCCCTCGCGACGAGCAGCGTCGAGGACGAGGACGAGGACGACGATGCATCCCTCGAGGGGGATGACGGGGATCTCGACGATTCGCTTGCGGGTGACCTCGAGGAGGACGAACCCGACGACGCGGAGTTGGATGCCGAGGAGGCAGTCGCCGAGCAGGAGCGTGCAGACGCGGAAGCGCAGGCGGCCGAGGAAATCGAGCAGCTCGAAGCCCGCGCGGCCGCCATGAGCGGCTCGTCGGTCCGCACCGACAATCCCGTCCGGCAGTACCTGCATGAGATCGGGACGGTGAAGCTTCTCGACGTTCGCGAGGAGATCGAGCTTGCGCGCCGCATGGAGGCGGGCCTCGAGGCGGAGAAGGAGCTCGACGAGAAGGGCGAAACGCTCGAAGCGAAGGAAGCACGGCGGTTGGACCGCATCGTGCGCGACGGCCTCGCGGCACGCGAGCACCTCATTCAAGCGAACCTTCGTCTCGTCGTCAGCATCGCCAAGAAGTACACGAACCGTGGGATTGGCCTGCTCGACCTGATTCAGGAGGGCAATCGCGGCTTGATCAAGGCGGTCGACCGGTTCGAGTACCGTCGTCGCTACAAGTTCAGCACGTACGCCACCTGGTGGATTCGCCAAGCGGTGACGCGCGCAATCGCCAACCAGTCGCGCACGATTCGCATTCCCGTGCACATGATCGAACGCTTGAACAAGCTCAACCGCACCGCCAAGCAGCTCGAGCAGGAGTTGAACCGGGAGCCCACCCATGCCGAGTTGGCACGCGCACTCGGGCCGGAATGGGATGCCGAGCGGGTCGAGGAAGCGTTCGAGTTGACGCGCAAGCCGTTCAGTCTCGAGGCGCCCATCGGTGACGAGGAAGACTCCACCTACGGTGATTTCATCTCCGACGACTCGGTCGGTTCTCCCGAGGACGTGGCGAACGAGTCGCTGCTGCAAAGCGCGCTCGGGGATGCGTTGGGTGCGTTGAGGGAACGTGAGGCGGAAGTGCTGAAGTTGCGTAAGGGGCTCATCGACGGGCGTCAACACACGCTCGAGGAGGTGGGTCAGCACTTCGGTGTGACGCGTGAGCGGATCCGCCAGATCGAGAACAAGGCACTCCGGAAACTGAAGTACCACGAGAGTCGGACGCGGCAGTTGCGCGATTTCCTCGAGTAAGGCCTGCTTTTTTCAGGCACGAGAACTATTCAGAAAACTGAACGATTGTAGTGCAGGTCGCCGCGCGCGGTGACCTGCACGCGCACAATGACGCTCGTGACTTCGTTCCCAACCTCCACGTCCACCGACCCCCCAACGGCCCCAACGCAACCCCTCGACCGGGACGCCGCCCTGCATGAACTCGGCACGCTCACGCTGCACATGATGTGGGCGCTCCGCACCAGTTCGCAACGCATGCTCGAGCCGGTCGAACTCAGCCCCGTCAAGGCCCTCATCCTCGGCTTCATCGCCCAAGGCGCCTTCACCCCAGGCGAACTCACCGACATGATCGACACCGCACCCTCCATGACCAGTTCGCTCATTGGCGACCTCGAGGATCGCGGCCTCATCCGACGCACCCCCGACCCCAACGATCGCCGCAAGGTGCGGCTCACCGTCACGAAGAAGGGAAGCGAACTCGTCGACACGATCGACCACCTTTGGCTCGCGGCGAGCCGCGATCACCTTTCCCACCTCGACGACGCCGAACTCGCGCACCTCGTCACTCTCTACAAGAAAATCCTGAGGACCCCATGACCCCCCTGCCCATCAACCGCCATCAGCCCGTACACCTCTTCGCTCTGCTCGCCCTCGCCCTCCTCTTCATGCCCTGGGCCTCGGCGCAACCGACCGCGAGTCTCGATCCTGAACTCGCCCAGGAAGTCAGGGCACTGCTTGCCGGGCTCGACGACCACCCCGCACTGACCGCCAGCCAGCGCGCCGTCGATGCCGCCCGCGCCGACCTCGATGGTCTCCGCTTCCCCGTTCTCCTGTCCGGCAGCGCCACCGCACAACGCGCCGACGTGAGCGCAAGCGACGGGGTGCCCCAAGACACGATCGACGACGCCAGCGCATGGGACACCAGCGCCACCGTCACTGCCGTCCTGCGCCCCTTCCTGCTTGGCGACCTGGGTGACGCGGAGCGGCAACGCCGCATCGCCCTCGTACAAGCCGAACGACGGCACCAAGAGACCCGCGCGAACCTCGAAGCGGCCGCCATGCAAGCGGCCACGGGCCTGCTCGTCGCCGAGCATGGCGTCCGCATCGCCGAAGCCGGCCTGCTCCTCGCCGAGCGTGCCGCCGACGCCACGACCCTCCGCATCGAACGGGGCGCCGCCCGCGACGTGGACGGTGAACGCGCCGCCCTCGAGGTGGACCGCGCCGAGGAGTCGCTGCGCTCCGCCACGGCACGCGCCAGCCTCGCCGCCGCACGCCTCGCCGACCTCGTCGGACCCGACGCACGCCTCGGCACGCTTCCAGACCCCAACGCCCTGCCAACCCTCCCAAGCGTGGAGATCCCCGCCCCCGGCGTCGTGCAGGCCGAACTCGACCTCACGCTCGCCGAAGTCGGTCTCGCTTCAGCAAGCCGCGCACTCCTCCCCACCGCCCAGGCGGCCTACGCCTGGAACCTCGACGAGTCCGCCGTGACCGTCTCCCTCGAGAGTCGTACCCTCCAACCCACCGTCCGCTACGAGACCGACGGTCCGTTCGCCACGCAGGACACCGGCCCCATCGACGTGGAGGGCGTCTTCACGTTCGGCCTGTCCTTCGAAGTGGGTGGCGACGCACCCGCTGCGCGCAACGCTGCCGCAGCGCGACGCGACGCCGCCCTCGCCGGCCTCACGCAAGCCCAGCGCGACGCTGCACTCGCCGCCTCCGACCGTGACGAGGCTCGCCGCGCCGCACGGGCAGAGCTCGACTTCGCCGAACGCGAGCGCACACTCGCCTACCGCGATGCCGACGAGGCCGCCGCGCAGCGCGACGCCGGCCTTGCCACGGAACTCGACGTGCTCCGCGTCGAGCTCACCGCCCTGCAATCCGACCTGACGGTCTTGAATGCACGCGCTACCCTGCTCGACGCCATCCTCGCCGACTACCGCGATCTCGCCATACCCCTCTCGGAGGTCCTGCCATGACCCGCCCCTTTGGCTCCCGCTTCGTCCTCACGCTCGGCCTGATCGCCGTACTCGCCAGCGCCCTCGCGCAGGGACTCCCCGATGCCCTCACCCAAGCCGAAGAACGAAGTGGCGTGGTGACTGCACGACTCGACCTCGAGGATGCACGCATCACCCAGGCACGCACGAACGCCGACCCGACCGCACTCCGGCTCGACGACCTGCAGGCCGCGCAAGGCGTCGCGATCGCCGAGGCGGAACTCCGCGCCGCCCGCTACGCCGCCTACGAAGAGATCGCCGGCGCGTACCTGCAGGTCCTCGAAGCGACCGCGCAAGCCAATCTCGCCCGCGAAGCGGTCGCCCTGTCCGAACAGGCGCTCGACATTGCCCGCATTCGCCGCGATCGCGGGGCCGCCACCGACCTCGACGTACGCGACGCGGAGAACGACCTCGCCTCGGCACGCAGTGACCTGACCGCCGCCACGCAGGGCGCCACGCTCGCCCAAGATGCCTACGCGAGCCTCGTGAACCTCACCGCGGACGCACTTCCCCCCGTCCCGGACGACCTGCTCGACGTACCCACGCCGAGCATGGAGGACGTCACGCGTCGCCTCGAGGAGGCACCCAACCTGCTTCGCGCCGTCCACGGCGTCGAACTCGCACGCCTCGCACTCGACCTCCTCGACCCGAGTTACGCCGCGCAACGCGACATCGACGCCGCCGAGCTGCAAGTCACGCAGGCGGAAACGAGTCTGACGGAGGCGCGGCGCGGTCTCGCCCTGAACGCCCAGAGCCTCCTCGACGGCGTCGAGCGCGCACGCGACACCCTAGCGGTCGCCCGTCAAGCACTCGACAATGCGCGGGAACGTGACGACGTCGACGCCTCCAGGCTGGCCGCAGGCTTGATTGCCGACGTCGCCTACCAACGCACGCGACTCGCCACACTGCAAGCCGAACTCGCCGTGCTGCAAGCGCGCCACGGCGTCCTCCGCGCCCTCCTCACCCTGCAGCAAGGCACCGGCGTGGCCATCGAGGGTCTCGATGCGTTCTAAACGCACACGCCCAGTCCTCCGGGCTCTCACCACCGCCTTGACGCTCGGCGCGCTCCTCGCCGCCTGCGGCAATCCAAGCGACGGGGACGCCACGACCGCACCCGCCACGACGGCGGCGCAGGCGCCCGAACCCGCCCGCCTCGTACGCATCGTGACGCCCGAACCCGGGACGCTCACCGCGACGCGCTCCGCATCCGCCCGCATTCAAGCCACGCGCGACGCGACCGTTGCGAGTGGCGCATCGGCCCGCGTGACCGACGTCCTCGCCCGACCTGGCGACGAGGTGGCGCAAGGCCAGGTCGTCCTTCGCCTCGAAGCCGACCAGGCGCGCCTCAACCGCGACAGTGCCGCCCTCGCCGTCCGCCGCGCCGAAATCGATCTCGACCGCGCGACGCGCAGCAGCAGCGAAGGCGCCGAGCAGGCGCGCGCCTCCCTGCGCGCTACGGAGTCGAACGTCGCCACGCTCGAACGCCAAGCAGCCGAACTGCGGGACCTAGTCACCGCAGGCGGTGCTGCCCGTAGCGATCTCGAGACGCTCGAAGCCAACCTCGACGCCGCCCGCGCCAACCTCGTGCAGGCCCAGGATGCGGTCGCGCGTGCCGAACGCGCCGAGGCGGAAGACCTCGCCCTCCTCGAACTTGCGCTCGACTCCGCCCGCGTCGGCCTCCAACAGGCCGAGGATGCACTCGACGAGACCGAGGTGCGCGCTCCCTTCGATGGCGCCATCGCCGAACTCTTCGTCGAGGTAGGCGAGTTCGCCGGAGCCGGATCGCCCGTGTTCCGCATGCAGAGCATCAGCGAACGCGAAGCCGTCTTCGACGTTCCACCCGAAGCCGCCACCGGCCTCCTGGAGCAAGGGCAAGTTACGCTCCGCTATGCGGGTCGCGAGCTGACCGCCGACCTCACCGCCTCGGCCCGCCCGACGCAGCAGGAACGGCTCGTGCAGCTCACCGCCCGGCTCGACGAGGCGGATGCGCGCACCGTTCCAAGCGGCGCCCTCGCCGAAGTGCGCTACGACGTCACGCTCGCCGAGGGGCTCCTCGTCCCGTCGGGCGCCATCGCCAGTGAAGGCGGCACCACGTGGGTGTACGCCGCGCAAGACGGCATCACGACGCGCCTCCCCGTCGACGTACTCGCCGAGGCAGGTGCGGTCGCCGCGGTGGACGGCATCGACACCACCCTCGACGTGATTCACCCCCGCCCGCTCGACGTTCGCGTCGGCACCCTCGTCAGGACCGACTGATGAAATCGCTCATCGCGTTCTTCGTCCGGCGCTACGTCTTCTCCATCTCGATCTTCGTCGCCGTCGTGTTCTTCGGCCTGTCGGCCGGGACGCGCCTCGGCATCGACCTGCTGCCGGAATTCGAGATTCCCATCGTCGCGGTCAACACGACCTACCCCGGCGCCGGGTCGCTCGAAGCAGCCGAACAGGTCAGCGAACCCATCGAAGACGCGATCGCCACGGTGCCGGGCGTGACCGACGTGACGAGTTTCAGCGGGGAAGGCTTCAGCTTCGTCATCGCCCAATTCCAGGAGAGCGTCGACGTCGACCAGGCCGCCATCGACGTCAAGCAGCGTGTCGATGCCATCGTCGAAGGCCTCCCGGACGGCGCCAACGATCCGGTCGTCCAAAAGTTCGATCCGGCCGATCAACCCATCCTCGCGGTCGCCGTGCAGGGTACCGGGCGTCCCATCCTCGACATCGAGACGTTCGCTGAGGACCTCATCGAACCCAGCCTGCAGCAGGTCGACGGTGTGGCCGACGTCGCCATCGTCGGTCCGCTCGAACGGCAGGTGCAAGTCCTCCTCGACCCCGCGGCCCTGCGCAGCTACGGACTCACCGCCCAACAGGTGACCGGCGCCATTGGTGCGGGCTCCACCACGCTTGCCGCCGGCAACCTCGAGGTGGGTGGGGAACGGATCCTTCTCTCGGTGCGTGACCGCCCCGGCAGCGCCGAGGACGTCGCCAACCTGGTGGTCGACCCCACCCGTGGCCTGCTCGTCCGCGACGTTGCGCGGGTGCGTGAAGCGGTCGCCGACCCCACCGCCTTCACCCGCCTGAATGGCGAACCCGTGGTCCTGCTCGAGGTTCGCAAGGTCTCCGATGCGAACGCCGTCTCCACCGCCAAGGCGCTCAAGCAACGCCTTGCCCGCATCGACCTTCCCGAAGGGGTCGAAGCCACGGTCGTGAACGACACGTCGGTGTTCGTACAAACCTCGGTATTCGACACGCTGCGCGAGACGGGTCTCGCCACGCTCGCGGTCGCCATCGTCGTCCTGCTGTTCGTCGGTCGTCTCGGCTCCACGTTCAGCGTGGTGCTCGCCATCCCCATCACCCTCGCGGGGGCGATCATCATCTTCGGCCTGCTCGGATTCACCTTCAACACCGTCACGCTTCTCGCGGTGACGGTCGCGGTGGGCCTCGTGGTGGACGATTCGATCGTCATTGCCGAGAACATTGCCCGCTGGAGGCGGAACGGTGCCAGCAAGATCGAGGCGGTCCTGGGCGGTGCAGGTGAGGTTTCGACCGCGGTGTTGAGCGCCACGCTGTCCCTCCTCGCCGTGTTCCTCCCCATCGCCTTCCTTCCCGGCTTGATCGGGCAGTTCTTCAGCCAGTTCGGTTTGTCCCTGGCCGCGACGATCTTCGTGAGTTACCTCGAGGCGTTGTTCTTCCTCACCGTACGTCTCGCGTACCTGCCCGACCCGCTCCCCGCGGGCCTGGGAGGCATCGGACAGGCGCTGGGTCGCCTCGGCCGTGACGGCGCTTGGACGCTGCGCCGCTACGCCCACCCCCTCTTCTGGATCCTGGCCATCGCGCTTGCAGCCGTCGGCGCGTGGAACGGTGCCAGCAGCGAGGGGATTCCCACCCTCCTCGGGTTCGATGGCGGTTCCATCATCGCGATCGGCGTGGGTGCCGGCGTGGGACTCGTTCTCGCGCTCACGCTTCCCATCGTCCTCCTTCTCGTGGGGTACCCGACCCGCATTCTTGCGGCCACCATCGGCGCGATCTTGCGGGGCGGTTTCGAGGCCACCGACGCCCTCGTCCGCTGGCTTCGGGAGCGGTACGCCGCCTCGCTGCGTGGCGTGCTCACGCCCGCCGGCAGCACCACGATCCTGATCGTTGCCGTCCTCCTGGTTGCCAGCCTTGGCTGGGTGTTCCCCCGCATCCAGTTCAACTTCGTGTCGCCCGTCGATGCGGGTGCGGTCGCGATCAACGTGGAGATGCCGCCCGGCACGCCGCTCGCGCGCACCGACGTGATCT
Source organism: uncultured Trueperaceae bacterium (assembly GCA_913062675.1). GTDB lineage: Bacteria > Deinococcota > Deinococci > Deinococcales > Trueperaceae > SLSQ01. Next base: position 26,804 of record CAJXWR010000007.1, read on the forward strand.
CCGCGGAGGTGGAGCGCCTCGCCGCGACCCACCCGTCCGTCGATCGCGTGCTCGCCAACGTGGGGAGTGGCGGGTTCCTCGGAACCGACAACGCCACGCTCGCCTCCATCACCCTGGAACTCGTCGACCTCGGTGAGCGGGAGGGCTCGTCCTTCGACGTTGCCGACGACCTGCGTCCGGACGTCGAGGCGCTCCTGCGGCGCATTGCGCCCGAAGCGGACGTCACGGTCGGGAGTGACGACGGGGGCGCCGTCCCCGTCGAGACCGGGTTGTCCCTCACGCTGTACGGGGACGACCTGACGCTGCTCCGGGAGCGTGACGAGCTCGCGCGCGACATTCTTCGAGACAATCCCGACCTGCGCAACGTCGCCTCGAGCCTGGAAGGCAGCGTGCCCGAACGCGTGTTCGTGCTCGACCGCGCCAACCTCGCCGGCACCGGCCTGACCGCTGCCGAGATTGGAGCGGCACTCCGGACCTACAACGTGGGTTCGCGTGCCGGATCGCTGGACGCGCAAGGGGAGGACGTCGCCATCCAAGTGCGGGTCGACCCACGCTTCATCGCCGACGAGCAAACCCTGCTCAGCCTGCCGATCTTCGCGCCCGCCCTCCAGACGTGGCTGCCGCTCAGCGAACTCGGTCAATTCGAAGTGCGTGCCGGTCCCGTCGCCATCGACCGGGCCGAACAGTCCTACATCACGACGCTCACGGCCGACCTGGTCGCGGGCGCCCCTGGCGTATTCCAGGTGCGCGCCACCGTGGAAGAGGCGTTCGCCGAGGCGGGCGTGACGGACGAGCGCGTGCGGGTGGGTACCGGCGTGGGTCCCGACCTGCTCGGAGACCTTGTCCTCTACGGTCCCATCGCCTTCCTGCTCGCCATCGTCCTGAACTACCTCGTGATTGCGAGTCAGTTCAACAGCTTCAAGTACCCGCTGTACCTGCTCGCCACGGTCCCCCTCGCCCTCGTTGGCGCCTTCTGGTTGTTCTTCCTCACCGGCAAGGCCCTTGACGTGATCAGCGTTCTGGGTGTGGTGATCCTGATCGGTCTCGTCACGAAGAACGCCATCCTGCTGCTCGACGTGGTGATGAGCGGGCTCGACGAGGACGAAACGATCGAACAGGCGCTTGTGCGCGCTGGCCGGTTGCGTCTCCGGCCCATCCTGATGACCGCATTGACGGTCGTCATCATCAGCATTCCGCTCCTGGCGGGGCTGGGTGAAGGATCGGAGTTCCGGCAACCGCTCGGCCTCGTCATCGTCGGCGGGGTGGTCTCCTCCACCTTCCTCACCCTGTTCGTAGTGCCCGCCGCCTTCTACCGCTTCGAACGGCACCGCTTCCGCAGCGAACCGTTGCGAAGCGAACGGCGCCGCACCGCTCCCCTTCCGCGGGGGGTCACGCCCGCGGAGGGCGGAACGAGTGGCGATTGAGACGGGGGGCGCGTTCGCGCCCCCCGCTTCCCGTGCTAGCATCGCCGGCGGCCGCGGTCACCGACGTGACGCCGGTCGAACCACGGTTCGTCCGCCAAGTCGGTCGACAACCGCACTGTGAACTTCACACCCTTTGGAGGCTCCATGGACGTTCTCGTGTTCCTCGTCCCCCTCGCTGCCGTCGTGGCGCTCGTCGCTGCCGGCCTGTTGGCCCGCAGCGTGCTCTCGTCGCCCGCCGGCAATCCCCACATGAACGAGATTGCCGACGCGGTGCGTCAAGGCGCAAGCGCCTACATGAACCGGCAGTACCGCACCATCCTCTACGTCGCCGTCGTCATCATCGCGTTGTTCGCCGTCGTCGCGCTCACGCGTGGTGACGCGAGCGAAACGACGCTGTGGTGGTGGACGACGATCGGCTTCGCCGTGGGCGCCCTGTTCAGCGCCATCAGCGGCTACGTGGGCATGAACGTCGCGGTGCGCGCCAACGTGCGCGTCGCGCAAGCGGCCCGCGACGGGCTCAAGGGCGCGCTCAAGATCGCCTTTGGTGGCGGCGCCGTGTCCGGCCTTGCCGTCGCTGGCCTCGCGCTGCTTGGCGTGTCCGGATTCTTCGTGCTGTTCGACGTGGTGCTCGGTCTCGAGAACCCCGTCGAACCCCTCGTCGGCTTCGCCTTCGGTGCGTCCCTCATCAGCCTGTTCGCGCGGGTGGGCGGCGGCATCTACACGAAAGCGGCCGACGTCGGTGCCGACCTCGTCGGGAAGGTGGAGGCCGGCATTCCCGAGGACGACCCTCGCAACCCTGCCGTGATCGCCGACAACGTGGGTGACAACGTGGGCGACTGCGCGGGCATGGGTGCCGACCTGTTCGAGACGTACGCCGTGACCGCCATCGGTGCGGTGTTCCTCGGTTACCTCCTGCCCGCCGGAGGGCACGTCGTCAGCAACCTCGTGACGTACCCCCTCGTGCTGGGCGCCATCGCCATCGTCGCCTCCGTCATCGGCGTGCGTTTCGTGCGTCTCGGTGCGAAGGGCGACATCATGGCGGCCCTCAACCAGGGCGTGTACGTGAGTGCAGGCATCAGCGCCGTGGGGTTCCTCGTCGCGACGTGGGCCATGATGCCCAGCGCGATTGGCCTGCTCGGGCGTGAGGGTTGGTTCCCGATGTACCTCGCGTCGCTCGTCGGCATCGCCGTGACGCTGCTCCTCATGTTCATCACCGAGTACTACACCTCCACCGAGTACGCTCCGGTGCGCCGCATCGCGCAGGCCTCGGAGACGGGCAGCGCCACGAACATCATCAGCGGCCTCGCGGTCGGCATGCAATCGACAGCCGGACCGGTCATCGTGCTTGCCCTCGCGACCTTCATTGCGTACCTGCTCGGGGGTCTCTACGGCATTGCCGTCGCCGCCGTCGCCATGCTCAGCGTGACCGGCATGATCGTCGCGATGGACACCTACGGACCCATCACCGACAACGCCGGCGGAATCGCCGAGATGAGCGAACTGCCGCACGAGGTGCGCGAGAACACCGACGCGCTCGACGCGGTGGGGAACACGACGAAAGCAGTGACGAAGGGCTACGCCATCGGCTCCGCCGCGCTCGCCGCGCTCGTACTGTTCGCCGATTACGCCGAACGCCTCGACCTGGGCGAGTCCGCGTTCGTGCTCAACGATCCCCTCGTCGTCGTGGGCCTGCTGATTGGTGCCATGCTGCCCTTCCTGTTCAGCGCCTTCCTGATGGAGTCGGTCGGCAAGGCGGCGGGTGCCGTGATCGAAGAGGTGCGCCGCCAGTTCCGGGAGATCGCCGGAATCATGGAAGGTACGGCGAAGCCGGAGTACGGCAAGGCGGTCGACATCGTCACGAAGGCCGCCCTGCGTGAAATGGCGGTTCCAGGCATCATGGCCGTCGTCGCCCCCCTCCTCGTCGGTTTCCTCTTCGGACCCGTCGCGCTCGGGGGTCTCCTCATCGGGGTGACCGTGTCGGGCCTGATGATGGCGCTCATGATGTCCAACGGCGGTGGCGCGTGGGACAACGCGAAGAAGTACATCGAAGATGGACATCACGGCGGCAAGGGCAGCGAGGCGCACGAGGCGTCCGTCGTCGGTGACACGGTGGGTGACCCCTACAAGGACACTGCCGGTCCCTCCATCAACCCGCTCATCAAGGTGATCAACACCGTTGCGTTGATCTTCGCGGGTCTCATCGCAAGCGTGGGCGGCATCCTCAACTTCTAAACCTGCCTGCCAACCATGCGCGCCGCGTATCGGGACGTCCCGATGCGCGGCGCGTTTACTTGCTCCCAAAATGGAACCGCCCCGCGCAAGTCGGGGGGTAAGGGGTGGTGGGCGCGCGACGGGGGGGTCAAGCGCGCCCACCGGTGGATGGGGTGGGGCGGGGCCGTGGGGACGGCCCCAACTGAAGAGTATACCCCCCACGCGCCGCTTTGCAAGCAACGCATTTCACCGCGCGTTCGGGTGCCTGGGCGTACCCTTTGTCTTGAAGGGAGGTTCGCCCATCGACGAACCCAAGAACGATCCCTCGAGCGAAGCCCCTCGACCCCACTAGAGGCTCAACCGCTCATCCTGAACGGCCCACACCGGGCGACCGAAGAAGGAGGCGACCGAGCGAGAAGAGGTGATCGAGGGACTTCGTTCGTCAAGCCTCCAAAACGAAAGATTTACCCGGATTTCCCCGCTGCGAGCGGGGATTCGTCGTCTCGGGGTAGCCTGTCGCGCGTGAAGCTTCGCGGGTACGCCACCCTCACCTCCACGTACTTCGTCGATGAAGTGCTCGACTTGGGGGACGTGGTCGCCATGCGCTGCCCGAACGAACCCGACTTCGTCGACGGCAACCTCCTCACCTTTCCGCGCGCCCCCACCGAAGGCGACCGTGCCGACTGGGAAGCGCGTTTCGATGCCGAGTTCGCCGACCTGCCTGACGTGACCCGTCGGGCGTTCTTTTGGGACGATCCGCAAGGAAGCGAGGGGGCCGCCGCATCGTTCGAAGCGGCGGGATACGAGGTCGAGCGCAGCACCGTCCGGCTGGCCACACCCAGCGACCTTCGACCCCTGGAAAGACGGCCCGAGGGGTACACCCTCAACCAGGCCATGAACGATGAGGACTGGGCGGCCATCCCCGTCCTGCAAGCGCGCGATTCGGAAGGTCGCGATCACCATGCCGCGCGCCTTCGTCGCCTCGAGGCACGCGCCAGATTCCTGCGCAGCGTGGCCGAGGGCGCCCGCCCGGGCTTGCGGGGTGGATGGTTCATCGCTCGGCTGCACGGCTCGCCGGTCGGCACGGTCGGCCTGTTCGTACGGGAGGGACTCGCGCGCTACGCGTTCGTGCACGTCGTTCCCACTGCACGCCGGCAGGGCGTGGCCACGGCCATGGTGTACGACGTGGCACGCATCGGGTTCGACGCGTGGGGTGCCCACACCCTCGTCCTCATGGCCGACGAGGGCAGCGCGGCGGACGGCATCTACGCAAGGCTCGGCTTCCGGCTCGTGCAGCGCGACGTGGGCCTCATCGAACGTCCCGGCGGTCGGTCCTCATGACGCGGTTCGGCGATCCCCTGCCGGTGGGGGGCTGGGCCGCGACGACCGAATCGTGGTTCGTCGACGAGGTGGTCGACCTGGGCGACGCGCTTGCGCTGCGCGCCCCGAGCGACCCGAGCTTCCGCTGGGGCAACCTGCTCGTCCTCAGGGAACCGATGGAGGCGGGGGCACGCGAGCATTGGGAGCGACGCTTCCGCACTGCCTTCGCCGACGTTCCCGGCGTTCAGCACGCCACCTTCGCGTGGCAGGGTGAGGATGGTGCGCTCACCGAGCTGGAGGCGGCCGGCTACGAGCCGGACCGCAACGTCGTTCGGATCGGGCTTCCGGCCGACCTGGCTCCCACCCCAAGCCCCCCGGCTGGGTTCGCCGTTCGGCTCGTCGAGGACGAGGCAGATTGGCAGGCGCTGCGCGACCTGGACCTGGCGGACGCCCCGCCGTCGGAGGACCTCGAGGGGTTCATGGTGCACCGCGATGCGCGCTGGCGCGTGTACCGCGACATTGCCGGAGGCGTACGGCCCGGCCTGACGGGCGGGTACTACCTGGTGACCATGAACGGCGAGGTGGCGGGCAGCGTCGGGCTGTACGTTCGTAGGGGCGTGGGACGGTTTCAATACGTTCACGTCGCACCCGCATTCCGCCGCATGGGCGTCGCGACCGCCATGATGCACGCCGTGGCGCGCGAAGGGTTCACCACGTGGCACGCCCACCGACTCGTCATCATTGCCGATGCGGGTGAGGCGCCCGACCGCATCTACGCGAGGCTCGGGTTTCCCGTACGTGAACGGTACGTGGGCGCGTGCCTGCGCGTCCTTCCCCCCGCCTGACGCACCGCGAAACACGCACGCTGGGGGGCGTCCTGGCACGCAGGGGTACGAGCGCGCCAGGCATGCGCGGGACGGACCGCTAGGCTCAAGGTGCGTAGCGACCGCTACCGCTTGGAGGTTCGACATGCTGGGCCACGTCCCGCGCGCAGGGCGCGCTCCGCGTGGCGTACCGTCCCTCGTCCTCACCCTCGTCCTCGTTCTCGCGACGTGCGCCGCAATTCCCGCCTTGGCTTCCTCGCCAAGTCTGGCACCCCGCGATGATGCCGCTGCCCACGGCACCCATCCGTTCGAGATGCAACGGGATGCCTGGCGCAGCGACTGGCGCGACGTGTGCATCGTGCCCAACGAAGCGCGTGACGCCTGGATTGCGCCCGCCAACTCGCCGCAACAACGTGAGGCACTCGAAACGGTGAACCTCGTCTCGCGTGAGACGACGATCGGCGCGCCGTTGCTCAGCCGCGCGCTCGACCTCGGGGTTGCCATTTGCCTGCTCGACCACGCGCGGCAAGGCGCGCGAGGCGTCTACGACGCGAGCGTTGGCGTCATCGCCGTGGACCGAAGCCTCGACGACTTCGAAACCGCGATCATCCTCGTCCACGAACTGCGTCATGCCGACGTGATCGCACGCGGCGTGGAGCCGTCCCTGACCTTCCTGATGCGCGAGGCCATCACCGTGCACCTGGCCATGGAGGCCGACGCGCACCTCGTGGGCATTCTCTACGCCTGGCATGGCGCTCAAGCCGGAAAACCCGGCCTGTGGACCACCGCGCTGCGATTGACGCAACACGACGACGTAGCGCGCGTCCTTGGGGCAGGGCTCGCAGCCGGTGTGGCGCCCGGCCGATGCTACGAGGAAGCCTTTCAGGCTTGGTTCGAGAATCCCCAGCGTCTCGACCGATACCGCTTCTACGCCGCCATGGCGTACGTCGACAAGCAGGACGAGGCGCATGCACCCGTAGGCTGCGACTGCGCACCCGCCGTGACATTCGCGCTGCTGGGTCGATTGCCGAACGGGAAGTCGTACGACGCGCGCCCTCCCGATTTTTGGTGACGGGGGATTGGCTTGGCGCATCGTTCATGGAATGGTGGCGCCATGACCGCCGAGCCTCCTCTCGACACGCATCTGGATGCGAGACGCCTCCCAATGCACGCGGTCGTTGCGTGGCTCACCGCACGACTCGCCGTGCACGAGGCGGTGACGCTCACCGTTCAGGATCCAGATAGGCGCCCCGAGGCGTGGCCGGGTGAGCAAGACGATGCGGGTGAGCCGCACCGCGATTGGCGCGTCTGGCTCGACCTCGCGGACGGCGTTGCAGCCCACCTCGCCACACCGCGCTCGCACCCTAATGAACCCCACGCACTGCGATTGACGTTCCGCGCACGCGGAGGGGAAGCGGACCTACACGATCCCTCTCGGCCTCATGGTGAGCGCTACGCCGCATCGAGCGCGTTCGCGCAGCTCGACAAGACCGACCACCCAGGCTTCCTCCTGCCCTTGCTCGATGCCGTACGCTTCGCGACCCCCCAACCCCCCGACCGCATGTTGATCGTGGGGTGTTTCGATGGGGACGAACTCGCCGCCCTCACCCAACCGCCCCTGGCCTGGCCCGCCTCGCGCATGGTGGGCGTGGACCGGGACGCACGCGCATTGCAGCGCGCCATGGAACGCTTCCCCGCCGCGACGTTCGTGCACGCCGACCTTGCACAGCTCGAGGATCGGCCGCTGGACGTCGGGCGCTTCGACCTGATCCTCGCCATTGGCGTGTTGAACTCACCAAGCCTCGACGGGGCGCGCACCCTCGCGCATCTCGTCAGGAATCACGCCCACGCCTCCGGAGGCGTGATCATCGGCCTTCCAGCGAGCCGCCTCGTGGACGGTGCCGTGGTGTGGGGTGCGCGAACACGCAACTACCGGGAGACCGACCTCTCGCTCGTGGTGCGCGACCTTGCGGGTCACCGCCGTTACCTGCATCAGCACGGTTACCGCACCCGCATCACCGGCCGGTACGACCTGCTGCTCACCGGGCGGCGTGACGCGCCGGACGATGGGGCATGATGACCGGCATGAACCTCGCGGTCGATCATCTCCTGTACGTCGGTCCGACCCTCGAACCGCTCGTGAATCACGCCCGCCTGATGACCGGCATGCTTCCCAAGCCGGGAGGTCGACACGTCGGGAAGGGCACGCACAACGCGCTCACCGGTCTCGGCGAGGGCGCCTACCTGGAGCTGCTGGCGCTCGATGACACGCAGCCCGATGGGGGCGACTTCGCGGACGCCATCACAAACGTGGGGACCGCATCGCTGCACGCCTGGTGCGTCCGCACCGATGACGGCGATGCACTCGCCGCTCGCCTCGACGCCATGGGATGCAGCCCGGTGCGGGAATCGATGTCGCGGGTCACGCCGGAGGGGAACACCTTGGCGTGGGAACTATTGTTTCCCAAGGGGCACGCGTTTGCAGGGGCGGCGCCCTTCTTCATCGCTTGGGGCGACACGCCACACCCGGCGTCGACCCTACCGGCCGCTGCGACCCTCGATCACCTCACGGTGTGGCAGCGAGACCCGGCCCCGCTTCGCGCCTGGTTGCGCGACGTGGGGCTCGAAGATCAACGTGTCGAGGTGCTCGAGGCGCCCGCGCAGGGCTTGCGCGCCGCCCTCCACGGTCGTCGTGGCGCCTTCACCTTACGGGGTGGCGCGGGGGGCATGGACCTCGCGACGCGGGGTTAAACGCCGTACGGCACCCACACGTTCTTCACGCGGTACGCGCGCTGGAGCCACGTCTCACCGTACGCTTCGCTGGCCGTCCAGTCGATTCGGCGACCCTGGTTCGTCCAGGTGACCTTGAGGTTGCCCGCGGAGCGGCGTTCCATGTCCTCCGCACCCGTCCCGGGTCCGACGTACCAGAGAGCCTGAACGTCATCGTGGTCGGCGAGGACGCTGGCCAGTGGATCGCGTGCGCCGGTCACGAGGTTGAGTGCGCCTCCCGGCAGGTCGCTCGCGTCGAGCACCTGGTACAGGTCGGTGGCGAGGAGCGGCCAGCGGGGTGAGGGAATCGCGACCACGCGGTTGCCGAGGGCGAGCAGGGGCGCAGTGAGCGAGATGAGCGCCAACAGGGGTGCCTCGTCGGGGCAGGCGACGCCCACGACACCGTGGGGTTCCTTCATGGCGAGTGTGACGGCACGCATGGGCACGGCGTGCACCTCCCCGTCGAGCTTGTCGCTCCAGGCGGCGTAGGCGAAGAGCCGCTCGACGGACTCGCGCACCTCACGCGCGGCGGCTTCGTCCGTCGCGCCGGTCAGGGTTCGGAGGCGTTCCTCGAAGGCGTCCGAGCGCGCGGCGAGATTCTCCGCGAGGTAGTACAGCACCTGCGCGCGGTTGTGCGCCGTCGTGGTCGCCCAGCCCTTCGCCGCGTGCGCCGCTTCGACCGCGTCGCGTACGTCCTTGCGGTTGCCGAGGCCTGCCTCGCCCACGGCACGTCCCGCAGCGTCGCGTACCGGGTAGGCGTAGCCGCCGTCGGGCCGTTTCTGCTTTCCCCCGACGTACAGCTTGGCGGTCCGATCGATGGCCGGCATCGCCTCCCCATCACCATCGCTTTGCGGCGCGACGCCCGCTTCGGGATCGGGCTGGAATGCATCCGCCTCGTAGGCGGGCCGGTGGACATCCTCGACGGGACGCAGGTAGGCGTGCATGCCCTCACGTCCCCCTTCGCGACCAAAACCGGATTCACGAACGCCACCAAACCCGGCGGCGGCATCGAAGAGGTTCGTGCCGTTCACCCACACGACGCCCGCCTCGAGGCGGGGTGCGACGTGCAGCGTGAGGTTCACGTCCTCGCTCCACACGCTTGCGGCGAGGCCGTAGCGCGAGTCGTTGGCCAGCGCGATGGCCTCCTCGGGGGTGCGGAAGGTGGTGCTGACGAGCACCGGACCAAAGATCTCCTCCTGCGCGAGCGTGGAGGCCGGATCGACGTTCTCGAAGAGGGTGGGTGGGAAGAACGTGCCGCGTTCGGGGGGTGTCCACTCGGGTTGCCAGCAGGTGGCACCCTCCGACTCGCCAATCTGGCACATGGCTTCGATGCGTTCGAGCTGGACGGGCGCGATGATGGCGCCCATGTCGATGGCCTTGTCGAGCGGGTCGCCGACGCGGAGGGTGTCCATGCGGCGTTTCAGGCGTGCATGGAAGTCCTCAGCGATGCCCTCCTGCACGAGGAGTCGGCTGCCGGCGCAGCACACCTGCCCCTGGTTGAACCAGATGGCGTCGACGATGCCTTCGATGGCGCCGTCGAGATCGGCATCGGCGAACACGAGGAACGGACTCTTGCCCCCGAGTTCGAGGGTGAGCGCCTTCCCGGTGCCCGCCGTCGCCTTGCGGATGGCACGCCCCACCTCGGTGCTGCCGGTGAAGGCGATCTTGTCGACGTCGGGATGGTCGACCACGGCGGCGCCGGTCTCCCCTGCGCCGGTGACGACGTTCAGGACGCCGGCGGGGAGCCCCGCCTCGCTGGCAATCTCGGCGAACAGGAGCGCCGTGAGGGGGGTGTGCTCTGCGGGTTTAAGGACCACGGTGTTGCCGGCTGCGAGGGCGGGCGCGACCTTCCACGCGAGCATGAGGAGCGGAAAGTTCCAGGGGATGACCTGCCCGGCGACGCCGAGCGGTTCATGGTGCGGGAACGTCTCGTCGCGGAGTTGCGCCCAACCAGCGTGGTGATAGAAGTGCCGGGCGACGAGCGGTACGTCGATGTCGCGCGATTCGCGGATGGGTTTGCCGTTGTCGAGCGTTTCGAGGACGGCGAGGAGCCTTGCGTGCTTCTGCACGTGCCTTGCAAGCGCGTACAGGTGGCGGGCGCGCGCGTGGAGCGTGAGCGACGCCCAGGTGGGGAAGGCGGCTCGGGCGGCACGCACGGCGCGGTCGACGTCCTCGGGCGTGCCTTGCGTGACGGTGGCGAGTCGTTCACCGGTCGCGGGGTTGATCGTGTCGAACGACGTGGCGCCGACGGCTTCGAGCGTGCCGTCGATGGCGTGCCCGAACGAACGGTCGTGGGCGTCGAGCCAGGCGTGCGCCTCGGCAGCGCTTTCGGGCGCGGGTCCGTACGCCATGCGGCCGAAGATGTCGGGAACGTCACTCATGGGTGTGCCTCCTCGTCGTGGGCGGCCTTCCACTCGGAGGCGAGCAGGCCATAGACGGCATGGTCGATGGGGGTTCCGCGGAGGAGGTCGACGTGGCGGAGGACGCCCTCCTCCCGGAAACCGATGCGCTCGGGGATCGCGCGGCTTGGACGGTTGCCGGTGGCGGCACGAATCTCGATCTTCGTGAACCCCTCGTCGTCGAACAGGTGGCGAAGCAGACCGCGAACGGCGCGCGTCATGGTGCCGGACCCCATCTCGGTCGCGGCGAGCCAGTACCCAATCTCGGCCCGTCCAATCTTGCGGTTCACGTTGTGCACGCTGATGCCACCGATGAGGTGACCATCCTTGCGGAGACCGCCATGCCAGCCTTCACCCTTGGCAAAGAGGGCGAGCGAACCGTCGATGAAGGCGTGGAGGTCCTCGGGCGCATGCGTTTCGGCGGGCCATGGGAACCAGACGTCGAGGTGCTCCCGATTGGCGTCGACGAGGGCATACAACTCGCTGGCGTGCCGACGCTCGTGGAGCGTGGCGGTGAGGTCACCATCGAGGCGCAGGCTGAACATCAGGCCATGGGCTGGCGATGCGCTGCCGCGTAGCGTCCAGTGACGTGATGCTCGAGTTGCCGTTCGATGTCGCCGAGGAGGCCGGATGCGCCGAAGCGGAACCGTTCGGGGGTGAGCCAGGCATCCCCGAGTTCCTCCTTGATCATGGCGAGCCAGGCGAGCGCTTCCTTGGCCTTTCGGATTCCGCCGGCGGGTTTGAAGCCGACGACGTGGCCGGTGCGTTGCTGGTAGTGGCGGACGGTGCGCGCCATGGTGATGCCGACCTCGAGCGTGGCGTTCACGGGTTCCTTGCCGGTGCTGGTCTTCACGAAGTCGGCGCCCGCCATCATGGCGACGGTGGAGGCTTTTGCGACGTCCGTGAGCGTGGCGAGTTCGCCGGTGGCGAGGATGACCTTCAGGTGCGCGGGACCGACGGCCTCACGGAAGGCGGCGACCTCGTCATACAGGGCGTCATAGCGGCCGGTGAGGACGTGCTCGCGGGTGATGACCACGTCGATTTCGCGCGCTCCAGCGTCGACCGCCCAGCGCACCTCGTCGAGTCGCTGCGTCATGGGCATGAGGCCGGCAGGGAACCCGGAGGCGACGGACGCGACGGGAATCGTGGTGCCCTGAAGGGCGTCCACGGCGTGGGGGACCATGGTCGGGTAGACGCACACCGCACCGGTCGTGAGGGGCGCGCCGTGCATGCCGAGCGCGTCGAGCAGGTCACGCCGAACGGGTTGACGCGCCTTGCCGCACAGGCGGTGGACGCGGCCAGCGGTGTCGTCCCCGGCGAGGGTGGTGAGGTCGATCAGGGTGATGGCCTTGAGGAGCCAGGCGGCCTGCCACGCCTTCTTGACGGTGCGGCGCGCGGGGAGGGTGGCGGCGCGACGTTGGGTGGCGGATCGGTTGACGCGCAGTTCCTCGAACCAGGAGGGGTCGAAGGGGACGCCCGGGTTGCGGGGGTGCGCGTGCTGCGTGTCGGTGGTGGCGTGCGCAGCCATGGGGTGACCTCCAGAGTCGTGGCGTGATAATACCGCCGCTGGCGGCGAGGCTCGTGACTGTATGCCGGCTCGGGGCTACGATGGGCGGCAACGCACGTCGCGTGACTCTTGGAGGTTGGCATGCATCTCGCTCGGTTTCCTCGTCGGCACTACACGGAGGGGCGGACGCCTCTCGAGCCCCTGCCCCGCCTCTCCGCCGCGCTTGGCGGCCCGGAGATTTGGATCAAGCGGGACGACTTGACGGGTCTCGCAGCGGGGGGAAACAAGACCCGCAAGCTCGAGTTCCTCGTGGCCGACGCGCTGCAGCGCGGGTCGGACCTGTTGATCACGGTGGGTGCACCACAATCGAACCACTGCCGCTTGACGTTGGCGGCGGCGGCGAAGGAAGGCCTGCGGTGCCGCTTGCTGATCGAGGAGCGGGTGCCAGGCACGTATCACGACGATGCCGTGGGGAACGCGTTGCTGTTCGACCTGATGGGGGTCGATGGCGTGGAGGTGGTGCCGGCGGGCACCGATCTCGCTGCGAAGATGGGTGAGATGGCGGACGCAGCGCGGGCGGAGGGGTTCGACCCCTACGTGATTCCGGGCGGTGGGTCGAACGCGCTGGGTTCGCTGGGGTACGCAGCGTGCGCCGAGGAGGCGTTGCAGCAGAGCTTCGAAATGGATCTCGCGTGGGATCACTGGGTGTGCGCATCGGGTTCGGGTGGAACGCACGCCGGGCTGCTTGCCGGCCTGCACGCTGCCAACGCGGGGATTCCCTTGACGGGCATCAGCGTCCGAGCCGAGCGCGCTGCGCAGGAGACGAAGATCGCCAACCTGGCGCGTGAAGTGTTGACGCTCGGCGGGGCGCGTGCGGACCTGCCCGACGCGGCGTCGGTGGTGCGTGACGATCAGGTGGGGCCGGGGTACTCCCTGCCGACGGAGGCGATGGGTGAGGCGGTGCGGTTGTTCGCGCGGGAGGAAGCCATCCTGCTCGACCCGGTGTACACCGGGAAGACGGCTGCAGGCTTGATCGCCATGGTGCGCGACGGGTCGCTCAAGGCGGGCGAGCGCGTGTTGTTCGTGCACACGGGCGGAAGCCCGGCGTTGCATGCCTACCCGGAGCAGGTTCGGGCGTGAGTCGCGGGTTGGTGGTGGGTGTACTGGGAGGCATGGGGCCCGCCGCCACCTGGGATTTCTGTCGCGAGGTGCTTGTCGCGACGCCGGCTGAGGTCGAGCAGGAGCACCTGCGCCTGCTCGTGGATTCCGATCCGGGCGTGCCGAACCGGCATGCGGCGCTGCGCGGGGAGGGCGCCTCGCCCGCGCCACACCTCGGCCGCATGGCGCGGGGCTTGGTGGCTGCAGGGGCGGAGGTGTTGTGCATGCCATGCAACACGGCGCACGTCTTCGCCAGCGAGGTGCGTGACGTGGAGGGCGCGCAGTTCGTGGACATGATCGAAGCGACCGTGGCGGCCACCCGGCTCGCTGCGCCGGGCGTCACGCGGGTCGGGTTGTTGGCGACGACGACGACGGTGACGGCGGGCGTGTACCCGCAGGCGTTCGCGGTGGAGGGCGTGGAGGTCGTCGTGCCGAACGAGGCGTCGCAGGCGCGGGTGATGGAGCTCGTGTTCGCCATCAAGGGCGGGGACGTGGGGAAGGCCGTGCGGGACGGGTTTCGGTCGCTGGCTGCGGAGCTCGTCACCGACGGAGCGGGTGCGGTCGTTGCAGGATGCACCGAGGTGCCGCTGGTGTTGACGGCGGAGGACGTGTCGGTCCCCTACGTGGCGTCGACGCGGGCGTTGGCGGAAGCGGTGGTCCGTCACGCCCTCCCCCAGGCCGTATAGCGCAACGCGCACCAAACCCGCTGGTTTTGGACGCAATGCGTCCGAATCCTTGACCTACGCAACGCGTCCTGCGTAAACTCCCAGTGGGCTACAAGTTCTTGCGCGATCGGAGACCGGTTCTGCCGACCCCCTGGTACCTTCGTCTAGACCCAACGGACCGCGCCATCGTGGACATGCTCCGCGAAGATGGCCGGATGCCGTTCCGGGAGATTGCACGCCGCATCGACGTGTCCGAATCCATGATTCGCAAACGCGTGGCGCGCCTTCTCGAGGAAGGGTGGATGAAGATTCAGGCGATCAGCGACCCGCTTGCCCTCGGCACGCCCATCGTCGCAACGACCTACGCCCGCGTCCAACCCGGTCTGGTGGAGGAGGTCACCGACCGCATCGCGCGCCACCCCGCGGCGCGCTACGTCGCCATCGGCGTCGGCAGCCACAACGTGGTCGTCGAATCCCTCCACGCCGACAATGCGGAACTCCACGAGTTCCTGCAAACCGAGCTGGGACACCCGGGGATCGTCACCAGCGAAACGATTCACGTCGTCAAAATCAAGAAGAGCGTATGGGACTGGGAAATCCCCGGTGAGCCCGATCCCGACGACGCGCCCGTCCTCGTAGGGAGGCACACATGAACCGTATCCGTCCTTTCCTCGTCACCCTGGCAGCACTCGCGCTGCTCGGTGCCGCATGGGCGCAAACCCGCGGCGGCACCCTCGTCGCCGCCTGGGCCAACCCCGTCGGCCTCGACCCGCACGCCACCAGCGCGTACTACAGCTACCAGACCCTGCAGCAGGTTCTCGAAACGCTCGTCGACTTCGACAACGAGCAGAACATGGTGCCCAAGCTCGCCGAGTCGTGGACCGTCAGCGATGACGGCCTGACCTACACCTTCAACCTCCGCAGCGACGTCCAGTTCAGCAACGGCCGCGGCTTCACCGCCGACGACGTGAAGTACACGTACGACCGTCTGCTCGACCCGGATACGGCCAGCGGGAACGCCTGGCGCCTCGGCGCGATCGACTCCATCGAGGTCGTCGACGACTACACCGTCGTGTTCAACCTCAACACGGTCAACACCGGCTTCCTCGGCAAGCTCGCAAGCGGATCGCCGGTCGGCATCATCGCGCGCGAGTCGGTCGAAGACGGCACCATCGATACGGCACCCGTCGGGACCGGCCCCTTCAAGATCACCGACTACCAGCCCGGCACCGTCGTGATGCTCGAGCGCAACGAGTTCTACTGGGGTACCGATGCCAACGGCACGCAACTCCCCTACCTCGATGCCCTCGAACTCCGCATCATTCCCGACGATTCCGTCAAGCGCAGCGCACTCGTGAGCGGTGACGTGGATTGGACCATCACGGTGCCCCCGCAAGCGCTCGCGGAACTCGATGCGCGTGACGACGTCGTCGTCGACCGCAGTGCCGCCCCCGCCTACTGGTACATCGGCGTGAACACCGAGCGCGCGCCGCTCGACGACGTGCGCGTCCGTCAAGCCATCAGCTACGCCATCGACCGTGGCCAGATCACCGAGGCCGCCACCTTCGGCACCGGCGTTCCCACGCAAGACCCGATCCCCTCGGTGAGCGCCTGGGCGTTCGACTACGCGCCGTACGAGCAGAACCTCGCGCAAGCGCAAGCGCTGCTCGAAGAGGCCGGCGTGGCCGACGGCTTCGACATGCTGATCATGCCCACCACCGAGTACGAAGAGTCGATCCGCGCTGCGCAGGTCATCCAAGCGCAACTCGCGCCGCTCGGCATCAACGTCACGCTCGACACGCGCGAGTGGGCCGACTGGCTCGACACGCAAGGCCAGGGCAACTACGACACGTTCGTGTGCTCCTGGAACGTGCTGCTCGACCCGGACGACTTCTTCTACGCGCAGCACAAGACGGGCGAAGTGTTCAACTTCACCGGCTACACGAACCCCACCGTCGATGACCTGCTCGACCGTGGCCGTCAGGAAACCGAGTTCGCCGACCGCTACGCGATCTACGAGCAGATCAACCGCGAGATCGTGAATGACGCCGTGTACATCTACCTGTACAACCCCGGCAACATTCAGGCGTACGCCGCGAACGTCAACGGCTACACCGCCCGCGGTGACCAGACCATCCGTTTCGTCAGCACGTACCTCGACTAAACCGCACCACGCGTGGGTCGGCCCGATTTTCGGGCCGACCCACGTTCCCTTTCTCCCGCTCTCTTGAGCCGATTCCCGTTATCTTGTTGCACCACGTATCGCCGAACCTTTCGAAGAGGAACCCCGCATGAGCCTCCGCTACCTATTGCAGCGCCTCTCCACCCTGCTCCTCGTCCTCTTCGGGGTGTCCGTCGTCGCCTTCTCCATCCAACCGCTCGTCCCAGGAAGTCCCGCCCGCGTCCGCCTCGGCGTGCAAGCGACCGAGGAGAACGTCCGCATCCTCGAGGAGCAAATGGGCCTCAACCGACCGCTCCCCGTCCAGTACGCCGACTGGGTGGGTGGCATCGTCCTGCGCGGCGATTTCGGGGACAGCCTCATCACCCGCACCTCCATCACCGACGAGATCGTGCGACGCCTCCCCGCGACGCTCGCCCTCGCCGGCGTTGCACTCCTCATTGGACTCCTAATCGCCCTCCCGCTCGGGATCACCAGCGCATTGAAACCGGGCGGCAAACGCGACCTATCCGCCTCCGTCGTCAGCCAAATCGGCGTATCGATTCCCGACTTCTGGATGGGCATCCTGCTCATCCTCCTGTTCGCCGAGACGCTCGGCTGGCTTCCCTCCTCCGGCTATGAACCCATCAGCGAAGGCTTCTTCGCATGGGGACGCCACGTGCTCCTCCCCGCCCTCACCGCCGGGTTGATCAGCGGCTCGATCATGACGCGCTTCGTGCGCAGTGCACTGCTCGAGGTGCTCGGCATGGATTACGTCCGCACGGCGCGCGCGAAGGGCGTGGGCCCACGGAAGGTGCTCACGAAGCACGTGCTACGCAATGCGGCCATCAGCATCGTCACGATCATCGGCCTGCAAATGGCCACCCTCCTCTCGAGCGTCGTGGTGGTCGAAATCATCTTCGCCTGGCCCGGTCTCGGCTCGCTCGCCCTCACCTCCACGCTGCAACGCGACTACCCGGTCCTGCAGGCGGCCCTCCTCATGGCCGCCGTCGCGTTCACCGTGATCAACCTCCTCACCGACCTCTCGTACGTCCTGCTCGATCCGAGCATCGAGTACGCCTAAGGAGCTGCCGTGAGCGTGACGACCCCCAGCATGCGCGACGTGCAGGAACCCGCCGATCGCGGGCGTCGACCCGTCGTCGATTTCGCACGCCGTTTCGTGCGTCACCGCCTCGCCATGGTCGGCACGACGATCGTGCTGCTCCTCGTGTTCGTCGCGGCGTTCGGTCGCATGGTCGCGCCCTACGACCCGCTCGCCATGGACTTCACCGCCCTGTTCGCCCCCCCGAGCTGGGCGCACCCGTTCGGAACCGACGAGTTCGGGCGCGACATCTTCGCCCGCGTCCTCTACGGTGCGCGCATCTCCCTGCAAGTGGCCTTCATCGCGGTCGGCATCAGCGGCACGGCAGGCGTCCTCCTCGGACTCGTCGCAGGTTTCCTCGGAGGCTGGATCGACGAGCTCGTCATGCGCTTCATGGACGTCCTCTTCGCCTTCCCCGCCGTCCTTCTCGCCATCACCGTGATGGCCATCCTCGGTCGCGGGGTCGGAAACGCCATGGTCGCCATCGCCATCGTCTACATCCCCATCTTCGCGCGCGTCACGCGAGGTGCCGTGCTCAGCGTGCGCGGTCGCGAGTACGTGACCGCCGCCCGAGCGCTGGGCAAGAGCCCGTTCGGCATCATGCTTCGGCACGTGCTCCCCAACGCGATCGGCCCCATCATCGTGCAGACCAGCCTCAGCCTCGCCTTCGCAATCCTCGCCGAGGCTGCCCTCTCCTACTTCGGCCTGGGAACGCAACCTCCCGACCCGAGTTGGGGTCGCATGTTGAGCGAAGGTCGGGGCTTCCTGCAGCAGGCACCCTGGATGGGCATCTTCCCGGGCCTCGCCATCATGGTGTCGGTCATGGGGTTCAACTTCCTGGGTGACGGCCTGCGCGACCTGCTCGATCCCCGCACGAACCGGAACTGACGTGCCGCTCGCCAGGCGCGCCGCGGCGCTCGGCCTGCTGTCGTTCGCGGGCCTCCTCACCGAACTCTCGTGGACCCGGCTTGCCGGCCTGTTCTTCTACGGGGAGGCCGCCTACTTCGTCGTCACGCTCGCCGTGGCAGGCCTGTCGCTCGGCGCGGCCGTCGCCACGTTCCAACCCCAGCTCCTGCGTGCGCCCGCCCAGGTGTCCATCGCCGCTAGCCTGACGCTGCTTGCGGGCACCCTCCTCACGCTCCAGTTGGCTGGCTGGGGCGGCATCGGCGCGAGCCTCGCTGCGGTGACCCCCACCTTCATCCTGCTCGGCATGGCCTTCACCGCCCTGTTCGCCAGCGACGCCCGGCATGCACCCCGCCTGTACGCTGCCGACCTGCTTGGCGCGGCTGCGGGCGCCGGT
>CAJXWR010000008.1 GCA_913062675.1 uncultured Trueperaceae bacterium
CCATGAGCACCGAGCTTCGCCGCTACAAAGGACTGCACGACGCCGAGGCGCTCCTCGAAGCCCTCGACACGTTCGACGCACCATCGTCGTGACGACTATTCCCCTAGGTTGAACGAGCCCCGCACGCGCCCCTCCACCACCACGTCGTTCGTCTCCAGGTCGTACACCAACCGGTCGCCCCGCACCTCATCCTCCCCGTCCCGACTCACTGCCGGGTTCCCCGTGAGGATGGCCACCCCCGCCTCCTCGTCCAACTCCAGTTCCTCCGCCTCACTCACGCGCGATCCCGCCGTCACCTGCACGCCCCCCGACAACGTCGACCGACCCGCCTCCAGGTCGTATCGCAACCCCTCCGCCGTCGCCTCCACGGTAGGACCGTCTCCCTGCGGCAACCGCGTCAACGCAATCGGGCCATCCATTATCGCGACGTCCTCCCCCTGATCGAGGAAGAACCGCGCTCCCACCGCCGTCGTCCGACCTTGCTCCAACACGACGCGCGGCGGACTCGCCCACGCCACCTCCTCCAGACAAGGTGGGCGACCAAAGCCCGTCGACGCATCGAGCGCCTCCAGCGTCTCCCCATCCTCCACCTGAACCTCCCCCTCCACCACTTCTGGTTGCAGCACGATCATCAAGGGCGCCGCCACCACGGCATCCTCCCCCTCCCCCCGAGCAATCCGCGCGGTCACGCCACCTCCCGGCGCGTAGAACAGGTTCGAACGCAGTGACGCGTCCTCCTCCACGCACCCCGACAACCGCAAGATCGAGCGGGCCCCCTCACTCGCAAGGCCCGCATTCACGATCTCGATGTCCGCATCACTGCGTGTCAGCAACAACCGCGTCGCCGACTGCGCCAAGGCTCCCGCCAGCAGACTCACGCCCACCACCACGACCGAAGCTGCGAACCAACGGCCCGCACCTCCACGCCCGTGGGGCGGGCGAACCGTCACGGCGCGGAGGAATCGCTCGACGCCAACTCCTCGTCGAAACGGAAGGCATCGAGATCCACGTCACTCGCCTGACTCGCGTCGATCGCCTCCACGAAATCGAACTCCACGTCCTGCAGAATCCGGTCACTCTCCAGCGTCACGCCATCCGCCTCGTTCACCGACACGGCCGGCGAACCGGTGATCTCCGCAAGTTGCAGCGCGTCATCGTAGATGGCCTCATCCCCCGTCGTCACCAGGTCTCCATCCACCACCGTCACCGCACCCCGCGCCCACAACCGCTCTTCCTGCGTCAACACGCGAATCTCCTGCGCCGTGATCACCAACGTGTTCCCCTCGTCATCCTCACGCGTGATGATGCACGAGCCGCCATCGCACGTCAAAACGGCCAGGTCCTTCGACTCGTCGTACTCGAGGGCATCCGACTCGGCGCGCTGCGAACCGGTCCGCAACCGCACGTCCCCCCGGTTGATGCTCCGGTCGGTATCCACGTCGAACTCGACGCTCAGCGCATCGATGAACGTCACGTCCCCATCCGGATCGTCCGGCGCAATCTCCACCGACGAACCGCCCGACAGGACACCCAACCCCGTCGTCTCCTCGTACACCAGGCCCGGACCTTCCGCCTCGAGCTGATCGCGCACCACACGCACACCCCCATCGAACACGGCCGTGCGCGAACCCTTCGCCTGGGAAAGCAGCGTGTCCTCGGGACCCGACAGTTCCGCCCGCGGACCGAAAATCGTCAAGGTCGACACGGTCGCCGTGATGCCAAACGGATCGGGATGCTCGTACACGATCGGGCCGAACCGAAGATTGCCGCTTTGCGTACCCCCACTGCTGTCAATCGTGATGACGCGCCGCTCCAAGTCCGGATCGACCCCGTCTCCCTCCTGCGCCGAGGCCCAGGCGAACAGGGCGACGATGATCAGGATGAAGCTCACGCCGAGCAGGTGGACGCCGCGATGCGCAGCGGGAAACGAGTCGTGGCGGGTCGGGCGAATCGAATCATTCATGGCGAGCCTCCGGACGTGACGTCGTCACGTTCACTGAGTTGGAATTCACTGTAGCCAATCGTATCGGGCCCCCCCGCCTCGAAACTCGTGAAGTCGAAACTCACCCGCATCTCCTCGTATCGACTCTCCCCGAAATCCTCCCCGTAAATGCGGATGCGCGGAACTTCGAACACGCCATCGCCATGATCCACCACGACTTGGCGCCCCTCCACGCCCTGCATCTCCACGTCGAGCTCATCCTCGACGAGGTACACGTCCATTCGTTCCCCGCGAAGGTCGTCATTGCGATCGATCACGAGTTCTTCGCTCCGAAGCGTGAAATCCACGGCGCTTCCCACGCGACGCTCTCCATCACGAATCTGCACGAGCGTGGTTTCACCCATCGCCGGGTCGTACGTCACGTCGGGCGCGTCGAATCCCCACACCGCCTCCGGATCGGACGCGGGAAAGAGGGTCACCGTTGCATCCTGCAGGGCGATCACGTCACGCACCTCGACGTTCACGCGGCGCGGTCCGACCGAGAGGAGCGCCAACGTCGCCACGACGGCGAGGAAGGCCACCACCACCCAGCGAACCAAGCCCTTCACTCGAAGGTGACGCTCCGCACGTGGTACGTCGCCGCGTTTCCGCCCAGGGTGAGGTTGACGTCGTCGCCGGCCTTCCGACCCACGAGCGACTGCCCGAGCGGTGATTCGTCGCTGATCTTGCCATCGAGGATGTCGGCTTCGTGGGTTCCGACGAGGTGGAACACGACCTCATGCCCAGCATCGTCGACGAGGGTCAGCGTCGCGCCGAGGCGGGCTGACGCCTCGGCACCCTCCTCCGCGTCCACCACGACGGCGCGGTGCATGATCTCCTCGAGGTCGGCGATGCGCGCCTCGTTCTCGCTTTGCAGCATCCGCGCCTCGTCGTACGCCGCGCTCTCGCGAAGGTCCCCATCGGCGATGGCGGCGCCCATGTAGTCACTGATTTCCTGGCGGCGTTCCTCTTTGAGGTAGCGGAGCTCCTCCTCGATCTTCTTGAAGCCGGTGGGCGTCAGGTAGACCGGTTCTCGGTTCTGCATGAATCCTCCTGCGGGGTTCGCACGCCCGGGGGCACGCAGATCCGGTGGGTGCCGGACCATCCCGACCCCCGAGTGTACACGGCGATGGCGTGAGAATTCGCTTCCTGACGTCGATGCGTCAGGTAGGCGCCGAGGCGGCGTCGAGGATGCGGGTGACCGTCGCGTCGTCCACCTGCGGGAATGAGTCGTAGCCTTGCGCCACGGCGAAGAACGGTTCGGGCGTTTCGAGGCACACGACGTCGTCGGCGAGCGCTTCGAGGGCATGGAGGGTATCGCGGGGGGCCAGGGGAATGGCGACGAGAATCCTGGCTGGGTGTTGCGAACGAAGGACGACCAGGGCCGCCTTCATGGTCGAGCCGGTGGCTACGCCATCGTCGACGAGAACGACGGTCGCGTCCTTGACGTCGAGCGCGTCCCGGTTGCCGCGGTACAGCGCTTCGCGACGCTCGATTTCGCGCCGTTCGCGCGCCTCGATCGCTTCCAGGGTGGGCGCGTCGACGCCGAGCTGGGCGAGGGTGCGTTCGTCGACGTGGCGGGCACCGCCGGATGCGATGGCGCCGAGGGCGAACTCCTCGTTTCCGGGCGCACCGAGTTTTCGGACGACGAGGACGTCGAGGGGTGCGTGGAGCGTTTCCGCGACGTGCTCGGCGACGGGAAGGCCTCCGCGCGGAAGGGCGAGCACGATGCGACGCTCCCCAGGGAGGGGGGCGCCCAGCTGGGTGTGCAACCGTTTCGCGAGTCGTGAGCCTGCGTCGTGTCGGTCGCGGAAGGGCATGGTGCTCGTGGCCCTACCGGTGGTTGGCGCGTAGCGAGCCGGCCACGCCGTCCAGCGATTGCACGAGAAGTTGGGCTGCGTCGCCGTGGACGATGCGAAGTTTCGTGGCGTGCCGCGTAGCGAGGGTGCGAGCGAAGGTCTTGAGGGGCGCGTGTTCGATGGCGCCCTCGGGACAGACGCGCCGGGCGGCCTCCTCGGACTCGGCGATCCATTGCGTACCAAGGCAGTGCACCACGTCGACGTCCATGTCGTTCGCGAGCACGAGCTCGGCAAGGTCACCATCGGCGAGGGCGTGCAGGGTGGGTGCAAGGCCGTGGACGCCGTCGCGCTGCACGTGGTGGACGAGAGCCGTCTCCTCGAGGGCGAGGGCTTCCCCGATGCGCGTGGCGAGCGGTTCGGCGAGTTGGGCGACGTCGAGATCCGGATCGGCGGCGAGGGATCCTCGGAGGAGGACGCGGGGCGCGAGTGCGGCGTTGAGGGCGGCTTCGAGCCGCACGATGCTCTGCGGCTCTCCGAGGAGGGCGAGTCGCGTGCCTTCGCGTTGACGGACCGCGAGGTCGATTTGGGTCATCACGTCGCGGACGAATCGTTCACTCCAGGCTTCGCTTCGGCGCGAGACGTCGTCTCGACCGGTTCCACCTCGCGCGGGTCTTCCTGGCATGCCAGTGGAATGCTCGGCGTATCGACGCCAGGTGGTGGGGTCGAGCGCTCGGACGTAGGAGGCGACCTCGTGCAACGCACCGAGGTCGTGAACGAAGACGCGGGCGCGTCGGGCGTCGGCGTACACGGCGACGATGGGTGGGTGCGTGGCGCGGTGGAGTTCGAGCGGTTCGCGCCATGGCGTTCCGTACCGCGCGACGGCTTCGTGATGACCGCCGGGCAGTGGGGGTGCTTGCCTCAAGGTGATGGCGCGGCTCCCGGCCGACTTGGCGATGGGCAGAAACCAGGCGAGGTACCCCTCGCCCTGATGGCGGAGTGATTCTCGCAGGGAGCGCTCGACGTCGGTCCGCACGTTCCGTTCGAGCGGCAGGCTCCGCAGGGCAGCATTGGCGCGTTGTGCGGGTGCTGCCGGGTCTTCGCCGGCGTGCACGTCAAGGTACAGGCTGACCGTGGGGCGATCTTCTTGCTGCAGGGTTTCGATGAGCGTATCGAGTTCGCTTCGTGCCGGCGTGTGAACGTCGGGTGTCAGGGTGTGATTCATGCGTCCCTCCACCCTCAGGGTGCAGGGCGAAGGGGGGTCGTGTCGGTACCGATGCCGCACGCGGCGCGTTGGTCAGTTGGTGCTGCTGGGGCGCTCGTGCAGGGGGACGGTGATCACGTCGTAGGGCAACTTGTGTGCCTTGGGGATGAAGAGGGGAAGCATGTCGAGACCCACACCGACGGCGCGTGAAAGGTGCACGTGGGCTTCGACCTGTTCTGGGGTCGCGTCGGGTCGGCGCTTGGCGTAGTCCTTGCCGAATCGATCGAGACGCTCGTTCTCGCTGGCTGCCAGCGCGTCGTCGTGCCAGAGCAGTTGCAGCTGTTCGAGGTCGAGTGCGCGGAGGCGGTACAGGCTCGGGTGCAGAAGCCTGATGATGGTGGCAGCTTCGGCAACGCCGTTGCCGTGGTTGGCAGCGATGGCGCTGATGTCGGCGAGGTTCGCCTCGAGGCTCATGGCGCGTTGGCGCTGCGAGGCATCGAGGAAGAGTTGTGCCTTCGTTTCGTACCGCGCGAAGATGAAACCTTTCGTCACGCCAATCGCTTGCGCGAAATCGTCGATGGTGACGTCGTGGTAGCCGTGCTCGGCGACGAGTTCGAGGGTGGCGCGGAGTAGGGCGTCGTGCTCGTCGTGCCCGGTGTCGAACTTCAGTTTGTCGATCGTCCGTACGTGGCGCTGCAGGGGGAGTTCTTGAGGGTCGGTGGGGTGCGCGAATGCGTCGGCGATGGCTTCGAACTCGCGGTCATAATCGCAGCGGCGTTGACCGGCGCGGTGTGAGAGGAACGCAAACCCGAAGGCGAGAATGGCGAGGTAGGCGCGCTGGGTGGCTACCGTTTCGCTGGTTTGTCGGCTGGGTGTGCAGGCCGTGCGTAGCATCGCGCCGAGCGCGCCATCCATCGCTTCGAACAACTTGGCGCCATGGTGGGCGCCAACGAGGAGTTCCGCTGATGCGCGAAGCTCGGCGTTGGGTCGAAGCCAGGGTTGGAAGGCGTCCTGCAATTGGGCGGCGTTGGCGGTGTTGCCGTCATCGTCGACGAGAGCGAGGATGGCTTCCATGGCGGGGTCGAAGCGTTCGCCGAGTCGATGAACCCAGATGCGTTGGGCTGACGCGGAACGAGAGGGAAAGCGATCCTTGACGGCCGGGTGTGAGAGGTTCGCCTTTCTGGCGACGGATGCGACGTTGAAACCACCCCACCCTTGGTTGGCAAGCACGTCGACGGCAGCATCCAAGATGCGCTCGTCGTTCCTGAGCACGCGGGCTTGCGGTGGGCGGTTCGAAGATAATCCTATAGCATTCACCCTTGCTCCCCATCCTACATCGTCAAGTCTAGTTTTCGTCACTTCGGCAGTATTGGGATGGGGGGCTGCCTTGGTTAACCGCAAACACATGGTATATACTGAAACCAAGGATAAATGACCCGTTTCTCTTCTCGCCGCGGCCATGCCGCCCAGGAACAGGAGATACCGTGAAGCAGGCGCGACCCAAATCCAACAAGCGCGGCAACTACTGGCTCGTACGTTAATCGAAGCCTAAGCCGGATCGTTCACGACGAAACCCGACACCCTCGAAACCGGCGCTCTCGGGCACCGTTCAGGCACAATGCATGCACCATCGATCACCGCGCATTCGTAGCCACGTGGCGAGGAAGCCCGTCGGGCGGTACGCTAGCGCAGGGCGAGGGCCCTTAGCTCAGCGGTGAGAGCAGGCGACTCATAATCGTTTGGTCACTGGTTCGAATCCAGTAGGGCCCACCACCATTATCGCCGTGCCCAACAACATGAACGGACTTCATGCACTCCAAACATCACGACAAGGATGACTCATCGTGTGGGCGTTGTGTGCGGGAACTCTTAGCGACACGCTTTCGTGTGGCGGGCCTTGACTCACGCGACGATGCAATCGGCGTCGAGGACGAAGAGCGTGATTTGGTGCACGCCTACGAGGCTGAACCGTAGGAGGTTCCATTCCAACGGTGCTCGCGCCGCGAAGATTCCCGAAGTCCGTCTCTCGGCTGTACGCTGACGCGTACGCATCGCGCCTACCTCGCCATTGCCGGCATCTTCGCCATAAACGGCGTGCTGCTGGCCAGTTGGGTCGCGCGGATCCCTTCAGTCAGCCGTGACCTGGCATTGAACAACGCGCAGGTCGGAATCGCCTTGCTGGGCGTCGCCGTCGGATCCTTGTCCGCCTTCCCGTTTGTCGGACGGTTCATCGCACGGTACGGCAGCGCGCGCGTGACGATTGCCTGCGGTCTCGCGTCGTGCGTGGCCGTGATCCTTCCTACGGTTGCACCCCACCTTCTCGCTCTGTTTGCAGGCCTGGTCGTTCTTGGCGCAAGCGTGGGCGCGATGGACGTCGCCATGAACGCTCAGGGCGTCGAGGTCGAACGCATTGGTCCCCGCACGATCCTGAACTCGCTCCACGGTTTCTGGAGCGTTGGCGGGTTCGTGGGCGCGACGATGGGCGGATGGATGGCAGGGATAGGCGTGAGCGTTCCCGTACACCTCACGGCGATTGCGTTCCTAACGGCGCTCGTTCTTCTCGTCGCGCAGCGGTTCCTCGTCCCTGACGTGCGGGGTGACGACGAGGTGGAGGCACCCGTATTCATGCTGCCCCCGCGCGCCTTATGGGGCCTTGGCGCCATTGCCTTCTGCGCGGCAATTGGCGAGGGAGCCATGGCCGACTGGAGTGCCCTCTACCTGAACGTGTCGCTCGGCACGAGCGTTGGTGTCGCTGCGACCGGCTACGCGGTGTTTTCACTCGCCATGGTGGTGGGCAGGTTCTCCGGAGACGCGCTCGTCGCTCGGATGCGAGCAGCCAGCGTCGTCCGTGTTGGAGGCGCCATCGCGGCGGTGGGGCTCGCCGCTGGATTGACCGTGCACACGCTCGCCGCGTCCGTCACCGGGTTCGCCCTGATCGGGCTGGGCCTTTCGGTCATCGTGCCGACGGCGTTCAGTGCCGCAGGCCGCCACCCCACCATCCCGCGGGGGACGGCCATCGCTGCCGTCGCGACGGTCGGTTATGCGGGCCTGCTCGCCGGGCCGCCCACCCTCGGCTGGGTTGCCGAACTCACGTCGCTACGGATTGCGCTCGCGCTGGTCGTGATCGCGTGCGCCATCATTGTCGTCCTGTCACCCGCAGCCGCACGATCGACGACCTGAGATACGCCGCAGGCTCTTCCGGTATCGTCCAAGGGGTCGACCCAATACCGGATAAGAGGTCAGTATGAAGCACAAGCTTGCGAATCCGCTTCGTCTCGTCATCGCGCTTGCATCGTTCTACTTCGTCATCGACGCCTTTCGCTCGGAGTTCTTCGGGTCGCTGCAGTACTTCACGTACACGGGGAGCCTCGTCGGGGCACTGGTCCTGCTCTTCGTCGTCGCTGGGCGACTGGATGAGCGGCACCTCGTCCTGCCGTTCAGCATCACCGTCATCATTCACGTCGTGTACATCGTCTTGCTCGTCGGTCCGGACGGCATCATCAACGACCTTTTGACGGGTGGAGCCGAGAACCTCGTGCTGCACTACCTACCCCCGTACCTTTTGCTGATCGACCTCGTGCTGCTCTCTCGCGCGCGAATCTACCTCTACCGGGATGCCCTCACCTACCTGATCGTGCCCGTGGCTTACCTCGGGTACGTCGCCATCTACGGTCAGGTTGCACGCGAGTATCCGTACTTCTTCTTGAACGTCGGCGAGCTCGGCTTCGCCGTTCTCTACTACGTGGCGGCAATCGCCACGTTCTTCGTGGCGCTGAACTTGTTCGTCATCGCGATCAAGCGCCGCACCGCGGTGGTGCGGTAATCCGCGTTGCATCCCACGCGTGACCGAAACAACCGAAACGTGGAGACGTGACGCGAGCCGATTGACCGCTCCGCTGGGTACGTTCCTCCGTCCGAAGTCCACCGGTCCGGGGCGGCATGGCGAAAGCCTTCGAGCACCTACCCAACCTGGTCCCTACGGTGATGGCAGCATCGCAGGCGAATGATGCGAAGGGCTAACGCATGGGGGCGGTGACCTTGACGGAAGTCGCCCAGAAGCATCAAACGCTCGCTAACCAGAGCGCCAGCAAACCTTGGCCGACGTAGTACGCCGGTAATCCCCACAGTTTGTTCGCGAACGATGCGCGACCGAAACGGTGGCGCGCGACGGCAAGATCCGAGCCCGCGACGAGGGTCCCACCCACGGCAAGAAACGGTGCGGTGTGCAGCGAGGCGGCAAGCGTGGCGAGCCCAACCATCACGGTCAACAGAGCGAGGTACGAAGCGACCGGGATTCGAAGGCGCGTGGGCACGCGCCAATGGGCCTGCAGGGCGCGCCAGGCGAACACAGCGGCGATCAGGCACGCGGCAACCGTGAGCGAACTAGCAGTTGGTGCGGCTGCCAGTAGCAGGAACCCCGCTGCGAACGCGGCGTGCGCCAGCGTGAAGGCAGCCAGTCCGCCGGCGAACGCAAGTGCACCTCGGCCAGCCAGAATGACGTCCCCCACGGCAGACGTCGCAAGGCCCACGAGCACGAGTCTCCCCCACAGGGATTCAGGCACGCCGCCCAGCACGGCGATGGCGACGAACGATGCGGAGGCGACCGCCTTCGACACGGCGTAGAGACCGCGCGCCTTCGCGTGGTAGGCGAGCAGCATCGCCACCACGCCTGCCAAGAGGCACGCCAGCAAGAACGCGGTAGGGGCGCCCTGAGGCAAGGTCATCGATGCGAAGTGTACGGTACGCCCGCCGCGTCAACCGGGTCGTGTTGGCAAGGCGTGGGGTCGCCAAGGGTCGAGGGGCCGCACGGGGAGACCCCTCGACACGCGTAATCGTGGCGCACGACTACTCGCAGGTATCGGAATACGCATCGTCTCCCGTGACGTTCACCGTGCAGTCGTCAGTCCCGGTCGCGATCGCCGTGCTGCCGTCCCCCTCCACGCTGGCGGAGGCACGGTCGGCGAAACCGGATCGCGCGGTACTGCCATCGCCCTTCACGTCGGCTCGGTTGTCGTCTCCGTACCAGGCACGCGCTTCACTGTCGTTCCCCTCGACCGTCGCGGTGTTCCCGTCGCCCTCGAGCGCCACGGCGGTGTTGCCGTCCCCTTCGATGGCTGTTACGTTTCCGTCCCCATCACCGGAACGCGCTTCGTTGTCCGAACCGACGACCTTCGCCTCGTTGCCGTCGCCCACACCGGCGCTCGCAACGTTGCCGCCTCCCTCGACCGTGGTGGTGTTGCCATTCCCCACCCCTGCGAACCCGTCACTCTCGTTGCCGACGACCGTTGCCGTGTTCGCGTGCCCGTTCCGCGCGCTCGCTTCGCTGTCATCCCCCACCACGGAGGCGGAATTCGCGTCCCCGAACATCGCCTCGGCTTCGCTGTCGTCCCCCACGACCGTCGCGACGTTGCCGACACCGTCACGCGCGGTTGCACGACCTTTGTCACCGGCCACCGTTGCCGTGTTCGCATCGCCGTACCCCGCGGTGGCGCTGCTGCCATCACCATTCACCGCCGCGGTGTTGCCATCTCCAATCGACGCACTCGCGAAACTCTCGTCCCCGTTCACGGTCGCTTCGTTGTCGTCGCCTCCCTGCGCGCGCGCCGTACCCCCATCCCCACGCACCGTGGCCGTGTTTCGGTCGCCTGCCTCGGCCCAGCCGCCCGCGGCTGCCGAACCGTCGTCACCACGAACCGTCGCGGTGTTGTCATCCCCAAACGTCGCAATCGCTGAGCTGTCATCTCCCATGGCCTTGGCCTTGTTGCGATTCCCGTTCGTGGCCTCCGCCGTCGCGCCATCCCCCTTCGCAATCGCGATCGAACCGACCCCGTCCGCGCTGCACGACGCGGTGCCCTTCTGCACGCGAATCTCCCCACGGTTGGCAATGCAAAGGTCCGGTCCCTTCTGCGCCCACGCCATCGGGGCGAGGAGCACACCGACCAGAACGACCCACCAACGAAGTTCCAACGTTCGCTTGTTCATGAGCTTCCTCCTTCAAGGGCGAGCTTGCGAAGCTGATGTGGCAAGCGACACGAACACAAGACGAGAACGACGACCGAGTGTCGCGACCGCCATTGTGGACGGTCGTCCGAACGCAGGGCGGACATGCGTCACGAGTGGCGGTTCCACGTGCGGGATGGGATGGAGCTGGATGCGCGAGAGGAGCACGAGACGTATGCGCGCCAAACGCATCCGTCGTCCGGACGGCAGATGCGCACGTGGCTGAAACCGTCAGCGCTCCATGGCGCCTTTCCCTGCCAGGATGCGCGCTCGCGCCTTCTCGATGCGAGCGAACCGCGTTTCGGGTTTCTTTGCCGAGGACAGGTGAAGGACGTAACTCTTCTGCCGCCCGGGCGTGAGGGCGTGAAATGCCTCCGCCAACTCCGGGTCTGCGTCGAGCGCCTCGACGAGTTCGGCTGGCAGGGTGAGGGCTTCGTTGACCTTCTCAGGCTTCGCGCCGGCCGCGGCGTACGCCATGGCCTCCGTGAGGTATTCGCGAAGGATGGCTTCGCGTTCGATCACCTGTGCCGCGTCGGTGAAGCAAAGCATGTCGGCATGCCTGGTGTTCGCACCCCGCTTCTCGAGCACGCCGTGGGGATCGGTCATCAGGGCGGCATCGAAGAAACTGAGGCGAAAGTCGTTCTTGAGCGCCCCGATGATCGCGACGTTGCGGCCTGCGTGCACGTAGCAGGGGTGCGCCCACTTGAGCGTCTCCTCGAGACCCACGTCGAGACACACGGCCCGCAGGGCGCGCACGCCCTCGTTCCACCGCAGGGTCGAGCATGCCGGCGTGTCGAACCGGTCGCACCGCCCACACCCTTTCGCCAAATAATCCTCGATGGTCGTGACCACGTCGCAAGCCTACGCCACGTGGCAATCGTCGCGTACGATGACGCGCACTGCGGGCCCACCCGCGCGACTTGGGAGGGAAGCTTCATGCGCATCGCCGTCTTCAACGCCAAACCCTACGACCAGCGTTTCCTGGATGCAGCCAACCACCGTTACGACTTCGACCTGCACTACCTCGAACCTCGACTGCTCACAAGTACCGCCCGCCTCGCGGAAGGCCATGACGCCGTGTGCGCCTTCGTCAACGACGATCTCGGTCGCGACGTTCTCGAGATTCTGAATCGGCACGGTGTGCGCCTCGTCGTTCTTCGCTCTGCCGGCTTCAACCATGTCGACCTCGAGGCGGCGGATTCGCTGGGCATCACGGTTGCACGGGTGCCCGCGTACTCACCGCACGCCGTGGCCGAGCATGCGCTGGCCCTCCTCTTGGCGCTCAACCGCAAGATTCATCGAGCCCACAACCGCGTGCGCGAGGGCAACTTCGCGCTCGAAGGCCTGCTGGGTTTCGACATGCAGGGCAAGACGGTTGGCGTGGTAGGAACGGGGAAGATTGGGCAGGCGTTCGCGCGCATGGTGCACGGCATGGGGTGCAAAGTCGTAGCGCACGACCCCTTCCCAACCGAGGCGCTCCAAGGTTTGGCTCGGTACGTCCCGCTCGCGGAACTGTTGTCCTCCTCGGACGTCGTGTCGCTCCATTGTCCCCTCACGCCCGAGACCTTCCATCTCATCGACGAGGCCGCCATCGCCACGATGAGGGAGGGTGTGACCCTCATCAATACGAGTCGAGGACAACTCGTCGACACGCAGGCGGTCATTGAGGGCCTGAAGGAAGGACGGATCGGGAACGTGGGTCTCGACGTCTACGAGGAGGAGGGGGACCTGTTCTTCGAGGACCTGTCGAACCGCGTGATTCGCGATGACGTGTTCGCTCGTTTGCAGACGTTCCCGAACGTCTTGGTGACGGGGCACCAGGGATTCTTCACCGAGGAGGCGCTTGCCAACATCGCCGAGACGACGCTCGCCAACGTGCATGCGTTCGCGTCGGGGGAGGGTACGCTGCACCGCGTGACGCGTGCCATGGCCTCCGGATGAGCGCCCGCGTGCCACGATTCGAACGACGCGACCGCCCGGCGTGGTCCTTCACGGAGGCTGCCTGATGAACACGCACGCGTACTACGATTACTTGGTGAAGGCGCGCCACGACTTGTGGCCGGCACTCCTTAATCTCGACGATGACCTTGCTCGTCAACCCATTCCGGGGGGTGTGTGGACATGCATTAAACACCTCGTGCTCCACACCGCGGTGGCGGAGGACGCTTGGCTGCGTGCCGACATCCAGCGACTCGAACCGCTGCGGACCCTCGAGGCGGCGCTCGATGGCATCGACGCAGCGAACGTCTGCGACGTTCCCATGGCAGACCTCGTGGCGTACTGGCAGCGCGTGGAGGAGGCCACCCTCGCCTTCCTCCCCACGCTCGACGAAGCGGACCTCGACCGCATGATGACGCCGTACGACGATCCTGATTGGCACCTTCGCGTGGGGGACGTGTTATGGCATGTGATGACGCATGAGGTTCGACACACGGCGCAAATGGTGACGCACCTGCGGTCCCTTGGCGTCACGCCCCCGTCGTTGGATCTGGTGTTCTACCTGAAAGGCTCGAACCGTTGACGCCGTGCCTGCCGTGGGCGTGCAACGACATGGGCGAAACTCCACGTGCTCACGAAACCTCTCACGCGTAGGGCGGCAGACGGAATCATTCCTCTAAAGGGCTAGACGTCCCGTGCAAAACCGTTCCCACCGCACCCGCCCCATCAAGAAAAAGAGCGGCGCCCGAACCCTGGGGTCCGGGCGCCACGAGACACGCCGCGTGCGTGTTAGCCGCGTCAGTTCTTCAGGTCGAACCGATCGAGGTTCATCACCTTGTCCCAGGCAGCCACGAAGTCATGGACGAATTTCTCCTTCGCGTCCTCCTGGCCATACACCTCGGAAATCGCGCGGAGTTGCGAGTTCGAGCCCAACGCGAGATCCACACGCGTCGCCGTCCAGCGCGTCGACCCATCCTTCCGGTCGTGCGCCTTGAAGACGTGGTCGTCCTCCTTCGTCGGCGCCCACGCGACGCTCATGTCGAGCAGGTTGACGAAGAAGTCGTTGCTCAGCACGCCGGGACGGTTGGTGAACACGCCGTGCTTCTCGCCCCCGACGTTCGTGTCGAGCATCCGCATGCCGCCCACGAGCACCGTCATCTCCGGCGCGGTCAACTCCAGCAGTTGCGCCTTGTCGATGAGCAGCTCCTCGGGGGAGACGGTGTACTTCGTCTTCTCGTAGTTGCGGAAGCCATCGGCGGCAGGCTCGAGGAAGCCGAACGACTCCACGTCGGTCTGCTCCTGCGAGGCATCGGTGCGACCCGGTGCGAACGGCACCGTCACGCTCACACCCGCATCCTTCGCCGCCTTCTCCACGGCAGCGGAGCCACCGAGCACGATCATGTCCGCCAGCGAAATGCGCTTGCCGCCCGATTGCGCCGCGTTCCAAGCTTCGCGCACCTCGTCGAGCTTCGAAATCACGTCCGCGACGCCCGCCCCCACGTTGACGTCCCAATCCTTCTGCGGGGCGAGGCGAATCCGCGCGCCGTTCGCGCCGCCACGCTTGTCCGAACCGCGGTACGTCGAAGCCGAAGCCCACGCGGTCGAGGCCAGCTGCGAGACGCTCAGGCCGGACTCGAGGATCTTCGCCTTCAGGTCGGCGACGTCGGCATCGTTCACGAGTTCATGATCGACGGCAGGCACCGGGTCCTGCCAAATGAGTTCCTCGGCTGGCACTTCGGGCCCCACGTAGCGAGAGCGGGGACCCATGTCGCGGTGCGTCAACTTGAACCAGGCGCGCGCGAAGGCGTCGGCAAGCTCGTCGGGGTTCTCGTAGAAGCGACGCGAAATCTTCTCGTAGATCGGATCGAAACGCAGCGCAAGGTCACTCGTCGCCATCATCGGCGCATGCTTCCGAGACGCGTCATGCGCATCGGGCACGATCGTCGCAGCGGCCGGATCGGTGGGGTGCCACTGCCACGCCCCCGCGGGGCTCTTCTTGAGTTCCCAGTCGTACTCGAACAGCATCTCGAAGTAGGTGTTGTCCCACGTGATGGGCGTGGGCGTCCATGCGCCCTCGAGGCCACTCGTGATGGTGTCCACACCGAGACCCGACCCATGCGCGTTCTTCCAACCCAGGCCCATCTCCTCCATGGGAGCGGCTTCCGGTTCGGGACCCATGAGGTCGGCGTCGCCGGCACCGTGCGTCTTGCCGAAGGTGTGCCCGCCAGCGATCAGCGCCACGGTCTCCTCGTCGTTCATCGCCATGCGCGCGAAGGTCTCGCGAATGTCGATGGCGGAGGCAACCGGGTCGGGCTTGCCGTCCGGACCTTCGGGGTTGACGTAAATGAGGCCCATCTGCACCGCAGCGAGCGGGTTCTCGAGCTTGCGTTCCTCCGCGTAGCGCTCGTCACCCAGCCACTCGGCTTCCTTGCCCCAGTAGATGTCTTCCTCGGGTTCGTAGATGTCTTCACGACCCCCGGCGAAGCCGAAGGTCTTGAAGCCCATCGATTCGAGCGCGACGTTGCCAGCAAGGATCATCAAGTCCGCCCAGGAAAGGGCGTTTCCATACTTCTGCTTGATGGGCCACAACAACCGGCGAGCCTTGTCGAGGTTGGCGTTGTCCGGCCAGCTGTTGAGGGGCGCGAAGCGCTGCGAGCCGGTGCCCGCCCCCCCGCGACCGTCCCCGGTGCGGTACGTGCCGGCACTGTGCCAGGCCATGCGAATGAAGAACGGACCGTAATGCCCGTAATCGGCGGGCCACCAGTCCTGTGAATCGGTCATCAGGTCGTGCAGGTCACGCTTGAGGGCTTCGTAATTGATCGAGGCGAAGGCCTTGGCGTAGTCGAAGTCCTTCTCCATGGGGCTGACCTGCGGACCGTGCAGGTGAAGGATCTTCAAGTTGAGTTGGTTGGGCCACCAATCGCGGTTCGATTGTGAAGCGGCCGTCGCGCTCCCGTGGACCGGGCATTGACTCTTCGTATCCATGTCGTCTCCTCGTCGGTCAGGCTTGGAATCCCTGATGTGGGGCTTGGCACATGCCCAGCCCGAGGGAGCATACTCGGAAACGTTCCG
Source organism: uncultured Trueperaceae bacterium (assembly GCA_913062675.1). Lineage (GTDB taxonomy): Bacteria > Deinococcota > Deinococci > Deinococcales > Trueperaceae > SLSQ01. The sequence continues at coordinate 15,992 of CAJXWR010000008.1, forward strand.
AGAATGCGTCACGCGAACGTCATACCCATGGGGGTATCCGACAGGGTGTGTGCGAATCGGTCATCGGTGCGGCCCTCACCGCACCCGACCCTCACGCTACCGACCCTCACGCCACCGACCGAGGCAAAGGACAGCCGGACCCGTTACGCCAAGATTGCGGAGATGACCCCGTTCACCAGGAACGAGGCGAGCGCAGCAAGCAGCAGCACCGACCAGGTCGGCCAGCCAGGTTGCAGGTTCAAACTCGCCTGCGTCGCCATGTAGGCGAACCACACGTCCAGCACGAGGAACGCCAGGAACGCCACTGGAATCAGTACGATGCCGACAATCGTGATGGCCAGGGCGAGCGACACCACCCCGAGCAGCACGGCGAGGGGCGCCCAGAACAACGCGAAGCTGTACGCCACCTCATCGACCGTCCCCGTTCCGCCCCGTTGCGTTCCCCACCAATGGACGATGTACACGAACACCACGAACCCAAGCACCGTGCTGACCAGCGTTGACAGGAAGGCACCAGGACCCAGCACCAAACTGAACAGGGACGACAGGGCTGCCGCGATGGCCACGTAGACAATCGCGTCGAGCAGCGTGCCCTCCTTCTCCACCCGCTCGAACGCCTCGACGTTGCGTTCCGTGAGCACCTGCCGGCTATGCGCCAGCATCATCGAAATCGAAGATCGCCTCGTCATGTCGAACCCACCTCCCGGGATTGAAAGAACCGTCTTTCACCACCGTGCGCCCCGCGTCCGACCGTCGGGAAGGCTTCCCTACGCCTCCTCCTCGGGCGTCGCAATGCGCCGCTGGTACGAAAGGTACAACGGAATCTCGAACAGCGCGTAGGTGACCAGCGTGAATACGAACCAGTTCGTGTCGAAGAAGACGAGACGAAACCGCTCGCCCGACCCAGCAAACAGCAGGCCCATGGCGACGAGCGACACGATCGACACCACGAGGTCGAGACCGGCGAGGCGCATCATGTTCGCTCCGGCATGGCGCGGGTACAGCCACTGGTACGCAACGAGCAACAGCACGATGTTCGTGATCAGCACCGTCGCCACGGGATTCGCCGTCAGGACGTCCATGCCGCAAATCGTACGCCATGCACGTGCCGTCCATGCAGGTCACGCCCCTAAGGCGGTAGGCTGACGCCATGTTCTGGTTCATGCTCGGCATGTTCGGCGTCGGCATCTTCGTCGGGACCCGACTCTGCGGTCGCGGTTCTGCCAACGTCCAGCAACGCATCCGCGACGTCGAACGCGAAGCGTACGAACGCGGTCGCGCCTACGAACGGGGTGTGCAGGAAGGCCGAAGTGCCGGCACCGCCTCCGGGGACGCCGACCCGGTTGACGTGCAGGTGCTGCCCGATCGGACCTGAACCTTCGCACGTTCGCGCCACCGCACGGTCACGGGATGCCTGACAGGACGATGGCGAACCCCTGACGAGACGATGGTTCGCTCCTGACAAGCGAAACGTACAACGAGGTCGAGAGTGGCCGACGGCCGCTCCAACCCTTGTGCCAGGAGGCAACCATGAACCTCGTCCGACTGCTCGCCGCCACCATGCTGGCCGCCCTCTCCCTCGGTAGCGCAGCCGCGCAGACCCTCACGTTCGTCTGGTACCCCAACGAATCCACCCCCGAATTCGCCGAGTCCCGCAACGCCATCGTCGAAGTCATCGAGGAAACCCTCGGTGTCGAAGTGCGCGAGCAACTCACCACCGACTACGCCATCGCCATCGAGGCGCTCGTGAACGAGAACGCAGCCTTCTCCTGGTTCGGCGGCGAAGGCTACGTGCAGGCGCACGACCGCGAACCCGCCGTCCTCCCGCTCGTCACCGCCAGCCCCACCATGAGCCTCGACGATGCGAAGTACTACTCGATGATCGGCGCCCTCGTGGAGAACGTCGACATGTTCAAGGCCGGCGGCGCCGTTGATCTCGATACCCTCGAGCAGACCCGCTTCTCGTTCGTTTCCAACAGCTCCACGAGCGGTTTCCGCGTTCCCTCCGCCGTTCTCGCCAACCACTTCGGCGTTCCGAGCGAAGACCTGCTTCTCGGTGGCCCCAACGAAGTGTTCGCCGAGGTCATGTTCGGCGGTTCGCACCAAGGCTCGTTCTTCAACGTCCTCACGGGCCGCGCCGACTCCGGTGCCTTCTGCAACGTCTGCATCGACACCTACGTGGAGTTCGTGAACGGCAGTGCCGTCGACCCCGTCGCCGGTGACCTCATCCGCGTCCTCGAGGGTGCAGAAGCGCCGTTCAATCAAGTGCCCGGCGTCGAAGTCGAACTCATCGCCACCATGCCCGTCCTCAACGCCCCGATCGTGGTGAACACCAACCTGATCACCGACGAGCAGTTCGATGCGCTCATCGAAGCCTTCACCAGCGAAGAGATCATGAGCAACCCCGACATCTTTGCGCCCGAAGGTTCCGACTCGCGCGCCTTCTTCAGCGAAGGAGAACGTTTCCTCGCCGTCGAGGACAGCTGGTACGACCCGATTCGCGCCCTCGCAGGGAACTAAGCAATCCCAGCGTCCATCACCCACGACGTTCGGTCGCACCCCACCCAGGGTGCGACCGAACCCCATGACAGCGTCGTCGGCGCCCACCCCCGGCGAGGAGACCACCCCATGCCCCTGCTTCAAGTCGACCAGCTCGTCAAGGACTACGGTGACGTCCGCGCTTTGCACGGCATCGACTTCGACGTCGATGCCGGAGAGTTCGTTGCGGTCATCGGACCCTCCGGATCAGGCAAGACGACGCTCATCCGCTGCATCAATCGACTCATCGAACCGACCGAAGGCGACATTCATTTCGATGGCAACGCCATGCGGACCCTCAAGGGTGCCGACCTACGCGCCGCACGCGCCCGCATGGGCATGATCTTCCAGCACTACAATCTCGTGACCCGCCTATCCGTCCTCGAGAACGTGCTCCACGGCCGACTCGGCTACAAGTCCACGATGGCCGGCATCTTCGGCTTCTACAGCGATGAGGAGAAGGAGAAGGCCGTCGAGGTCTTGACCCTCCTCGGCCTCGACGCGTTCGTGTACCGCCGAAGCGATCAGTTGTCGGGCGGCCAAAAACAACGCGTCGGCATCGCGCGCGCCCTCGTGCAGGACCCCCGCATGATCCTCTGCGACGAACCCATCAGCTCGCTCGACCCGAGCTCGTCGAAGGTCATCATGGACTATCTCAAGAAGATTCAAACCGAACTCGGCATCACCCTGTTCGTCAACCTTCACCAGGTCGACGTCGCCAAGCGCTACGCCGACCGCATCCTCGGATTCCGCGAAGGCCGCCTCGTCTTCGACGGTCCACCCGCCGACCTCAGCGGCGACGTGATTCGAGACATCTACGGGACGGAAGCCGGTGAACTCATCATCGAGTAACGTACCTACCCTCACGCCGACCACCTACTTCCGGCGACAACGCACCCTCGCGACCCTCATCTTCATCGTGGTGTTCGCCCTCACCATCGGTGCGGGTGCCCTGACCCGCTTCGACGTCGTCGACATGTTCACCGCCATCCCCCGCGTCGCCGCATGGATGGCCGAGAACCTGATCCCCGATGCGAAGTCGGTCAGTCGCCTTCCTCGCATCCTCGATACGTTATGGGACACCGTCCTCATGTCGATCATGGCGTCCACCCTTTCCGCCATCGCCGCCCTCCCGTTCGCGCTTCTCGGGTCGACCACCACGATGATTCACCCCTGGGTCGCCACGGCAGCGCGCATCGTCGCCTCCATCAACCGCAACATTCCCGTCGCGGCGTGGGCGCTGATCTTCCTGCTCTCCTTCGGGCAAAGCCAGTTCACCGGCTTCCTCGCCCTGTTCTTCGCGAGTTTCGGCTTCCTCACCCGCGTCTACATGGAAACCATCGACGAGACCTCGTCGAGTTCCGTCGAGGCGCTCCGTGCGACGGGAGCGAACTGGTACCACGTCGTCTCCCAAGCGGTCATGCCTGCCTCGCTGCCCCAAATGATCAGTTGGGAGTTGTTCGTCATCGAGACGAACATCCGAAGCGCCACGCTCGTCGGTCTCCTCACCGGGTCGGGCATCGGCTTCCTTTTCGACGTGTACTACAAGAGTCTCCAATACGAGAGCGCGGCCATGGTGGTCGTCGCGCTCGTCGTGGTCGTCCTCGCCATCGAAGGCATCTCCAACGTCGTGCGGAGGAGGATCCTGTGATTGCCAGCGTCGAGCGTCACCCACGCTCCGGAGCGATTCGTCTGCGCCGCCGCAACCCTGCAAGACGCTGGTTGAACGGGGTGCTTCTCGTCCTCACCGCCATGACCGTGTGGGGCGTCGCCACCATCGAAACGGGCAGCGTGCCGTTCGGGGAAGCGGTCGTCGACACGTTCCGCTACCTCGGCCTCATGTTCACGCAACCAAGACCCACCGCAAGCCACTTCGGTGTGCCGGAAGGGTTCCTCAACGTCGCCGGAGCGGCTGGCTATGTGCTGCTCGTCACCCTCGCCCTGTCGTTCCTCACCACGCTGCTTGGTGGCGTGATCGCCCTCGCGCTCGGCCTGTTCGCAGCGCAGAACCTCACCAATGCGCGCGTCAGCAACGCCATCAAGGGCATCGTGGCCGTCATTCGAGCGGTTCCCACCGTGCTTTGGGTGCTGATCTTCGCCATTGGTGCGGGACTGGGATCGGTGGCGGCCGTCATCGGCATGAGCTTCCACACCATCGGGTACCTCATCAAGGCCTACTCCGAATCGTTCGAGGAGCTAGACGATGGTACGATTGAGGCCCTGCGCGCTGCGGGCGCCAACTGGTTCCAAATCGTGTTCCAAGCGGTCCTTCCCTCCTCCATCACGTCCATCGTGTCGTGGACGTTTATCCGCTTCGAAATCAACTTCGCGGTCGCCGTTGCGATGGGCGCAGCCGCCGGCGCTGGCGGCATCGGCTTCAACCTGTTCATGTCCGCTGGCTACTTCTTCGACATTCGAGAGATTGGTTTCATCACCTACCTCATTCTCTTCGTCGCCATGGCCATGGAATCGTTCGCCACGCGCCTCAAGGCGCGCTTCTTGGAGCAGGGATCGTGACCAGCGCCGCGAAACCCACGTGATGCCGTCGCGCAGGGAGCGAACCCGCATCCTCGTTCAGGCCGGCCCGGAGTTTCGCCGGTCACTCGCCGACGAGGCCCGCCGGACGCACCCAATCGACGTGGTGCAACCACCCACACGCGGACTCGTCATGGTGCAGCTGCGAGAGTCGGCGAAGCGTACGCGGTTCCACCTAGGCGAAGTCACGGTCACCGAAGCCAAGGTGCGCATCGGCGGCACGCTCGGTCTCGGTATCCTCGCCGGTGACGACTCCGAAGCGGCACTCGACCTCGCGGTCATCGACGCGGCCTACAACGCGCAGATCGCTGAAACGAGCGGCTGGGACGCCCAACTCGCCGCAGCGGACGAAGCCATCGCGCGCTCCCAGGCGGAGCACGATGCCGTCCTTCTCACGACGAGGGTGTCGTTTGAAACGATGGAGGTGACGTAAGGGTGCACCCCATACCCGCAGACGGCGTTCTCCAAACGCAGCGCTGCTACCGACACCTCGTCGATGCGATGGCGCGCCCAGGCACCCTCCACGAACTCGGTACGGTCACGGGGACGGGCAACGACGCGCACGGCCTCCCGATTGGCATTGATGTCGTGGCCCACACCCTCCTCGACGCGGAGGCAACCTTCGCCGTTCACGGACCCGACCCCCGCACGGTGACGCGCATTCTGCGGGAACGCACGAATGCGCGTCCCGCCATGCCGAGCGAAGCGCAGTTCCTGTTTCTCCTCGCTCCCGACACGGACGCCACTCGGATCCTCGCTACCGCCCCAATCGGCACGCTCACCGCCCCCCACCGCGGGGCCACCGTCATCATCGACGCGCAGCACCTCGGTGACGGTGAGCCCGGCGCAGCCAGCCTGTATCGGCACGCCGTGCACCTCGACGGGCCGGGCATTCCCGGCACCCGCACCGTGAGCATCGACGTGGCCTTCGATTGGCGCACGCCCCGTTCCGAACGCAACGCCACGTTCCCACTCGGCATCGACCTGATCTTCATCGACCCAACGGCACGCATGCTGGCCCTCCCGCGCACCACACGCGTGACGGACACCCAGGCTGGAGGCGCGTGACATGGGATACGTCGCCGTCAAGGGCGGAACCGAAGCCATCCGAGCCTCCACCGAACGGCTCCGCTACGAACGCCTCAAGCATGGCGTGAGCCTCGACGTTCGCCAAGCACGCGCCGGCCTCCGAGGCCTCGTCGACCAGGTGATGAGCGAAGCCAGCCTCTACGACGAGAACGTCGCCGCGCACGCAATCAAACAAGCTGAAGGCTCCCCCGAGGAAGCCGTGTTCCTCCTCCGCGCCTACCGCTCCACCCTCCCACGCCTCCACATCACCGTGCCCATCGACGGTACCAGCGCGCGCGTCGAACGCCGCATCTCCGCCGCCTTCAAGGACGTTCCGGGCGGACAGATTCTCGGGGCCGGCTACGACTACGTCCACCGGCTCCTCGACGACACGCTCATGCACGAGGAAGAAACCGATGTCCGCGCCTGGCTCGAGCGCTGGCGCGACGCGAGTCGAGCACAAGCCTTGCCAAACGACGCTGGACGGCTCGACGGTCTTCCCAAGGTCGCCGACTACCTGCATGCGCAAGGCCTTATGGAACCTCGCGAGAACGACGACACGCCACCCGACGACGTGACGAAGCGGGCGCTTCGCATCCCCGCAAGCCGCAGTGAGCGCCTGCAAGTCCTCACCCGTGGACAAACCGGCACGGTGACCTCGCTCGGGTACGCCTCCCTCCGCGGCTACGGGCCGATGCTCCACCCCACGGTCGGCGAGTTGCGCGTCGCCGCCCTCCCCCTCACCATCCCCAACCCCCTTGCCAGCCACGAGAACGAGGCAGTGGGGGGCTCCGACCCGACCCTATACGCCGACCCGGACGACGGGTACTACCTCGGCGAGATCCGAATCACCGAAGTCGAAACCGTCGTTCCCGTCCACGAACCCGGTGGCGAAGAACGCCAAGCTCTGCGTTTCGATCTCGGCTACGGCGCGTGCTTCGGCCAGAACGAGACGAAGGCCATCGCGATGAGCCTCCTCGACCAATGCCTCGAGCACCCCGATTCGAGGCACCCCACGCACGACGAGGAGTTCATCCTCATGCACGTCGACAGCGTTGAAGCCACCGGCTTCATCTCGCACCTCAAACTTCCTCACTACGTCACGTTCCAAAGCGAACTCGATGCCGTGCGCCGCACGCATCAACCCGACGCGGTGTCCGGGGAGGAGGACGCATGAGCCGCCACGGCACGTACAACTTCGCCTTTCTCGATGAAGGCTCCAAGCGGGAGATTCGACGCGCCACCCTCAAGGCCATCGCCATCCCCGGTTACCAGGTTCCCTTCGCATCCCGAGAAATGCCCATCGCGCGTGGCTGGGGAACGGGTGGACTTCAACTCACGCTGTCCCTCATCGGCCCCGACGACACCCTCAAGGTCATCGACCAAGGCACGGACGAGTCGGTGAACGCCGTCAATATCAAGGCGCTCATCCGCTCCACGACGGGCGTCACCACCAGCGACGATACGGCCGAAGCGACCCTCATCCAATCCCGTCACCGCATTCCCGACAAGCCGCTTCGACCCGACCAGATTCTCATCCTCCAGGTCCCGATTCCCGAGCCACTCCGCTTCGTCGAGCCTCGCGAAGAGGTCACGCGGCGTCTGCACGCCGAACGGGACTACACCGGTGCGTACGTCCTCCTGTTTGAACAGATCATGCGGCACGGTGACGTGACGACCGGAGCGGACCCCCCCGTCGAGGTGCATGACCGGTACGTCATGGCCCCGAGCCCCATTCCGCGAATCGACAACCCGAAGATGGACCACGGTGACGCCCTCATCCTGCTTGGTGCAGGCCGGGAGAAGAAGATCTACGCCGTCCCGCCCCACACCCGCGTCACCTCCCTCGCCTTCGACGATCACCCTTTCCGAAGCGAGGACGTCGACGGACGAACCTGTGCGCTGTGCGGTGCCGAGGGGGTCTTCATGGACGAGATTCAGGATGCGCAGCATGGAGGCACCACGTTTCGCTGCAACGACACCAGTGAGTGCCTCGCGCGCATGAACGCCCGTGCGAGGGCGTCGTGACCACGACCCTCCCCGTCCTGACCGTCGATGACCTCTCCAAACGCTATGGGTCCGGATGCGCCGCCTGCCGCGACCATGCCGAGACTGCCTTGCAGGGCAACACCTGCCGCCACTGCGGCACGGTGCACGCCCTCTCCGGCGTCTCGTTCGAGGTGCATCCAGGGGAAGTTCTGGGCATCGTCGGCGAGAGCGGCAGTGGCAAGTCCACCATCCTCAATTGCCTTTACTTCGACGAGGAGCCCACGAGCGGCCATGCCTACCTTGCCGCCTACGAGCGGGGCGCTGCGGACCTATGGACGGCCTCGGGAGAGCGTCGCCGCTGGATTCGCAATCACCTGCTCGGCAAGGTCTACCAGAACCCCATGCTCGGCCTGAACATGGACTTCAGCAGCGTCGCCAACATCGCCGAGAAGATGATCGCCGCCAACGACCGTCACGTCGGCCGCATGGAAGCACGCGCCCGCGTGTTGCTCGAGCACACCCGCATCCCGACGCACCGCATGAAGACCTCCCCACGCCAGTTCTCGGGGGGCATGCAGCAGCGCGTGCAAATCGCCAAAGCGCTCTCCAACGAGCCGCCCATTCTCCTCCTTGACGAGGTCACCACCGGCCTCGACCTGTCCGTCCAGGCACGCGTACTCGACCTGATCAAACAGATTCGCCGTGACGTCGGGGTCGCCATGATCCTCGTCTCACACGATCTCGCCGTCATTCGCATGCTCGCGGATCGCACCATCGTCATGCGCGACGGTCGGCAGGTCGAAGCGGGTCTGACCGATCAGATCATGGAGGATCCCCAGCACCCCTACACCCAGGAGCTCGTCTACTCGTTGTTATGAACCAGGAACCCGAGGCGCGACCCACCCCGATGAACGAATACCGCCCAATCCGCCTGACCGGCGCACGCATCGTCACGCCCAGCGACGTCATCGAAGATCATGACGTCGTCTTGCATGGTGACCTCATCGCCAGCATCGAACCCATCCGCGCCGCCCCTTCCGGCGAGCGCGTCATCGATCTTCACGACACGATCCTGATACCAGGCATGATCGACGTCCACGCCGACTACATCGAGCACATGGCCGCGCCGAGGCCCACCTCGCTTCTCGACCTCCGCATTGCGCTCCGCGAAGCCGAACGGGAACTCATCAGCCACGGAATCACCACCATGTTCCACAGCCTCGCGTTATACGGCTTCGACGCGTTCGCCAGCAGCATCGTGCGTCAACCCGAGACGACACGCGCATTGATCGAGACGATTCACGCATCGCACGATTTCGAGCATCTCATCCATCACCGGTGCCACGCCCGCTTCGAAATCGACAACCCTGACCGCATCGAGGAGGTCGCAACCTACATCCGCGACGGACGCGTACACCTCCTCTCCTTCATGGACCACACGCCCGGGCAGGGCCAATACCGAGACCTCGAGGTGTTCCGCAGCACGGTGAAGGCGTACAAGGGCCTCGACGACGAGGGGGTGGAGCGCCTGATCGCCATGAGTCGGGAACGCGACAAGCTCGACGCCACCATGATGCAACTGCTCACGGACGTGGCGCATGCCCACGGGGTCGCGGTCGCGTCCCACGATGACGATAGCGAGGCGCGCGTCGACTTCGGACGCTCGCTCGGGACGACCATCAGCGAGTTCCCCATTACCCTCGACGTCGCCCATTACGCCCGCTCCCAGGGCATGCACACCGTCGGCGGCGCACCCAACGTGCTTCTCGGAGGTTCGCACAGCGGGAACCTGAGCGTGACCGAGGCCGTCCTTGACGGCGCCATCGACGTTCTCTGCAGCGACTACTACCCGCCCGCCATGCTGCTCGCCGTGTTCCGATTGCACCGCGAGCATGCCGTGCACCTTCCTGCGGCCATACGCCTCGTCACCCTCGATGCGGCTCGAGCGGTGCGCATCGACCACGAAACCGGATCGATTGAGGAAGGCAAACGTGCCGATCTGCTTGCCGTACGGCTCCTTCGTGACGGCATGCCTGCCGTCATGCGCGCCTGGGTGAGTGGGACCCCCGTGTTCAGGACGGAGTATCGCGCGTGATGAACGAACCGAAACTCGCCACCACGCCTACCGTGCATGCCAACGTGACGCTTCACGAGGTGACGTTCGGCGTCTACAACGAAGTGGGTGCGGACAGCCACCTCGAGCACGTTCGCTACGGTGACTACGCCTACAACGGACCGCGTTGCATCCTCCAGAACGTGGACGTGGGACCGTTCGCAAACATCGCGGCTGCCGTTCGCATCGGTGCGACGGCGCACCCAATGGAGCGGGCCACGCAGCACCACTTCACCTACCGCAGGGTGATGTATGGATTCGCCGAGGAGGACGACGAGGCATTCTTCGCCTGGCGTCGTGCGCAACGTGCGGTCGTGGATGCCGACACGTGGATTGGACATGGCGCCATCCTCATGCCCGGTGTTCGCGTCGGCGTCGGTGCCGTCGTTGGGGCAGGAGCGGTCGTCACGCGCGACGTGGCGGCGTACGGGATCGCCGTGGGCACGCCGGCACGCGTCGTGAAGCGACGCTTCGACGACGATACGGTGGCCGCCCTGCTCGAGATCGCTTGGTGGCGTTGGAGCCACGATCAGCTCCGCGCGGCCCTCGAAGCGTTCAGTGGTCCCGTCGATGCTTTCATCGAAGCGTACCGGGACGGTCCACCCAACGTGACGACGGAGGAGGGAGCGTGAACGAGCCGGTGCTGTCCCTCCGCAACGTGTCGAAGGCCTTCACGTTGCATGCGCAGGAGCAGCGTGTCGAAGGGTGCAGGGACGTCACGTTTGACCTCGCGCCGGGCGAGTTCGTCGGCATCACGGGACGCAGCGGAAGTGGGAAGTCGACGGTCCTGAAGCTGATCTACCGGACCTACCTGCCGCAGGCGGGCGAGATGCGTTACGCATCCGAAGCGTTCGGTTCGATCGACCTTGCGCGAGCGGACGAACGGACGGTCCTCGCACTGCGTCGCCAGGAGATTGGCTACGTCAGCCAGTTCCTGCGCGTCGTTCCGCGCACCACGGCTCGGGAGGTAGTCGAGAGCGCCATGCGAGAGACCGGTACCGACCCGTCCGCAGCGCGGGCGGAAGCGGAACGGCTCCTCGAGCACTTCGAGTTGCCGAAGGCGTTGTGGGAGTCGTTCCCGCAGACCTTCTCGGGTGGCGAAAAACTGCGGGTGAACGTTGCACGCGCAATGATCAAGCGGCCCCGCATCCTGCTCCTCGATGAGCCCACGGCCAGCCTCGACGCGCACAGTAAGTCCAAGGTCCGGGCGCTCCTCGCTTCGCTCAAGACCGAAGGCACGACGATGCTCGGCATTTTTCACGACCTCGCCTTCATGGAGGGCGTCTGCGACCGTGAACTTCACATGGAGGCTGGCATCCTGTCGTAACGGAAGGCGCGCCACCGAGCCCCGTCGTTTCAGTGGGACCTGTCCTTGAACCACGCGACCGTCGTGGGAATGCCCTCGGCGAGGGGGGTGGGTCGAAGTGCGTACACGGCGTTGATTCGATTCGAACGCACGAGGTACGGGCGCGTGAGGTTGGGCAGCAGTTCCACCATCTCGCGTGCATCCCGGCGGAACGCCGCGCCGAGCCGCAACGTCCACGGGCCCATGGCGCGCACCTTCGCCTCCACCCCCGCCACGCTTGCGGCGAGGACGGCAAACTGTTCCGGCGTGACGGCCGGCGCATGCGGCGCGAACCAGAGCTTGCCGAGGGACGACTCGTAGGTGACGAGCTCGGCAGCCGCTCGCCCCACGTCCGGTGCGTAGGCGGCCGCATGCGGAACGTCCGAATCGCCAATCCACTGCGCACCCTTCCCAGCGAGCAAGGGCGCGAAGAAGCGCTCCCCGAACAGTGACGTGGTGACGCCAGGCCCGTACAGGTCGGCCGCCCGGAGGATCGTCGCGCGCACGCGTCCCACCTCGTGTGCTGCCTGGACCCTCTCCGCGAGTCGCTGCCGCAGTGCGCCTTTGCGACCCAACGGCGAAATGCGCGATTCCTCGTGAAGCTCCCCCACCGGCTCGTGCATGTACAGGTTCTCGAACGACAGGTAGCGCGCCCCGTGCGCCTCCGCCGCCGCCAGTGCTCCCTCCTGCAACGCCGGAAGGTCACGCTCCCACGACGCGTACGGAACGCCCAGCATCTGCAGGACGCTCGCCGCACCCTCACTCACTTCGACCGCTTGTCGCACGTCACGCACGTCGGCCGCCACGACCTCCACCGCGACGGGCAACAGGTCGGGACGACGACCCGAACGGTTCACCACCCGCACCGCATGCCCCTTCTCGACCAGTGCGCGCGCCGTCCAGCAGCCCACCGGCCCCGACCCGAGAATCACGTGCAGCATCACGCATCCTCCCCCAGGAACGCCCGATACAACCGCGCCGCCTGCCCAGATGGGTCGCGGTAGTACGCATCGGCGTCCACGTCCATCGCCACGCTCCGCACGGCCGGTCGAACCTCCGGCTCCTCGGCAGCGAACGCACGAAGCGTCTCGGCATGCGGCTTCAGGCTCCCGTCGGGACGCACCAGACCAAAGAACCGCTCGTGACCCGTGTCCCGGCATGGCGGTTCGTTCCACAAGCTCTCGTGATAATCGGCGAAGCACCACGCCATCGCGCCCGTCGCCCCCACCTCCACCAACTTGGGCAGCACCGCCTCCACGTACGCCGCGAGGTCCTCCTCGCTCGCCATGAACTGCTCGTACGGACCGTCCGGCCCGTCGAAGGTCTGCACGCCCGACGGATCCCCCGGCGCGGCGGTGCAGCCACCCCACTCCTCCATCAATACCGGTACACCCCCCGCCAAAGCCGAGGTGAGCGCCACGCTGAACGGCACCAGGTCCGGATCGAGCGGGTGCCGCGCTAACGGCAGGTACATCGGGTAGGCGTGCATCACCGCACGGTCCGTCTCCGCGAATACGTCCGGCACCCGCAAGCCGTTGTCGAACAACAAACTGTCGGCATGCAAGCCCATCGTGACCGGGTGAACCCCATCGATCTCGCGAATCACCGCCCGCATGTCACGCACCCACGCCCGCCCCGCCGTCGCGCTCGCCGGCTTGGCGAACAAATCGGGTTCGTTCCCGAGGTTCCACATCCACACGCCCTCGTGATCATGAAACGCATCCACGACCGTCTCGAGAAGCAACCGCTCGGCGGCGAGCGCCTGATCGTCGTGGAACATGTTCCGATACGACGTATCCACCAGCGAGCCTGCCACCACGCGTTGCCGCGGCGACGGCAACGGCGCGGTGCGACTCGTGAGCCAACGCGGCACCCAGTTCGGACCGCTCATGTGCCCCGTGAAGAACGTGACGTCGATCCCGAGGTCACGCTCCGCGGCTGCGTCCAGCACCGCCTCCAGGTCGCGAAGGCGCTGGGTGGGCACGCGGTCCGGTTCCGGCTGCCAGTCGTCCCAAAGCAAGAAGATGCGCACGACGTGCAGACCCAGCTCGGCGATCAGGTCGAACTCCTCGCGGACCTCCCCGGCATCGAAGTCCGACCACCAGCGCATCGCCTTCCGTCTCGGCCAGTAGTTGACGCCCAACGTGAACCGTTCACTCATGCCGCAGCGTACCCTTGCACCTGATGCACGTCCTGAGCGATGACTCTCACCTGCTGCGCACCGTCGCGCCGGAAGGCGATACGGCTCCCCACGCTGGCGCACCGCCGGACGGGGAGGCGCACGCCTTGTGGCGCACCCTCGCCGGCGACCGGCCCGCTTGGTCGGTCGAGCGTCACGACGTCGACGCCCCTCCCGGTCCTTGGATCGTCCTGCGCGAGGCGAGCGTCTCCCACCTCGACGTCCTCGGCGCTCTCGTGGCCGGCGGGCAGTCGCTGCCCGACGGCACCACCGCCGTCGCCATGGCGGGCCGATTTCAAGGTCAACGCGGCCGCATTTGGCACGCCGAGCCCGGCAACCTGCAACTCGTCACGCACCTCCACGTCGGACTTCCCGCCGATACGGTGCAAGCGGCCCTCGCCGCCCTGCCCGCCGTCGCCGTCGCCGACGCCATCACGACCCTCGCGGGCGTTGAAGGCCTCGTGGGCGTGAAGTGGGTGAACGACGTCGTGTGGCGCGACGCAAAGGTCGCCGGCGTCCTCACCCGCAGCGACGTGACGGCCGGCATGGTACGCAGCGTCCGATTCGGGATTGGCGTGAACGTTGCGCGCACGCCCACGCTGCCCCCCGGCGATCCTGCCGCCCTTCCCCCCGCCGCCCTCGCCGACGCGCATGCGACGTTCGCCATAACGGGTGCCTGGGCCGTGCTCCTTCCCCACGTCGTCGAGCGGCTCGCCACCCTGCGGGACCTGCTCCAGTGTGAGGGCGCCGACGCCATCGTCGACCGTTACCGCGCACACGCCACCTTCCTCGGGCGTGACGTGACGATCCACCCGGTCGATGCACCTGCCGATGCGCCCCCCATCGTCACGGGTCGCGTGGAGGCCCTCTTGCCCGACTTGACGCTCCGCATCGAGGGCGCCCCGAAGCCCATTGCGACGGGCCGCATGCGCTTCCAGGCAACCCAATCGTCCCACCACGCCAAACGGTAGTGCAGAGTACGATGAGGGTCGAGAGGGCGGTCCCCACGGACCGCTCACAGGTCGGAGGCGCACGCACGTGAACGAAACCCCCCTGTGGATGCTGTCGATCAATGCCTTCCTCGCCGTGATCGTTCTGCTCAGTTTGCTCGGCGGCGTGCTGAAGGCCATCACCACAATCTTCCCGGCTGCCGCTGCGCCCGTACCGCCCGCGCGAACGGAGGACGACCGCGCGCCTGCCACACGCTCGGGGGGTGCGACCGATCCGTTCGTGCTCACCGCCATTCAGATCGCCGTGCAGCGTGCCCACCCGGGCGCGCAGGTTCGTGACGTTCGTGAACGCACCGAAGGGGCCTCCTGATGATCCACTCCAGCAGCGGCAAGAAGATTCGCGTCATGCTCACCGCCTTCCGCGACGGACTGCAAAGCGTGTTCGGAGGGAAGGTACGCGTCGCCGACGTCCTCCCAGCCCTCGAGGCCGCCAAGGATGCCGGGGTTCGCCACTTCGAGTTCGGGGGTGGTGCACGCTTCCAGGCGCCGTTCTTCTACGTGGGGGAGAACCCGTTCGAGGCGATGGACCAGATGCGCGACGTGGTGGGGGATGGCGTCGACCTGCAAATCCTGACGCGCAGCGTGTCCGGCGTGACCCTGACGGGTCAGGGACCCGAAGCGCTTGCGCTGCAAGCGAAACTCATGCAGCGGCATGGGACGACCATCGACCGCAACTTCGACTTCATGAACGACGTGGACAATCTCATCGGCACCGGCAAACCGATCGTCGAGGCAGGCATGCACCACCAGGTGACCGTCTCCCTGATGGGCCTCCCGTACGCCTCGCAGGACGTGCACACCCCCGCGTTCTACGTCGACGTCGCCCGCCGGCTGCTCGACGGCGACACGGAGATCCACTCGCTGTGCCTCAAGGACGCGTCGGGCACGACCGACCCGAACACCGTGTACGAAACGACGAAGGGCATCAAGGCCCTCCTCGGCTCGGAGATTCCCCTGTGGTTCCACACGCACGACACGGCCTCCATGGCGGTCGCGTGCAACATGGCGGCCATCGAGGGGGGCGCTGACGGCGTCGACCTGTCCATCCGTCCGCTTGCATCGGGCACCTCGCAACCCGACGTGCGCAGCATGGCGCACGCGCTCAAGAACACCGGGTTCAGCCTCGACCTCGACGCGAACGCGGTGGGTGCGGTGGAGACGATCCTCGAAGAGGGCCTCGCCGCCTACGACTTCAACCCCATCACCCTCGCGGCCGACGCGCGCGTCGTGGGGTTCCCCATGCCGGGCGGCGCGATTGGACCGAACGTGTACATGATGAAGGAGGCGGGCATTCTCGACCGGTACGCCGACGTGCTCGCCGAGTTCCCCGTCGTCGTGAAGGCGGGGGGTGCCTGGACGAGCGTGACGCCCGGCTCGCAGCAGTACTGGCTGCAAGCGTTCAACAACGTGCTGTACGGCCGGTGGGAGAAGATCAACGAGGGGTACGGCAAGAGCGTGCTCGGCTACTTCGGTCGGCCACCCGAAACGCCCGACCCGGAGGTCGTGGCCAAGGCGGCGGAGCAACTCGGCCTGCCTCCGTTCGAAGGGGATCCGCTCGCCGCGGCGGCCGACAGTCTCACCCCTGCGCGGGAAGCGTTGCGGGAACGCGGTCTCAAGGAGAGCGACGAGAACGTGTTCCTGGTCGCGGCCGCCATCGTTCCGGGCAAGAGCATGGACCTCAACGAAGGCATCCGCCTCCTCGAGGGTCGCGCCCGCGTGAAGCTGCCGCTCAAGCAGGACGCAGCTCCCGCGACGCCCGCCACGCCCGCCATTCCTGCCGCGCCCGCCGCACCCGCGGCTGCGTGGAACGAACCGGTCAGTACCCAAGTGACCGTGCAGGAGGGCGGCGTGACGCGCACGTTCGACGTGACGATTGCGCCCCCCGGATCCACCTCCGCCGCGACGCCGGGTCAAGTGACGACGCCTCCACCGGCGACTCCGGCGCCCCCACCCGCCGCTGCACCCGCCGCTGCACCCGTCGCCGCGACCCCCGTTCACTCCCCGTTCGGCGGGTCGGTCGAGGTCCTCGCGCTGCACGTCGCCGTCGGCGATCACGTGGAGACCGGTCAGGTGGTCGCCACCGTCGAAGCGATGAAGGCCGAGCACGACGTCCGCTCGCCCGTCGCCGGCACGGTCACCTCCCTCGATGCGCGTCCCGGTGACGAGGTCGGTCCCGAGGCCGCCATCGTCACGATTGGAGGCTGACGTGGGCGACTGGGCGGCCCTGCTCGAAGGGAGCGGCTTCTGGTCGCTCACCTGGCAGAACGGCGTGATGTTCCTCGTCGGCGGGATCCTCATCTACCTTGCGGTGCGCCACAAGTACGAACCGCTCCTGCTGGTCCCCATCGGGTTTGGTGCGGTGCTCGCCAACCTGCCCGGCGCGAACCTTGCCGCGTCGAGCAGTTACGTCGCCGAGCCCGGTGCGAACCTCCCACTGCTGCAACTCATTTACGACGCGGGCATCAAGACCGAGCTCCTGCCTCCCCTAATCTTCCTCGGGGTGGGTGCCCTGACCGACTTCCGTCCCCTGCTCGCCCGCCCGTTCGTGCTGATCCTCGGGGCCGCTGCTCAGGTCGGCATCTTCGTCGCCGCGCTCGGAGCGCACTACGTGTTCGGTTTCACGGTCGAGGAGGCCGCCTCGATCGGCATCATCGGTGGGGCGGACGGTCCCACGTCGATCTTCCTTACCGCCATTCTGGCCCCCGAACTGCTTGGCGCGGTGGCGGTCGCCGCGTATAGCTACATGGCGCTCGTTCCCGTGATTCAACCGCCCGTATTGCGGCTCCTCACCAGCAAGGCAGAACGCGAAATTCCCGTCTCGCAGGAACGACCGGTATCGCGCACGGCAGTCATCGTGTTCCCCATCGCCGTGACGGTCGTCGTGTCGCTCGTCGTTCCGCCCGCCGCGCCGCTCGTAGGACTATTGATGTTCGGCAACCTGCTGCGCGAGTCGGGAGTGACCGACCGGCTCTCGAAGACGGCGTCGGGACCGCTCATCAACATCGTCACGATCCTGCTCGGCCTCGTCATTGGCGCGACGATGGATGGCGGCAGTTTCCTGAGTGCCGAAACGTTGTTCATCCTGCTGCTCGGCATGGTCGCGTTCGTCGCGAGCACCGCTGGCGGAATCCTGCTCGCCAAGCTCATCAACCTGGTGCTGCCGCGCGAGAAACGCATCAACCCCTGCATCGGTGCGGCCGGCGTGTCCGCCGTGCCCATGTCGGCCCGCGTCGTTCAGAGCTTCGTGGCGACGCACACGCAGGGTCGCGTCAACCCGCTCATGGCAGCCATGGGGCCGAACGTGGCGGGCGTGATCGGCTCCGCCGTCGCAGCGGGCGTGTTCCTCGCGATTCTGCGTTAGTTGGGCTCCGCTACGCGCGCCTCGATGGCCTGCGCGAGGGAACGAAAGGCAGCGCGATCGAGGTCGAAGTACACGTAGCGGCCGCGACGGTCTGCGCGCACCAGGCCGGCATCGATCAAGATGGTCATGTGGTGACTCACAGTGGGTTGCGAGAGGTCGAGCTTCATCTCGATGTCGCAACTGCAAATGCCTTCCTCGTGCCGGTGGCATAGCTGCTCCGGCTTCTCGAGGTACGCGAGGATGGCCAGTCGCGTGTCATCGGCGAGAGCCTTGAACGCCCGCGAGAAATCCATGGCGAAATCCTACCTTTGAGGTCGGAGATTGTCCATCCAGCACGCATTTCCCTGGCGCTTCGGGCGGGACGTTCGGCCCTCTAATGGGGGCGGCGATATTGATTACGGTCAATACCACAATGCTCGTGAAAGAAAGCACAATCACGAGGAAAGGGGATTCGATGTCACCAGCCCGCCCATACCCCGTCTCCCGCCGCGGCTTCCTAGCCGGTGGCGCCGCGCTCTCCGTCGGCGCCCTGCTCGCACGCCAGGGCTGGGCTGACGCCGAGCCGTACTTCCGAGCGGACGGCATCGACGTCGCTGGCCTCGAGCGCAACGGCTACCGCATCCGACACACGATCTGCCACCAGTGTGGTGCGGGTTGTGGCCTCACCGCGCTCGCCCGGGCCGATGAGCCTGCCGGTGCGCACAACCTGCTCATCCTGCCCAACCAGCATCCCGACCATCCGCAACGCGGCTACTGCGGGCGAGGCGCCACCACGATGTTCACCTGGAACAGCCCCCTACGCGTCAAGAATCCCCTGAAACGCGTGGGGCCACGCGGAAGTGGCACCTTCGAGGAGATCTCCTGGAACCAGGCCCTCGATGAGATCGCCGAACGAATCAAGGGCATCCTCGAACGTGATGGAGCTCGAGCACTTGCGGCCACCACGCATGACTTCGCGACCGACCTGCAGTGGCTCATGTGGCCCTTGGGGGCTCCAAACATCGTGAAACAGTCCAGCACCTGCAACACCGCCGGCGTCGTCGGCCGCAAATGGCTCATGGGCAAGAGCTACTCGAAGCACTCTACGGTGGACCCTGACTATGAGCGCGTCAACTACGTCCTGTTTCCCGGACGCAGCCTCAACGCGCCGATGGGCGCTGTGCAACGACTCGCGCAAGCGCGTGAAAAGGGCGCCAAAGTCGTTTTTCTGAATCCTGCCATGCCCGACGTCGCCTTCGCCAATGGCGAGTGGCTTGCCTGCTACCCCGGAACCGATGCTGCCTTCATGCTGGGTGTGGCCCGTGTCCTGGTCGAAGAGGGTCGCTACGACGCGACCTTCGTTCGCCAACACACGAACCTCCCGTTCCTGATTCACGAGGACGGCAAACCCGTCACGGAAGCCGACCTGACGCCGGAAGGCTCGAGCGACCGCTACGCCATGTGGGACGCCACGCGAAGCGTCACCGTCCTCCATGACGAGCCCGACGCCAATCCCGACCTGACCTTCGAAGGCACGATTCCTGGACGCAATGGCCCCATCCGCGTCGAAACCGCCTGGCGCCGATTCGAAACCCACCTGGCGGACTACGGGGCCGACCGGGTTGCCGAGATCACGGGGATTCCCGCCCGCGACGTGATCCGCATCGCCCGCGAACTGGCGGAGATGAACGGCGTGGTGGAGGACACCTGGTACAACACCCGCAACGGAAACGACACCGACGTGATCATGGCCCTCATGACCGTCAACGGCCTTCTGGGCAACATCGACCAGCCTGGAGGCCTTGGGTTCAAACCCAGCGCGAAACTCCCGGGCATCCTCACCAATGCCGATGGACGCGCCACGACCATCCTTGGCGACGGGTTCGACCTGTCCCTCGACCCCTCGGTCGACAAGCTTCGCTACCCCGAAACCAACGGTACCTTCGCCGCCGTCCTGGACGCCATCCTCGACGAAGATCCCTACCCCATCACGGGCATGATCCTGCTTGGCGCCACCCTGTTCCACCGCGACCCCAACACGCGCAGGCTCGAGCAGGCCCTCGAGAAGCTCGAGCTGCTCGTCAACATCGACGTGGTTCGGCAAGAGGTCGACGACTGGTCCGACTACGTCCTTCCCTCCGAAATGTTCCTCGAGCGCGAGAACGTGAGTGCGGTCGGCTGGACGCTCGGCGCGTCGGTCGCACGTCAACACCGCATCACCCCACCACCCGAAGGCGTCGATGCGCGCCCCCACGAGTGGATCATGCTCGAAATCCTCCGCAGGATTCAGCCCGAACGCGCCCTCATGTTCGGCTACGACGAGCGTTACGCCGACCCCGAGGTCTTCCACCGCGACTTCCTCGCGCCTCTCCACGAGGCACGCATCGACGCACTTGCCGACGCCTGGCAACGCGATCCGGAGGCGATGCGAACGGAACTCGACGAGCACGGGTTCGTGACGCTCGCCGAACCCACCTTCGGTCGGCTTCCCTACGAAACACCATTTGGAACGCCAAGTGGGCGATTCGAAATCTATGCACTCGAACCCATCCTCAAGGGGTACCGAAGCGATGGATTTGCGCAGCACGTCGCACCGAACGCCTACACGCTTCCCGGGGCCGAGGACGAGTTGTATCTCGTCAACGGGAAGAGCCCCATCGGATCGTCGGGTGTCGCATCCATGGCGTTCCCCACGCAGTACCTTGCCGACAACGCGCTCTGGCTCCACCCCGAGGACGCGACACGGTTCGGTCTCGAGGATGGTGACGAAGCTCTGATCGAAGGCCTCGATACCGGTTGGACCGCCACCACGTCGGTTCGCGTCACGCCCCGCGTCCGTGCAGGGGTTGCCTACATCCAAAGCTACGTAGGCGGTAACCGAGGCTCGGCCCTCCGCGAGGACGCCCGGTTTGCGAAACGCACCCGCGGCCTCAACCCACACTGGTTCTCGACCTCGACCGTCGATCCCGTGACCGGGTCGAACGCCAACAACGCCTCCATTCGCATCCGTCGCGCCTGACGGGAGAGAGGAACGCGCTTCTCATGGCACGACCCAACGAAGCCAAGAACGGTACGCCCAGCCGGCGACTTGCGCACCTGTGGGACGAAAGCCGCTGCATCGCTTGCGGCGCATGCGTCCTCGCCTGCACCATGACGAACCAGCCCGAGATGATGGCGCGCGAGGAGAAGGGATGGGGCGGACTCGCAAGCAACATTCGACGCATCGAAAGCGCCAACGAGCAGGGGCGCCCCACCCTCCTCCTCGTGCAGTGTCAACACTGCGACGATGCGCCCTGCGTCCGCACCTGCCCGTTCGGTGCGGTCTATCAGGACGACGATGGCCTGATTCGGCTCGATGCGCGACGATGCGCAGGCTGTAGCTACTGCGTCACCAGCTGTCCGTACAACGTGCGCTGGTTCCACCCCGACACCCATGTTCCCGCCAAGTGCATGGGTGACGGCTGTCTCGACCTGATCGCGCATGACCAGCAACCCGCCTGCGTGCAGGCATGCCCCGCCATGGCACGCGATTTCGGTGACCTCAACGACCCGGAGAGCAGCGTATCGGAAACGCTCCGCACCCAGCGATCGCGTCGCCTTCTCGAGTCGGCGGGGACCGAACCCAAGTACTTCATCGTGGAGGGATCTTGATGACACCCGCCGATCTACACCTTCAAGTCGACGTCGCACACTGGGGTTGGTCCATTGCCTGGTTCCTCTGGTTCGTCGGCATCGCTGGCATGGGATCGGTCGCCTACTACTTCGTGCGTCGATCCGCTCTCATCATCACGATCTTCGCGTCCCTCACCATCGGGCTGCTCCTCGTCGTCTCGCACTTGGGTCGCTGGTGGAATCTCCCGCGCACGCTGTACCTCATGGTCCTCGATTTCGATTTCAACCTTGGCTCCTGGATGCTGCTCGGCATCGCGACGCTGTCCGTGCACCTCGTGCTCACGTTGCTTCTGCTGATTGGGCACCTACCAGCCCTCACGCGACGCATCGCATGGCTGAAGTGGACCGAGACGCTCCGTGCGCAGGCCGGGTACCGAGGCCTGTTCGCCGGCGTGGGCGCATTTGCCACGGTCTACAGCGGGTTCCTGCTGACGCAAGCGGCTGGCATTCCCCTGTGGAACACCTCGCTGATTCCCATCCTGTGGGTGGTCAGCGGCTCCATCGCAGCGATTGCGGTCATCGAGCTGCTGTACGTGCTTGGGCTCGTCGACGCCAACGTCTCGGCGGCAGGCGTTCGCATCGGCATGGTGCTCGACGGCGTCAAACTGCTCGCCGTTCTGGGATTCCTCCATGTCGCCCTGTCCTACGGTTCGGCAGGAGCACGCTACGGCGCGATACTCATGACGCAAGGGGATCTTGCCCTCATGCTGTGGGGAGGCGTCATTGGCATCGGCATTCTCGTCCCCCTCGCCATCGGTGCGTACACGTTGCTTCGCGAGAAACGCAAGAGCCTCCTGGCCGTCTCCGCCGTGTGCGCCCTATCCGGCGTGTTCTTCCTCCGGGCGGCCGTACTCCTTGCAGGGACGTTCGAACCTCTCGTCCTCTGAACTGGGCTCGGCGACCCGCCGACCCTAGCCAAACGACGTGGGCACCCTCTCCCCTCGGGGTGCCCACGTTCGTCGTCTCCGACTTGCGGCCTAGAATTGCCAGTTGCTGAACGTCGTGACGAAGCGACCCTTCACCGGAACGAACACGATGCGCGCCTCAAAATTGCCGATCATCTCGCGGGGCACCCACCGACCCGACGTCTCGCTGAACTCGAGCGACCAACCCTTCACCGCGCCGTCCGGATCGACTGGCCCAATCTCGAGGCGCGCGGTGCCGTTGGGCATTACCGAGAGTTCATGGTCCGCGTCGCAGGTGAGCCCCAGGTCGGCAAAGCCGCCATCGGGTCCGTCGTTGCCGGTACCCGGGGGGCGCGGAAGTCCGCGCCGCTCGAGCGTCTCGGTGACGTACGTGCCGTCGGCCTGCCGCTCGGCACGCTGCCGCTGGTAGGCGACCTCGTTGTCTCCCTGCTCGATGCCCACGCCAATCTCGTAGCTCAAGGCCTCCTCGAACACCGTGTCGAGCGAACCGATGAGGGTCTCGCAGGTGGGTTGCGCTGCCGCGGTTGCGATGAGCGTGACCGCGAGGGTTGCCAGTACCGTACGGATGGTGGTCGTTCCACGATGGATCTTCATTCCCTAGAGCGTACGCTCGAAGGGACGCGTCGACCGTGTCCTGCACCCATCCTTCAGGCCGTTTTGCGGGGGGAGCGTGCGGCAATGAGGAGGAGCGTCACGCTCACCACCCCGAGCGGCAGCGCCACGACACCCAGTTCGAGAGTGAACGTGGCTAGAAGATTGATGGGTCCCGCAAGGAGCGCTTCGCGAATGAACCCGCCGTAACCCCAGCCGCCCAAAAAGGTCAACTCGGCTAACCCACCGAGGAGGGCGGTGACGAACGGGAACAACGCCACGTACGCCAACGCCGCCCCAACCCTCCGCGCCCAGCCACCGCGCGACCACGCCTGCACGTATAACGCCGCCAACCCCATCCCCGCCAAGGCAAACGCCGCTCCGTCCAGCCACAGCGACGGCGTCATTGCCGTCCGCACGCCCAACGCGCGTCCCGCCCCCTCGATCACCGCGAACCCCACGGCACCCAACAGGCCTGCCAGGCCAACCACACGCCACATCACCGATTCACCTCCGCCAATGCCTGCCGTTGCGCCTCCGCAAGCGCGTCCTCCGGACTCGTGCGCCCGCGCAACACGCGCTCCATCATTTCGTCGAGAATGCCGCGCATCGCATCGAACTCCGGAATGCGCGGTCGCGGAATCGCCAATTCGAGCTGCGACAACGCCGCCGCACGACCAGGATCCTCAGCGTAGAACGCGTCGAGCAATGGAACGACCGAGTGGCGCACCGGAATGTAATACGACCCCTCCACCCACGTCGCCAGTTGCTCCGGTTCCGCAAGCCAGCTCCAGAACGCGAAGGCCGCGTCTCGCTCCTCCGCCGTCGCATTGCCCATCACGACCAACTGCGCACCACCAAGCGGCACGGCACCTCCGGGCGCCATGGGCACGGGACCCGCCGTCACGTCGAACGCCACGCTGAACCGGCGGATGTCCGGCCAGTTCGCGATGCTCGCGAAGGCCATCAGTGAACGCGTGCGTACGAACCCGAGAATCGCAGGCGTCGATTCATTCGCCCCGAAGAAGGCCAACGAGCCACGCGCCTCCAATTCATCAAGCAGCGTCAGCGCGCGGAGCGCCTCGGCCGAATCGAGCGTCGGAACGCCATTCTCGTCGACGAGCCGACCCCCAAGGCTCAGCACCATCATCTCGAACAGCCACGAATCACCCACGAACACGAACCCCTGCGCCTGGCGTGACGTCAAGGCATCGACGGTCGCTTCGAACGCCTCCCATGTCGTGGGAGGCTCCACGCCAGCGCGCCGGAGCGCGTCCACGTTCCAGTACATCACCGGCGTCGAGCTGTTCCAAGGCAGGCCGTACCGCTCACCGTCGAGCTCCCCGTAGGCCCACAAACCAGGCACGAAATCGTTCACCACGTCGGCAGGCAAGCCGTTCGTCAGCGACGTCAGTGGTTGCACGGCACCCTCTGCCACGAGGCGCGGGAAGAACGCAATCTCCGCCTGAAACAACACCGGCTCATCGGCACTCCCATAGGCTGCGAGCAGCCGCGTTTGCGCCTCTGCGTACGAGCCGATGAAGCGGGCGTCCACACGCACCTCATCCTGGGAGGCGTTGAACGCCTCCACGAGTGCATCGACGGTCTCCACGGCACTGTCCATCGAATGCCAGAAGGTGACCTCCGTCTGCGCCACGCCAGACGTCCCGACCAGAAGCCCGAACAGGGCCACGGCAATTCGACGCCTCCACACTGTCCAGAACGAAGAAGCAATCCAAGATTTCCAACGGATCATGCCGAACCTCCTCACGTGCGGAATCCCGCCTCGAACGTCGAAAGAATGCGTTTCTCGAATACCACGTACAGCACAAGGATCGGCGCGCTCGCCAGGAGCGCGGCAGCACCGAGTAACCCCCATTCGAACGGCCGGGTCCGCAGCAGATTCGACAGGAACACCTGCACCGTCCACAGGTCCTCCGTCGTCGTGACCCGGGGGAACAACACCAGGTTCCAATGCGCCGCGAACGCCAGCACCGCCGCCGCCGTCAACTCAGGACGGAGGATGGGCGTCACTACCCTCGTCAGGATGACCGCCTCGCTCGCCCCGTCGATGCGCGCCGCCTCCACGACCTCCCATGCCACGCGCCGCAACGCCTGCAACAACAAGAACACCACGAGCGGACTCGCGAGGAATGGCACGATCAATGCACCCAGCGTGTCGATTAGTGAGAGGGTTTGCAGCAACCGGTAAAGCGGAACGAGCAGCAACTCGCTCGGAAGCGCCAGCAAAACCAACACCAGGGCCGTCACCCGCGCTCCGTTGCGAATCGCGTAGGCGGCGGCCAAGCCAAGGGCCAACTGCGCCAGCACCGTCGTCCCCGACGCCACGACCGACACTGCCATCGAGGAGAACAACCCCGTCCCCACCACGTCCCGGAAGTTCTGCAGGGTGAAGCCCAGTGTCGTCAAATCCGCCATCAGCAGGGCCTCCGCCGGGAGGAACGCGGCGTACACGAGCCATAGCAGGGGGAGCGCGACGAATGCCGCGAACAGGCCGGTGGCGATGCGCAAAACGATCATGCGTCCCCCGCCATCGCGCCACGCCCCACACCGCGGTCTCGCAGCGCCAACGCTTGCGCCACTGCCACGAGCAGGGTCACGACCAGCACGAACAGCGTAATCGCCGCCCCGTAACCCAACTCGAAGCGTTCGAACGCCGTCTCGTACAGATAGAAGCCAAGCACGCGCGTCGAACCAAACGGTCCTCCCCCCGTGAGGAGGTACACCGCCGTGTACGACTGCAGCGACAACACCGTCGCGATGATCGTCAGGAACGTGAGCGTGGGGCGAAGCAGGGGGAGCGTCACGAACCGGAAGACGCCCGGCTCGCTCGCACCATCGAGGCGCGCTGCCTCCTTCACCTCCGTAGGAATTCCCCGTAGCGCAGCCGAAACCACGAGCACGCCGTAGCCCGTCTGCTGCCACAAGGTGAACGCCACGACATACACGAGCGCAGCAAACGGCTGGGTGGTCCACGGCAGGGACCAGCCCGTGAGTTCCCGCACCACACCGAAGTCCGGGTTGTACAGCAGGTACCAAGCGATGGCCGAACCGCCCACCGTCACCAGGCCGGGCGCGAACAGGAGCGCCTTCACGAACCGCTCGAGCCGCGTCTTGTAGATCGCCGAGGCCACCATGAGCGACAGGACGAGAAAGATGGGAATCGTCAACCCTGCAAACGCGGCCGTCGTTCCCAGCGAACGCCACAACTCCCCATCTCCGAACAGCCTCACCATGTTGTCGAAGCCGACGGGGGTCGGGTCGGACACGCCACTCCATCGCCACCCGGCGTAGCGCACGACGGTCAGCAACGGCACGACGCCGAACAGCACGAACACGGCGGTGGCTGGAAGGGCCAACCACCGGGCGTGGCGCTGAGAGCGAAGCATGCAACACGGTACCCGGCGAACGTCACGACCGCATCAATGCTGCCCGACCATGACCCGCTCTTGACCCACGCGCCTCGAGCTTCGCGTAGCCTACGCCCATGGCTCGAACCCTTCTCCTGATGATCGACGGCATCTCCGCCGACGCATTCGACCGCCACGCGGCCGACCTGCCGACGCTGCATGCGCTTGCAGGCCGTGGCCTTCACGTCGATCGGCTCGCAAGCTCCCTCCCCGCCACCTCCCTCCCCGGCCGTACGGGCATCGTGACCGGCGTTTCCCCCGTCGAACACGGAATCTATGGCAATACGATCCATGACGGGGAACGGTTCCGCTACGCCACACCGGATGACGTGCGCGTGCCGACCCTGCCTCGCCGCGCCCGCGATTTCGGGCGTAGCGTCGCCGTCCTCGGCTATGGAATGATTCGCCCCGAGGACGCCGCAACGTTCGTGTCCCCCTGGTGGGTCAGCGAAATGATTCAACGTGGAAGGGACGCCGAACCCATTCCCGCCTCACACGGTTGGCTGCGCGCGCTCGAGCCTCGCGACGAGTATGGCGCGCTCGGACGTCTCGACGTGGAGGTGCGTACGAGCGACCTGCCCGATCCTTACACCGGGGACCGCTCGATCTACCTGCTGACCGGCGTGG
>CAJXWR010000009.1 GCA_913062675.1 uncultured Trueperaceae bacterium
GAGGTGCGTGAAGGCACGCACCGGAAAGGAAGGCTATGCGACGCAACTGGAGAGCCAATCACACGATTCGTTTTGGGGTACGGGCAACCGCAGTCTTTGTGTTGCTCAGTTTGACCAGTGTGTCACTTGCCCAAGTCATGACGACCGAGTACCAGGAGGTTGCTCAAGTCTCGATGTCAGATGTCGCCCAGAGCTTAGTGGTCACCAACGATGATTGGGCCGCCTCAATTGGTGAGAGCACCATGACGAAGTCCATCGTGGTCAGCAATGCGCTCTTCTACACGCTCAGCAATGGCACGCATGTCACCGCGCAAATCTCGTCCATCAATGGCGAAAGCCCCGACCAACTTCAGGCGCATGCGCTAGATGCGATCGCATCTCTGAGTGTTGCCGTAGAGAAAGGCGACAACTCGGGTAGTGGTGACTCGTTAGGTGAGCTCTGGAATGACATTGCTGGTACATCGGAAGCAGAAGGAGTCGCTGGTGCGACCGTCGTCGTCGACGAGCTCTTCGGCACTCAAGCCCACGGTCGCTCTTCGGATTCGGACATTGGTATCGGTCAAGGAGCCGATGTGACCTTCTCTTTGACTATCGACGTTGAAGATGGTCCCACTTTCCCTTCCACTTCGCTTGAGATTCTCTTTACGGCACTGTCGTCAGAGTAGCCTCGTGTCCTTGGCGCTCAAGGTTTTCAAGCAATCCATGCTTCTCCTGGCCCTTGGGTTTATTGGGGATTTAGGCCGTGCACAATTCGTCGTGACCACGGGCCTAGACGAGATTGCCAATCTTCGACCTGGAGAATCAAAACGCTTCGCCATCGGTGTCACCAACACCGGTGGTGAGGCGCGTACTGCAAGCATTCGCTTCGTCGATCACCAAGTCATCGACGGCGGCAACCAGTTTCTCGAACCAGGCAAGCTGGAACGCTCGCTTGCCAATTGGCTCATCACACGGCCCAGCGTCAGCCTTGAGCCAGGCGAGTCGATCACCCTGTTTGTCGACGTCCAAGTACCTTCCAACGTGAACAACGGAGGGACGTACTGGGGTGTCCTTCTGATCGAGCCAGATGAGGCGACGCAAGCGACCGAGGTGGCGGATGTGAATCGGGAACGAGGGGAAGGTGAGGACGTAACGATTCACTTCCGGTACCGAATTCGCACGGCCATTCAACTCGTCGTCAACCTTCCAGGGAACGAGAAGCCGCAGATTGAACTTCGCGACCCCGTCGTGACCCGTACGCCGGAGGGAACGATTGAGCTGCGGGTCGCGATCGCCAACGAAGGAGGCAGGTGGGCTCGCTCATCCACCTTGAACCTCGATGTATACGAGGCGCAGACGGGATCGAAGGTGATGTCTTCCGAAAGGTCGGTTGCGCGGCTCTATCCGGGAAGCAATCGCCACGCCACGTTCGACATGGGCCATCTCGAATCAGGGAGATACCAGCTCGTCCTACTAGCTGAGGTGGCAGGTGACGTGGTGGCGGCCACACGCTTCGATCTCGACGTCGAACCACAGCATCCTTCGCCAGGTCCTGAGGGTGCACCCTGACGTGCAGGCGTGACCCGGAATCCACGTCACGCCATGCATGTCGTTCGACGATGGTGCACCACGGGATTGATCCTGCTCGTCGGCAATCTCTGTCATGCAACGAGTCCTGTCACAGCGAACCCGCAGGGTCTCGTGACACTCCTCGTCCCCATCCAAAACACGACCGAGCGAACGACCCACGTGACCGTGAACGTCGATGTCCCCCCGGACTGGGTGATGCTCGTACCTTTCTCGGCAACCCGGCTTCCCGCGGGGGCCCGCCTGGTGCAGCCCGTCATTTTGCGCGCCGGTTCCCACGTTCCAGCAGGAAGCCACGAGATCACGGCCACCACGTTCGTGAACGGCGATCGAAGTGAGAGGCAACACTTCCTCGTCGACGTCCCAAGACGACCCTCCCTCAGCATTGACGTTGACCCACCACCAGCCCTGTTGACGAGCGTAGAGACTCGAATCCGCGTGCACGTCACCAACACCGGCAACGTTCAGGACGGTGTGACCATCACTGTCGCTGGTGGCGTTGCATCCGCGACCCGCAACTTTGACCTTGCGCCTGGGGAGATGCAAACCGTGGACGTCGAGGTGCAGGTCGCTGCACCCCGCGGCGTCCTACACGAAGAGACCCTCACGATTGAAGCGCACTCCAGGTATGGCGTGAGCGCCAAGACCAAGACCACCCTGAAGGTTCTCCTTCCAGGCTCGCCACTCCCACCCACATTGCCCGCGACCCTGCGCCTGCAGGCGGCGACCCGTGACGGTTTCACGCTCACGGGTTCAATCCAGGGAGGGGGTCCCATCACCGAGGATGGGCATCACCAACTGGGGTTCCGCGTGACGAAAGAGGATGACGAGCCAGGTAAGGCGTCCCTGAAGTACACCGCTCCGGCCTGGGGCGTCACCGCAGGCCACCAAACGCTCGAGGTACACCGTGACCTCGCAGACTTCGATGGCTACGGCTTCGCCGTCACGTTCGAGCCCCCACGCGACGCTTGGCCCTCGGTTCGATCCGTGGCGTACCTTGCGCAGTCGGAGCGTGCCACCACGACGGGTGCAAGCGACCGTGCACCGCACGCAGGCATGGGAATTCGTGCTGCATGGCCATCGGGATTGCGGGCCGACGTCGCTTGGCAATGCGTAGGTGCGCAGCCCGAAGCACTCGCTCGACTTGCGGGCGACCTTGCGATGCTCTCCAATGCGTGGACGAGCGCATGGAAAGTCGCCGTGCGCAGTGGGTCGGCCGTGACCTGGTCGACGTCGATCGAGGGTGCGCGAGAGGAGATGAATGCGCGGGTGGCTGCCTGGTGGAGGCCAACCGAGCCATCGGGCAGTCTCGAGGCGCACCTACGCATTTCCGTTCCCAGTGAATGGACCGTACCGTTGGGCGCCCGAACCACCTCGTCGCTTGCGGTCACGGCGCGGCGCGAGTGGGGCGTGGATTCGTCCGATCCCGTCGGCCCGGATGCGGCCGTGGAACGCGCCACGAGGCAGAACCTTCGCGTTTCATGGGACGCCACGACCCCCACCACGCAACTGGGTATCGCCATTGAGCGAAGCCGCCTGGACCCCGAGGGCACGCATGTGTCCACCGAAACCACCGACGTCGACGTACGCGTGCGCCACCGTCCAGAGACGGAGAGCGATCAGCGTTCTCGCGTCATCATCACGACCATGGGCTGGTCGACGACGCAACCTGACGACCCCATGTGGCGGGCCGGTGTGCGCGTGAATCGCACGGATGGGGACTTCGTCACGGCGGCGAGTCTCGACGTGGTGGGCGCACCAAGACCCACACGCCTGCAGGAGTTGCGAGCCCAGTTTCAAGGATCGCGCGTCACGAAGGCGTGGCGGTTCGATGGAGACCTCGGCGCGGCGCTCGAGGAAGGCGAATGGACCGTGGAGATGACGGGTACCTGGAGTGGGACGAGGGGTGCCGCGCCCACGCTGCAGGCCTACGCACGCTTCAATCGAGATGGGGAGGATGCACCACGTCGCCACGTCCTCCTTCATGCAGCGTCCGCCTGGCCGCTGCCTTCACCTTGGCAGGGTTGGGTGACGGCCGACTTCGTGCTGGATGCGCCGTCCGACCAATCGTGGTTCACGGCCGAACCGGGCGATTCGTTGCTGGTGATCCATGCATCGGCGTCGCGCGACGTGACGTGGCGAGACCGCTGGGTCGGGTTGCGCCTCGATGCCCACGTGGCCCGTCACCTCGACACGCCACGGTCGGGAATCACCTTGTCCGGTGAGGCGTCCTGGCAGGATGGCGCTGCCGTGGGCGTGGGGGTCGACGTCGTGGGGCGCGGCGTAGCGGAGCCGGCGAGTTGGGGTGTTTCTGGAAGCATCACGAGACCGTTCACCCTGCCACTTCCCGAGCGCGTGAGGCGCGGTCAGGTCACCGGCCGCATCCTTGATGAGGATGGTGAGCCCTGGGCGGGCTTGGTCGTGAACGTGGGGGGCGTGGCGACCCGAACGGCTGGGGATGGCACGTTCACACTGGAGGGCGTTCCCGTGGGTGGGCACGTCCTGTCGTTCCCGCTGGCGGGTCGAGAGGCGGACATGCTGTTCGAACCGGCCGACGGCAAGGTCGTTCAAGTCACGACGGACGCGCCGGTGCATCTCGACGTGCTGGCGGCGTGGCCAGGTGACGTGAGTGCTCAGGTGGTGATCGATCAAGCTGGACGTTCGATCGCTGGGGCGCCACAGGATGCGGTCATGATCGCGAAGGACGTCCCCCTGGCAGGTTGGCAGGTGACGCTGCAGCGCGGGACGGTGCGTCGAATGGGTGTGAGTGACGCGGCGGGATACGTCACGTTCACGAGGCTCCTGCCGGGTCGCTGGTTCGTCACGGTGGATGCGCCGGCGGGTCTCGAGGCAGATCAGGTGGAGGTCGGTGACGTCCCCCCCTTCGTGACCGTGGAGTCGGGTGGTGAGGTGCACTTCGGTTTGCCGGTTGCGCCACGGGTTCAGGAGGTACGCGTCACGGAGGGTGGTTCACTGCGCGTGCCGTGACGGTTCCAAGTCGGTGCTGGGGGGTGATGGGTGGAGATTTAGTGGAATGGGACTCGCCTATTGGAGTTCGATGTTCGGGAGTCTTGCGCTAGAGCTGGCTCCAAGTGGGAGCACCGGGTGTGGTCGGTGGGTCGCCGGTCTTGCGTGGGAAGCGCAGCACGAAGGTACCGGGATGCGAGCGGCTCGGGGCGTAATGCAGGTCGCCTCCCATGTCGCGCATGAGGTTGGATGCAATCGACAGCCCGCGTCCGCGACGTGCACGAGGGTCCGTGTCCGGACCGAGGTTCGACGCTTCCTTCGTCACCTGCAGGTCGTCAGGTAGGCCATGCCCTTCGTCACGAACCACCACGAGGACGTGACGTGCCTCGAGGATGGGGGCCTCGACGCAAACCCGACCACCGCCATGATGGATTGCGTTCACCACGACGTTCAGGATGGCGTGACGCGCCGTCACGGGATGGCCATGGACCCACAGGGTTGAATCGGGGACCGATACGGAGAGGGGAACGCCCCGCAGCTCGGCGAGGCCGCGCGCTCGTTCGTCCACCTCCGCGAGGGCCAAGGTGAGGTCGGCGCGGTTTTCCTTCGCGGGTACATGGCGATCCCGTCTGGGTTCGATGGCCGACAGGACGTCCTCGAGGAGGATGTGGAGCTGCGTTGCGGCGTCTTGCACGTGCGCAAGCGCAGCGCGATGTGGGGCGCTCTTGACGTCGCTTTCCAGAAGGCGGGCGTATCCCTCGATGATTTGTAGGGGCGCTCGCACGTCGTGTGCAAGGAGGCGCAACCATGCTTCGAGGTCATGGTTTGCGTGGTTCGCGGTCGTTTGGGTTGCGGGAATGGTGGGCATCGCGCCATCATCATTCTCGGTGGTTACGCGGCGATGTCGGCGCTTGCCATCGGCACCAAAGTGACATTCAGGCGTAACGCCGAGGATGGATTCTTGCCACATGCAGCGAGCGGTCGTCGTCCAACGAGATGGGGTGAATGACTTGTCTCCAGGGGATTCGCACGTGGTGGACGTATCCACGTCCCGTGCGGATTGCCACGTGCTCGTCGTGGATGACGACGCCGTCATGCGCCGACTCGTCGTGACCCTGCTGCGCGCGCTCGGGATGGCGCACGTGTCGGCATGTCGTTGCGGGACGGAGGCGGTCGCAGCATGCACGTCGGGAGGCGTCGACGTGGCGCTCGTCGACCGTCACCTTGCTGGTGAGGACGGCGTCGATTTGATCGAGCGCATCGGCAGGATGGCGCCCGAGGGCGGTCCGGTCATGCTTATGCTCACGGGTGACGATCATCCTCAGGTTGCTCGGCGCGCCTTGGCCGCGGGGGCGTGGGACGTCCTGGTTAAACCGTTCGATCCGGAGGTTCTCGTCAGGCGCATCGACTGCCTCCTTCGCTTGCAGAGGCGTCGTGAGTGCGTGGGCGAGCCTCCGCAGCCTTAGAGGCAAACGTACCTTGCGAAGGATTTCACGAGCACCGTACCGTTCCGTGTGCAGCCTTCCAGCCTCACCCTCGACGCGAAACGAGCGCGACGCGTCCCCCACGTCCTCGTCGCCTGTGGAACCAAAGCGACACGGGCACCCATCGTGGACGCCCTCAGGGCGCAAGGGCGCATCGTCTCGGAGGTCGAGACACCCCATGAGGCCATCGAGATCGCCTCCCGCTGCGATCTGATCCTGCTCGAGGTTGCCAGCAGCGACGCCTGGAAACTCGCTAGGGAGGTTCTCGACGCATACCCCACGATGCCCCTCGTAATTCTCGGGGAAGCTGGCTCCGCCGAGGAGGAGATTCGCGCCTTCGACGTCGGAGCTGAGGATTACGTGTGCCGCCGGACCGACCCTGCCGTCATCGCCGCGCGGGTGACGGCTGCCCTGCGTCGGCGTCGGCATGGTGAGGTGCTCCGCTTCGGGGAGGTCACCATCGACCTCGGGCACCGCACCGCCTATCGGTTCGACGAACGGTTACGCTTAACTGCCCTCGAGTTCGATCTGCTCGTGACGCTCGCGACGCACCCGATGCGTGTTTGGTCACGTTCTGAACTGCTGCGCTCGGTATGGAGTGAGTCGACGGAAGCCATGGAACGCACCGTCGACGTCCGAATTCGGCACCTCAGAAAGGCACTGGGTGATGACGTGAGTACCCCCACCTACATCGAAACCGTCCGTGGGCGTGGGTATCGCTGGACCTGCCCTCCGGTCGACCGAACCTGAGATACCGGAGTTAAGTTACATTGTTGTCATGCGATGCGGTATGCTGCCGGTATGACGCACCAAAACGCACCAGCCACGGGGCGCCCATCATGATGCACGGTTTGGGGCGCCTCAACCCCAGCAGCCGCACCCTCATCCTCGTCGACAACGACGACCGTCACGCGATCAGCGAGTACCTCGAGGAGCGTGGCCTCGCGACCGTCGTTGCGAACGACGTCGATCACGCCATTCGCCTCGCACCCGACGTCACCGTCGCGCTGCTCGACGTCAGTCGACCCGAGGTGCAAGATCTCGCCCATGGCTTCCGGCGCTACCGGCCCGAACTCGCGCTGGTCACGCTGACCGAGGAGCGGGATGCCCGCCTCGCCACACGCATGCTCGACCTCGACGTCGAGGATCACTTCGCACGCCCGTTCGACCTCGAGCTGCTCGCCTGGCGACTGTCCGCCGTCTTCACCGCAAGTCTCGGCCTGAAGACGGGCGGAACGTTCGACCTTCGCTTCGACGAGTCGTCCCGCACCGTCTACCACGCCGGTCGGTCCACCCGACTCACCCCCAGCGAATTCCGGCTCGTCACCACCCTCGCCCGCAAACCCGGTCACGTGTTCAAACGGCATGACGTCATTCGACGCGTGTGGGGCTCCGACTCGGAGAACGGAGAGCGAGCCGTCGACGCGCTCGTCAGCCGCACCCGACGGCACCTGCACCAAGGCGTGGGTCTCGACCCGGACGTCATCCGCACCGTACGGGGTGTCGGATACCAACTCGAACGACGCCGTAAACCCCGGAACGGAGCGGTTGGATGAACACGGCAAGCGATCAAGGCAAACTCCTCGTCGTCCAAGCCAACCCCAAGCACCGCGGCGTGAATCTCTCCGCCCTCGAACGCGCCGGCTACCAACTCCGCATCATCGCGGACGAGAAGGCCAAGCCGCAGGACGTGAAGAAGTCGACCCGAGCCGTCCTCCTCGATGGCCTCGACGAACCCGGATGGCGGTTCCTGCGCAGTACGCTCGAGGAGCAACCCAACCTGCCCGTCATCGTCAGCAGCAACGGCCTCGAGACGCGCGCCATCATCGGCCTCCTCGACATTGGCGTCGCCGCCCACACCGATCCCTCCACCGGCACGCAGGAGCTCATCGCCCGCATTGCCTGGGCCCGCAGGCGAGCGGAACGACCCGATGTGGACAACGGCCCCTCCCTCGAGATTGACGACACGCAACGACGCATCTGGCTCAACGGCGCGCCTCTCGATCTCCCGAGGCGCGAGTTCGACGTGCTTGCCGTCCTCATGATGAACGTCGGCAACATCATCACGCGCGACCGGCTCATGCAGGCCGTCTGGGGACCGGGCTACAAGACGGGCTCACGCTCCCTCGACGTGCGCGTAAGCCGCATCCGAAAACTGCTTCGCGATCAAGGTGGGGAAGAAGCACCCCTCGTCGAGACGGTGCCCGGTGTCGGCTACCGCCTCGTCATGTAACGAAACGACCCTACGAAGAAGCGATCGAGCCAGGCACGGCCGTGCCTGGCTCGATCATCAGGGAAGGGCGGGAGTTCGACAGGACCCGTTGGAGAGAGGGTTGTCAGTGTCGAACCGGGGGACCCACCCGAACGAATCATCACCTGACATCGTTTCCCGATTGTTACCAACCGTCACACCGCCATGGCGTCCGGCGTACCGGGAGCATCCCGACGCGACCGCGCGAAGTTGAGAAGCAACACCACGACGATCAACAGGAACCCTGCGATTTCGACGAGGTGATTCGGATAGAAGATGCCGATCATCCCCGCCGTTGCCAGAATCCGCGAGAACCACAGCATGCGCGTGAACAGGTACCCCTCGATCGCCGCTGCGAACGCACCCAGCGCGGCGAACGCGGTCACCACCGTCCAACCCACGTACCACCAGTCACCCCCCAGCACGATCTCCGGGTTGAACACCATGAACAACGGGATTAGGTACAGGCCCTTCGCAAACTTCCACGCCTCCACCCCCGTCCTCATGGGGTTCGCCCCTGCAACGCCCGCGCCCGCGAATGCGGCGAGTGCGACGGGTGGGGTCACGTTCGAGTCCTGCGAGTACCAGAACACCAGCAGGTGCGCGATCACGAGCGGAATCCCAAACTCTTGGGTCAACGCCGGACCGGTCAGCACGATCAACACGATGTAGCTCGCCGTCACCGGGAGACCCATCCCCAGGATGAGGCTCGCCAGCACGACGAGCAGCAAGGCGAGGAGCAGGTTTCCGCCCGAGAACGACAACATGAGCGACGAGAACTTCAGGCCCAGGCCGGTCAAGCTCACCACGCCCACCACGATGCCGGCCACGGCACACGCGATCGACACGGGAAGCGCATTCCGCGCCCCAACCTCGAGCGCCTCGAGCGTCTTCACTGAACCGCGCAGCAGCGAAGTGAGCCAAGACTCCTCCGCCCCACGCTGCTCCTCGCGCCGCGTTCCCAAGCGACCGAACAGCGTGTTCGGTGCCGCACTCTCGACACCCGGCACGCTCGACCCGTCATCGACGGGCGGGCGACCCAACGCGATGCGACGCACCACGTACCGCGCGACGGACACGGCGAGAATCGCAATGATGGAGATGAAACCCACCCGGGCGGGTGAAATGTTGCGAATCAGGAACCAGATCAAGATCCCCAGCGGGATCAGGAAGTGCCACCCCCGCGCAAACACGTCGCGGACGCGCGGCAGCTCATCCGACGTCATGCCCCGCATGCCACGTTTCGCTGCGATGATGTCGACGAACAGGTACACCGTCACGAAGTACAAGATGGCAGGAAGGATGGAGATCGACACGATCTCCACGTACGGAATGCGCGTGTACTCGGCGATCAGGAATGCGCCGGCGCCCATGATGGGTGGCATGATCTGTCCACCCGTCGAGGCAGCCGCCTCCACGCCCCCGGCTTCCTCCGGCTTGTAGCCCAACTTCTTCATCAGCGGAATCGTGAACGCACCCGTCGTGACGACGTTCGCAATCGCGCTCCCCGAAATCGAGCCCATGAAACCCGACGCGATGACTGATGCCTTCGCCGGTCCGCCCCGTTGACGACCCGCCACCGCGTACGCCAGGTCGATGAAGAACCGCCCCGCCCCCGTGACTTCGAGGAACGCCCCGAACAACACGAAGATGAACACGAAGGTTGCGGCGACGCCAAGAGGAATCCCGAAGATGCCCTCCTGCCCAAGGAACAACTGATCCACGATGCGATTCACGTCGTACCCGCGGTGCTGCAAGATGCCGGGCAGCGTGATGCCCGAGATGAGGCCCCGTGGACCCGTCATGGCATACAGGATGAACACCACGCCAATGATCGTGATCGTCGGGCCAATCACCCGACGCGCAGCCTCGAGCACCATCACGGTGCCGATGGCACCCATCACGATGTCCTGCTGGGTGTAGAACCCCGACCGGTTCACGATCGCCGTGAGGTTGAAGATCAGGTACCCCGTGGAAACGAGCGAACCTGCGATGAACACGAGGTCCACCGGCCAGCGAATCCACGCCTTCTTGCTGACGGGGAACAGCAAGAAGGCCAGCACCAACACGAATGCCAAGTGGCCACCGCGCTGGTAGAACAGGTTCACCGTCTGAATGCCCGCCGTGTACAACTGAAACAGGGAAAGGCCAATCGCCACCGCCGCAATCGCCATCGCGAGGAGCGGGGCAATCGTGTACGCGTTGGGCGCACTCGGCGCGGTTGCGCCACCACCGTCGGTTGCATCGGGTCGCATCACGGAGCTCCAATCGTCATCACCACGCGTTGCCGCGGAACGAGGGTGGAAAGGTTGACCTGCTGCCCGGCCACGATGAGCGTGTGATCGTTCACGCCCACGTCCCCCACGCGCAGCACGAAGCGGTTGCCAAGAATCGGCTCATCGATGTCGCGAACCCAGTACCCGCTCGCGCCATCGCTCTCCAGTCGACCCCGACCGGGGATGTGACCCAATCCCGCATCGAACGCAGGCATGTGGCTCTGCTCCAGCATCATCTGCCCCTCCTGCACTGCAAAATAGTCCTTCACCAAGATACCCGTCACCGAGTGACGCCACTGCAAAACCCACGCGGCATCCTCGGGAAGATCGATCGTCACCACCGGCTCACCCGAATCGAATAGGTGCACCGATAGGGCCTGCACGTCACTGGGACCCGACGAGCACGCCAGAGAAAGCGGCGCGAGCACCATGAGAACGGCAAGGAGACGAAGAAGGGGGACTCCTAGGAATCCCCCTTCGCGAGGCACGTCAAGCGCCAAGAACGTTCAACCTTCGTCCCGAATTAGTTCGGGGGAAGGAGATCGGCCGGGACGTCGTAGCCCTGGTCCTGGTAGTAACGCACGGCGCCGGGGTGCATCGGGATGGGCGACGCGGCGAGCGCAAGTTCCGGTGTCGTGTTGTTCGCGCTCGGGTGCACGGCGATGACCTCGTCGATGTGCTCGAACAGGATGCTGAGGAAGTTGTACGCAAGGTCCTCATCCATCTCGGCCGCCGCGAGGATCACGTTCGGCGTTCCGATCGTCGTCACGTCCTCGTCCACGCCGGGGTACGTACCGCCAGGCAGCGTGACGGGGGCGAACACGTCGCTGGCACCCAGGCCATTCTCGAGCTCGTCACCCACGAGGCTCACGATGTGAATGTCGCGCGTGGTGGCAAGATCGAGAATCGAGCTGGTGGGCGGACCCACCGACCAGAAGCCCGCGTCGATGTCGCCATCGCGAAGCGCGGACGCGGTCTCGTTGAAGTTCAGGCGCTGCTCGTCGAAATCGTCGTACGTGATGCCGTTCGCCTCGAGGATCGCGGCGGCCGACACTTCCGTGCCCGACCCGGGCGCACCCACAGAAACGCGCTTGCCCACGAGATCGGCGAGGCTTTCGATGCCACTGCCCTCGAGCGTCACGAGGTGCACGGTGTTCGCGTACGCCACGCCCAACGCGCGCAGGTTCGGAAGCTGCGGGGGTTGCCCTTCGCCACCGAAGTTGCCCGTGCCGGTGTAAGCCTGCAACACCGTATCGGCCAGCGCGAGCGCAATGTCGGACTCACCGCGGGCAATGAAGCCGGCGTTGGCGACCGAAGCGCCCGTCGCCTCGGCAGCGGCGGTGTAGCCATCGAGGTACTTGTTGATCAGCTCGGCGTATGCACCACCGGTCGGGTAGTACGTGCCTCCGGTACCGCCGGTGGCGATGGAGAGGCTGCCCTGCGCGAACGCGACGCCAAGGAACAGGGCGACGGCCGCGACGAGCGCGTGCGGTAGACGGTTCAACATGCGATTCCTCCTACGTGAACGAAACGAACCTACCTACGTTCGGATTGTGTGCCCCGACGAAAGAAAGGATGTACCCCGCCGGAGTTTGTATAAATTAACATGACGTTGGAATCCCACAACTAGAGTGTGTGACACAGAAACTGCCGATATCTCGTCTGTGACGGTACTGCCGGTGGTACAACACGGCATGCTCGATGGCGTTCTCGTTCTCGACCTCTCGCGCGTCCTCGCGGGCCCGTACGCCACGCAACTCCTCACAGACCTCGGTGCACGCGTCATCAAGATCGAATCGCCACGTGGTGACGACACACGCACCTGGGGACCGCCCTTCGTGGGAGAGGAGAGCGGCTACTTCCTCTCCGTCAATCGCGGCAAGGAAAGTCTCGCCATCGATTTGAAGAGCGAAGAGGGGCGAAGCATCGTCCAACGCCTCGCCCGCAAGGCCGACGTCCTCGTCGAGAACTTCAAGTTGGGAGATCTCACCCGCTACGGCCTTGATTACGAGCAGGTGGCCGAACACAACCCCGGCATCGTCTACGCCTCGATCCGCGGGTACGGCGAGACCGGTCCCCGGGCGAGCGAACCCGGCTACGACGCGGCACTCCAAGCGGTGACCGGCATCATGGCCATGACCGGCGAGGCCGGGAGACCGCCCGTCAAACTCGGGGTGGCATGGATCGACGTGCTCACCGGCCTGCACGCCGCCGTCGGCATCCTCGCTGCCCTGCACGAACGCGGCAAGACCGGCAAGGGGACGCACCTCGACCTCTCGCTCTTCGAAGTGAGTCTCGCCAGCCTCGTCAACCAGGCGCAGGCGACCCTCCTCACGGGGCAACCCCCAGAACGACTCGGCAGCGCCCACCCGAGCATCGTGCCCTACCAGGCGTTCGACACGGCCGACGAATCGCTGGCCCTTACCGTGGGGAACGACGCGCAGTTCACCCGTGCCGTCGAGGTGCTCGGCCTCGCGAACCTCGCGGAGGATGACCGTTTTCGGGAGAATCGCGGGAGGGTGGAGCACCGCGAGGTTCTCATTCCCATGATTCAAGAGGCGCTACGCGGCGCGCCCCGCGCCGCATGGCTCGAACGCTTCCGCGAGGCGAACGTCAGTGCCTCACCCGTCTTGCATCTCGCCGATGCGCTCAACGACCCGCAGGCTCAGGCGCTCGGCACGGTCGGCGCGTACGACCACCCCACGGCAGGCCGCGTCCCGTTCGTCCGCAGTCCCCTACGCCACCACGGCAATCCGGCGTACGACGGGGACGTCAATCCACCCCCTCGACTCGGTGAGCATGGCCGCGACATCCTCACGCGTGACCTTGGTCTGCACGAGGACGAGATCGAAGCCCTCGAGGCTTCCGGCTGCATCGTGACGACAAACGCGACCTGACGCGAGACACGACGGAAACGTGGAGCCATCCTCGACGTTCGGATCGGCGTCGAAGCAGACGCGCACCAAGTCGTTGGTCTCGGCCTCATTGGCAGTTCGTTTGGAAACGGCCCCAAGGATCTGACGCTCATCGTCGCCTACCGGGAAGACTGACGACCCCCACGCCTCACCCGCACCGACGAAAGAACCCTCACCACCGCACACTCGCCTCCCCGTACCGCCCGGTACCGTGACGCCGTGCGCACCCTCGAACTTCTCCTCCTCGCCCTCCTCACGCTTCGGCTGATCTTTCCCCTCACCTCTTTCAGGGCGAGGCCAGCAGGGTCGTTTGCCTCGAGTGCCGTTCTGGTCGCCGTCCTGGCGTTCCACGTGATGCTCGAGGGCGTCCGCTGGAACATGGCCCTCCTGTACCTCGCCGCGCTGACCGTCATCGCGCGCGACCTGTGGTTCTGGGTGCGTGCTCGACCCATCCCGACCGCGTCGCTTCAACGGCGCTGGCTCACGCGCAGCGCAGGCGTGCTCGTCCTTGGCGTCGCCACCCTCCCGGGTTGGTTGCTCCCCGTTCCAGACCTTCCCGCTCCGACCGGACCGTTCGCCGTGGGGACCGACGTCATCGAGGTTGCGCTTCCAGAGGACGTCCCCCGCGCCGCTCCAGGTTTCGACAGGGCACGCGCACGCCTCTGGTACCCCGCCAACACGGTCGAGAACACTGCGGCACACCGCTGCGGCGACACCTGGCTCGAACACGAAGCCACAATGCTGCCCGCCCTCGCGCAACGGGCCGGACTGCCCGGCTTCACCCTGCAACACCTCTCCCACGTTCGGACGCACGCCTGCTGGGGCGTCCCCGCGGCGG
This sequence comes from uncultured Trueperaceae bacterium, assembly GCA_913062675.1. Classification (GTDB taxonomy): domain Bacteria; phylum Deinococcota; class Deinococci; order Deinococcales; family Trueperaceae; genus SLSQ01. Next base: position 14,298 of record CAJXWR010000009.1, read on the forward strand.
GAGATGGCACGCTCCCCGTCCTCACCTTCGATCACGGTCGCGGTGGCTTCGCCGCTCAGAACACCTTCCTCGCCGAGGAACTCGCCAGCCACGGCTGGCTGGTCGTCTCCCTCGACCATCCCGGTGGCGCGGTCCTCAGCGTCTTCCAAGACGGCGAGACGATTCCCTTCGACGACCCAAGTTTTGGTGGGGGTCTCGAAGGCAGCGCGTATGACGACGCCATCCGCACGCTCGGCGAGCGATGGATCGCCGAGACGCGCGCCGTCCTCGACGCTCTCGAACGAGGAGAGGGACCCTCCACGCTCATTGGACGAATCGACCGCAATCGACTCGTCACCAGTGGGCATTCGACGGGCGGTGGAAGCGCTTTCGGTCTATGCGCCGTCGAACCCGGCTGCATCGCCACCGTGGGTCTCGACCCGTGGATGCTTCCCACCCCACCGGTGCTCCTCGACGATGGCTTGACCGTCCCCGTCGCCGCGCTCTTCAGCGACCCGGCACTCGAGTTCTTCGAACCTGCAAACCGTCTAGCGTTCGACCGCCTCGCGGGCGCGACACAAGATCGCGGTTTGGCGACCGGTGCAGTGACATATTCCGGAGCAGGCCACATGGACGTCACCGACGTCGCCTTGTTGTCCCCCATCGCCGATCGCCTCGGCCTGTACGTCGGACCGGCACCTGGACGCGAGGTCCTCACGATGGTGCGGCACGACGTGCTCGACGTGCTGGGTTCGACCGGCACGCTCCCCATGGGCCGGTAGGCTTGCCCGAGGAGGAATCATGACCGACTCGCACGCCCGACGCCTTGCCGAGGAAGCGCTCACCAAGCTCGACTTGCGGCAACGCGTAGCGCAAATGACGCAAGTGGAGAAGAACAGCACGACCCCCGAAGAGGTACGCCGCGAAGGCTACGGATCGGTCCTGTCAGGAGGCGGAGGGTCACCCACACCCAACACGTCCGAGGCATGGCGCGACATGGTCGACGCCTTCGTCGAGGCCTCCACGAAGTCACGAAGCGGAATCCCCATCGTCTATGGCGTCGATGCCGTGCACGGTCACAACAACATGGTGGGCGCCACCATCTTCCCCCACAACATCGGCCTTGGCGCCGCCGGGGATGAAGACCTCGCGCGGCGCATCGCGCGCGCGACCGCCCGAGAAACCTCGGCCACCGGGATTCGCTGGACCTTTGCCCCCGCCCTCAGCATTCCGCTCGACGTGCGCTGGGGACGCAGCTACGAATCGTACGGACAAGACCCCGACCTCGTGGCACGCCTCGCCGTCGCCACCGTGCAGGGATTCCAGGGAGACGATCTTTCCCGCCCCGATGCCCTGCTCGCCTGCGTCAAGCACTTCGTCGCAGACGGAGCCATCCGCTACGGCAGCTCCCGCCGCGTCGATCGGGACGCGCTGGACCAGGCGGCAGACGATGCCGCGCTCGCCAACGCCGGGTCGCACGAAGCCTTCCTGGAACGCGTCGCGCGTGGCGCGTGGATGCTCGACCAGGGCGACGCGGAAGGCAGCGAAGCACTCCTGAATGAGGTGTTCCTGCCCCCCTACCAGGCAACCCTCGACGCAGGCGTCCTGAACGTCATGGCCTCGTACAGCAGCTGGAATGGGATTCGCATGCACGCCCACGGCGATCTGCTCACCCACCTCCTCAAGGACACGTGGCAGTTCCCGGGCTTCATCGTCAGCGACTGGGAGGCCATCGATCAACTCTCGGACGACCCTGCGCAAGCGGTGGCGCTCGCCATCAACGCCGGTGTCGACATGTCGATGGTTCCCTACGACGGCGTCAGGTTCATCGATACGCTCGTCGAACTCGTGCGAAGCGGCGTGGTTCCCGAGGCGCGCATCGATGATGCCGTGCGGCGCATCCTCTACACGAAGGCACGACTGGGACTCTTGAGCGAACCGGCCCAAGTGCAGCGCCCAAATGTTGACGTGGTGGGGAGTCCCGAACACCGCGCCCTTGCCCGCGAAGCTGCAGCCCGCACCCCCGTCCTGCTCGAAAACCGTGGGGACCTGCTTCCCCTGCGCGGCACGTCCGGCCCCTTGCTGGTTGCAGGCGTTGCCGCCCACGACGTCGGTCTGGCCTGCGGCGGTTGGACCATCACGTGGATGGGAGAGGAGGGCGACATTACACCCGGGTCGACAATGGTCGACGGCCTCCGTGAGCACCACGACGTTCGCTACGAACCCGCCGGGCAAGGGGAGGCGCGCGCCGAAGTCGGAATCGTCGTCCTCGCCGAGGAACCGTACGCGGAAGGCATGGGCGACCGGTACGACCTGAATCTAAGTGAAGAACACCTTGCGCTCGTACGCCGCGTACGCGAACGGGTCGATCGACTCGTCGTCGTGCTGTACAGCGGCCGGCCCTTGGTCCTCGGCCCCGTCGCCGACCTCGCCGACGCGATCGTTGCAGCCTGGCTGCCCGGTAGCGAAGCGGCTGGCGTGGCGGACGTCCTCCTCGGCCACGTACCCTTCCAAGCGAAGCTTCGGTTCGTGTGGCCCGCATCGAGTGAAGGCTTGCCCGTTCACCCATTCGAGGGAGCGGACGGCGTCGTACGCAAGAGCGATGGGCGGGCCGCCTACCTGCCCGGGCACGGACTCACGCCGAGCGCTTAAGGATCAGCGGTCGGCGAGGAGGGGCAGGGGATTGATGGCGTCCCAGTCGCACGGGTCCTCAGGGTCGTCACTGACGTACATGCCGAGGTGCAGGTGCGGCGGCGTGGTGCGTGCGTTTCCGGTGTTCCCGACGTAGCCGATGATCGTCTCGGGCGTGACGTACTGCCCCTCACGAATGTCGGCGTAGGCGGAGAGGTGCGCATAGTAGTAGCGAACGCCGCCACCCCCGACGATCGTGACGGTGAGTCCTCCGAGGGTCCGTTCGCCAATGCGCCACACCCACCCCTCGGTCGCGCTTCGAATCGGCGTGCCGGTCTCGGCGAAGATGTCCTGACCCTCGTGCCGCCGCCCGCCACTCCGCGGGCCTCCCCACGTATCGGCCACTTGCGATACGCGCACACCATCGACCGGCATGCGGAGCACGGAATCACGATCGGGACCACTCGCCGCGACGTACAAGGGAAACACCTCACGGTACGCGGCTCGAATCTCACGTTCCCGCGCTTCCTGCTCGTTCGCGGGGGGAGGAGGAGGTTCGTCGGGCCCGGGGCACACGAACGGCATTTCGACGTTCGCCCCCTCCGGAGCCGTTTGCGCAGCGACCATCGAACCCATGGCGACGGCGAGCAGGGCAAGCGTCGTTGCGAGGTGTCTCAAGCGGTAAGGGCGCAGGGCGTGTCCAACCATGCGATGGAGCGTACAGCGTGATTCACGCAGATTCCATTGCCGCGCTTCCGATGGTGGACGCCCGAACGACCAGTTCCGTGGGGAGCAGGACGTGCGCATCACGATCCTCGGGGCGTTCCTCGATGAGGCGAATCAACCGCTCGGCTGCCTCGCGGCCCATGTCCACGGCGGGAAGACGGACGGTCGTAAGCGGCGGCATGGCGTGACGGGCGAGGGGAATGTCGTCGAATCCGGTGACGGCCACGTCGTCGGGAATCCGCAATCCCGCTTCGTGTAGCGCGGTCATCACGCCGAACGCCACCGTATCGTTGCCTGCGAACACGGCGTCGGGACGAACACGCTCGAGGAGCGCATGCATGGCGCGCTGTCCACTCTCCGCGGAGAAGTCGGCAGGCTCGACCCACGCGTCCGACGCGTCGAGACCGTGTTCCTCCATGACGTCCCGCCACCCCTCGAGCCGCATCGCGGAACTGTGATGCACGGTGGGGGCGTAGGGGACGTGCGCGATGCGCGTGCGACCCAACTCGATGAGGTGGCGCGTCACGAGGCGTGCAGCCTCGACGTTGTCGACGTCGACGTCCACCGCCCGGCTGGACGGGTGTTCGGCATGCCCAATGACGACGACCGGGTAGCCACGGTCGATCAGCTCGGGCAACTCCTCGTCATCCGCGCGCGGGTTGAGCACGATCACGCCATCGATCTGCTTGCCGCGCACGAGCGTGTCGTACGCGCCCGGCCGGCTCACGTCCTCGAGCGCCTCGACGAGCACGCGAAACCCGCGCGCGTGCGCAGCCTCGTTCAAGCTGTACAGCGCCTGCGGAACGAACGCGTCGACCTTCAGGTGCTCGGCGTAGCTGATGAGCAAGCCAATGGTCTTGGACTTGCCGGAGGCCAATTGCCGGCCCGCGGCGGACGGCACGTAGCCCAGGTCGCGTGCCGCCTCGAGCACGCGTTGGCGTGTTTCCTCGGCAATGACGATGCTCGTCACGTTGTTCAACACGACGGACACGGTGCTGCGCGAGACGCCCGCGCGGCGTGCCACCTCTTCGCTCGTGGGGGAGTGATGCGTCACGAAACCGGTACGGCCTCCAACGCGGGGATCGTGACGCCATCGATGGTGTGCGCCTCGGAGGTGAAGTTGAGCCACCACGCTCCGGAGCGGCGCAAGCCGTCTGGAAGGCGTCGCGTGGGGATGCCGAGCTCACCCAGCCAGGCTTCGAGCAGGGTCGTCATGGCTTCGAGTTCGAGGGATGCACCCAACATGCGCGCCTCGCCGGAACCGTGACTTCGTTTGACGTACGCGGTGGCCCCTTGATACGCGGGATCGTCGTAGTGGGCCAGCGCGACGCCGTCCCCCTCCACCTCGAGCAGGTCCGCCCACACGCGGTAGGTAAGGCTCTCGTTTCCGTTCAGCATCGTGATGCTTCGTTGCACGTCAGGCCGTAGACCATCGACGCGGGTCACGCGCGCGCCCACGAGGTCACGCAGGGGTCCCGGTGCAGCTTCCTGTGCCCGGCCGGTTACGGTTCGAGCCCCCGAGCGCGGTCCGAGCAGGAGTCGCCCGCCCGCCTTCACGTACCGATCGAGGCGTTGCGCGACGTCCTCGTCCACGAGTTGCATCGCGGGTGCAATGACCAGGTCGTACGGTTCCAGTGACCGGGCGTGGGGCTCGTCCTCCCGCCCGGCATGCTTCTTCGGGACGAGATCGACGGGCACGTCGAGGCCTCGTAAGGGTGCGTAGAAACCGAAGAGTTGACCCCAGTAGTTGAACGCGGAGGCGTGCGGCTGGATGTCGGTGGCCCAAAGGTCCTCGAAATCGACGAGGAGGGCGACGCGCGGCCGGTCGGTCGCATCGCCCGTCGACCGGATGGCCGTGTGGACGTCGCGATGCTCGGGCGCGGCCAGTTCGCCCGCCACGCGTTTCGCTTCGTGGTACGCCACGTCGGGCGTGCCGTCGTGCCGCAGCAACCCGGCATGATTCGTTTCCTGCGCACCGACCGCCGCGCGGTACCGGAACCACGACACCATCTCCGCGCCATGCGCGAACCCTTGCAGCGTCCAGAGGCGCACGGCACCGGCAGCGGGAAGCGCGTTGTTGGGCGCCCAGTTCACCTGCCCGGGTTGCTGCTCCATGATCCAGTGCGGTTGGTCCTTCAAGCCTCGGTACAGGTCGTGACTGAGCGTGACCAGATCGGGGTGGCCCGTTCGGAGGAACTGCTCCTTCACGTCGAGCGAGAAGGGGGACTCCTCGAGTTGTCCGATGGGGTAGTTGTCGAAGGCGATGGCGTCGAGATCGTCGGCGAGGTCGACGTGGTCGTAGTCACCGAAGAGCATCATCGAGTTGTGAACGACCGGCGCGTCGGAGTGCGCCTTCAAGATGCGGACTTGCAGGGCGTTGTACGCCACCACGCCGTCGGAGGCGAAGCGGCGGTAGTCGAGCTGGTGGCTTGGATTCGTCTCCGTCACCGCCTGCTCGGGCAGTTCGACCTCACCGAAGGTGCGGTACGTCTGGCTCCAGAACGTCGTCCACCAGGCGTCGTTGAGCGCGTCGACCGTTTCGTAGCGGTCCTTGAGCCAGGTCCGGAATTCGCTGCGGCAGGTGTCGCACCAGCAGCGCGTCGTGTCGTGACACCCGTACTCGTTGTCGGTTTGCCACGCCACCAAGCCTGGATGGGAACCGTACCGTTCGGCGAGCGCGGTGACGATGCGTTCCGTTTCACGGAGGTAGGCGGGGCTGCGGAAGCAGTAGTGGCGACGGGAACCGAACCCACGCACCCGACCATCCCGGCCGACGGGCAGGATGCTCGGGTTCTGGTCGATCAGCCATTTGGGGGGCGTTGCGGTGGGCGTGCCGAGGATGATGCCGAGACCGGCCTCGTGCAGGACGTCCATCGCCTCGTCGAGCCAGGCCCAGTCGAACCGGCCGGGATCGGGTTCGATCTTGCTCCAGGCGAACTCGCCGATCCGGACGCGCGTGATGCCGAGCTCGCGCATGGTGGCAGCATCCTCGCGCCATCGTTCACGCGGCCAGTGTTCAGGGTAGTAGCAGGTTCCAAGAGTCATGGACGTCCTTTCATTCCGGGGCGCAGCGTCAATCCTTGATGGCGCCCGCGGTGATGCCGGCAATGAAGTAGCGTTGGAGCCAGAGGAACAGGATGAGGAAGGGCAGGGTCGCAATCGCCGTTCCGACCATGATACCGCCCCACGAAACGCGGGTCAGACCGACGAGCGTGCCGAGTGCGACGGGGATGGTGTAGGCATCCTTCTGTGAAAGGATGAGGAGTGGCCAGAAGTAGTCGTTCCACTGGAAGAGGAACAGCACGATGGCCACGGCGGCGAGGGCGGGCCGCATGATGGGCAGCACGATCTGCGCGAAGATGCGCATTTCGCCGGCCCCGTCGATGCGGGCCGCTTCGAGCAGGTCACTCGGAACGGACAGCATGTTTTGCCGCATGAAGAACACGCCGAGTGGGTAGGCCAGCCAGGGCAGGATGATGGCCCACCAGGTGTTGCCGAGGCCAAGGTCGCGCGCGACGAGCAGGTACTGCGGGATGGCGCGCACTTCGAAGGGAATGGTGAGCGCGGCGATCACGATGGTGAACAGGATGCCGCGACCTGCGAAACGGAACTTGGCGAAGGCGTATCCGCTCATGGCGGCGACCAGCGTGGCGGTCACGGTGAAGATGATGGAGATGCCGACCGAGTTCACGACGGCGCGCGTGAAGTTCAGGTCGTTGTTGAGTTCACGCCAGTTCTCGGCGAGGTGCACGCCGGGAAGGAGCGTGGGGGGCGCCGCGAGGATCTCGTTGTTGGGGAGGGTGGCTGCGATGAGCATCCACACGATGGGCAAGAGGAACAGCAGCGCGAGGGGCAGCATGACGGCGTGCAGCGCGATGCTTTGAAGGAGGCGGGTGCGGCTCACCGGTCCACCTCCCGTCCACCCACGAGTCGGATCTGCAGCAGCGAGAAGATGGCGGCGATGATGGCGACGGTGTAGGCGATGGCGGAGGCGTACCCGAAGTTGAAGCTGCGGAAGCCTTGCTTGTAGAGGTAGGTGACGAGCGTCTCGGTGGCGTTGCCAGGCCCGGTGTTCGTGATGAGCCACGGTTCGGTGAAGAGTTGCAGCGTACCGATGGTGGACAGCACGAAGGTGAAGAGCAGGACGGGGCGCAGCATGGGGATGGTGATGCGGAAGAAGCGTTGGAGGGGGCCTGCACCATCGATCTTGGCGGCTTCGTACAGCGCGAGGGGGATCGATTGCAGGCCGGAGAGGAGGATGATGGCGTTGTAGCCCGTCCAGCGCCAGGTCATGGCGATCATGATCGTGATGAGTGCGGGGGTGGATTCGAACAGCCAGGGGACCGAGGGAAGACCGATCGAGGTGAGTCCGAAGTTGAGGATGCCGTACTGCTCGTTGAAGATGAGGCGGAACACCGCGGAATAGGGAACGGCGCCCAGCACGAGCGGAGCGAAGAAGGCGAAGCGGAAGAACCCTTTGGCTTTGAGCAGGTCGCTGCCGAAGGCGACGGCGAGGAGGGTGGCGAAGGCGAGCATGAGGGGCACCTGCACCACGAGGATGATCATGGTGTTTTGCAGGGCGTTCCAGAAGAACTCGTCTTGCACGAGGCGACCCCAGTTGAAGTCGGGGTCGAAGGTCCAGGGGCGACGGCGGGTGTTGAGGAAGCTCAGGACGAACGAGTAGGCGATGGGATAGACCCAGAACACCGCGAACATCGCGAAGAATGGGGCGAGAAAAAGATAGGGGGCGAGCGTGGAGCGACGGACTCGGCGGGGCGATTTCGGGGGCGTCATCGTCGTTCCCTTTCCGTGCGGGCGGGGCACCGGCGTGGTGGCCGGTGCCCCGGGAATCGTACGCCGAACGTAGCGGGGATGCCCGCCGTGTTCAGGCTTAGTCGGCGATGGGCAGGCCGGTGCTCGCAGCGATCTGCTGGGCGGCCTGGTCGAGCGCTTCCTGGGCGCTGGCGTAGTTGCCGTCGAGGTAGTCGTTGACGACGACGATCATCACGTTGCGCGCTTCCTGGAAGAACTGCGTGCCCGAGACGGCAGGCACGTCACCGAGGGTGCCGAGGATGTCCTGCCAGATGGCTTGGCCACCGAAGAAGTCGACGCCTTGGTTGAGGGCGGGGTTGCCCTGCAGCGAGAGCAGCGACGGGGTGAGGCCGTACTCGAACAGGATTTCGAGTTGGTTCTCCTCGTCGGCGAGGGCGTTCACGACGAAGTCGTAGGCGAGCTCGGGGTTGTCGCTGCTCGCGGGAATGGCGAGGGCGGATCCACCGAGGTTGCTGGCGCGAACGCCACCGGGCTCGAGCGCGGGGGTGAGGTACACGCCCCACGACCCGGCCTGCTCGGCCGGCATTTCGGCCGTCAGCGTGCCGCCGTACCAAGAGCCGAAGAACGAGCTGGCTTGCGCGTCGTTTTGCAGGAACTGGATCTGTTCGACCCAGCCGGCGGGGTGGAGGACGCTGGCGTCCCAAAGGTCCTTCATGGTTTCCATGGCGCTGACGCAGCCGGGTTGGTTGACGGTGATCTCGGTGCCGGCTTCGTCGAAGTAGAAGCAGCCGGCTTGGTTGGCGAGCATGCGGAACCACTCGTCGTCCTGACCCTTGCCGATGGCGCCCATCTTCACGGTGCCGTCGAAGGTGGTGTTGAGCGCCGTGCCGGCTTCACGGAAGTCGGCCCAGGTTTGGATCGAGGTGGGGTCGATGCCAGCCTGCTCGTAGAGGTCGGTGCGGTAGAAGATGGCGGTGGGGCCGGAGTCGTAGGGGACGGCGAAGATGGCGTCGCCCTCGGTCAGTTCGGCCCACTTGAAGTCGGGAAAGAGGGGGAGGAGTTCCTCGCCACCGAGGGTGCGGAGGTCGGTGAAGCAGTCGGGGAACTGCGACCAGAAGACTTGCGCTTCGTTGTTCTCGACGAGGTACACGTCGGGCATGTCGAAGCCGCCGGCGGCGCAGCCGGCGAGACCGCGGTCGTAGACGTTCTGGTTACCGAGATCCTCGACGACGACTTCGGCACCGGGATGCATTTCCTGGAAGCTGGCGATGGTGCTCTCGAGGGCAGGCTTGTTGATGTCCCACACCCACACGGTCAGGGTTTGGGCGCTGGCCATGCCGGCGAGCAGCAGGGCGATGGTGAGGGCGGCGATGCGCTTCATGGCGACCTCCTCAGGTCAGGAATGGTGCGGCGGGTGCCGCGGGGGTGTTCCACGCCGCGGGGTCGACGAACGAGCGCGATGCGGACCCGACGTGTCGGATTCGCAACGGTTCGCTGGTGCGCCAAGCCTCTGGCGTGGCACGCGAACGATGACTAACGCGTGTTAGTAAACGATAGACGCGAAATTCGCGCTTGTCAATCCTCGGTGCACGGGAGTCCAAGACGTGTAACCGACGCGCGGTCCACCCCGTGGGTTGGTGACGTCCGTGGGTTAGGTCGACGCGCGGGGAGGCGTCGAGGAGGCGCGCACGACCAGCGAGGTCTCCATCCGCACCACCCGCGCCTCAGGTTCCTTGCCATCGATGAGGCACAGCAGGACGTCCATCGCGCGCTCACCCGAGGCGACGGGAAGTGTTCGCACCGTCGACAACGGAGGGTGCAGATGCGCGGCGAATGGCAGGTCGTCGAACCCGACGACCGACACGTCCTCTGGAACGCGCAACCCCGCCTCCCGCAACGCCGCCATCGCCCCCACCGCCACCGTGTCGTTCCCGCACGTCACCGCCGTGAACGACCGGGTGCGCTCGAGCAGCCTGTGCATGGCCTCCGCCCCGCTTTCCGCGCTGTAGCCGGTCTCCTCGACGAGCTCCTCGTCCAACGCGAGGCCGGCTTCCTCGAGTGCGCGGCGGTACCCCTCGAGACGCTCGTCCGTGCCCGTGAACCCGCGCGGCGAGAAGGTGAGGTGCGCAATCCGCTCGTGACCCAAGGACGTCAGGTGACGTGTCGCTTCGAACATGCCCTCGACGTTCTCGCTCACCACGCGGTAGGGATCCTCGTTCGGGACGTGCCCCAACGTCACCACGGGAAAACCGGAGCGGATGAGCCTCCCGAGACCCGGGTCGCTGCTGCGCGGGTCGAGCACGATGAGTCCATCGAGTCCCTGCGCCTGCACCATCCGCTGGTACGGGTCGTCGCTACCCAGCTGGTCCACGCCCTCCACCTGCACCTGGTACCCCTTCGCGCGAGCCACCCGGTTCAACCCGAACAGGAGTTGCGGAATGAAGGCGTCGACGAGCAGCAGGTCCGCCTGGTAGATCACCAGGCCAATCGTGCGACTCCGACCGCTCACGAGCGATTGCGCTGCAGCGGATGGCATGTAACCGAGCTCGGCTGCGGCATCGACGACCCGCGCTTTCGTTTCGGCACTGATGTTGCTGCCCTCGACCTCGTTGATGACGAACGAAGCCGTCGTGGGCGAGACGCCCGCACGCTCCGCCACTTGTCTGAGGGTCGTGCGCTTCCTTCGTACCGCCACGCCGTCGGACCGTCCTTTCCTCACCGCCTGGGCGTCAACCGCGCAAGGCTTCGGGAATCATTTCACCATGCGCGTCGAGGAGGGCATCGACGAGATCCTTGATTTGCCCCATGTCGAGTTCCGCTGCCGTGTGCGGATCCAGCATCGCCGCGTGGTACACGTGCTCCCGATTTCCCGTCAGCAACGCCTGCACCGTCAACTCCTGCACGTTCACGTTCGTCTGCATCAACGCCGCGAGGTGCGGAGGAATCGATCCAATCCGGGTCGGCTGCACGCCCTGCGCGTCGACGAGGGCGGGCACTTCCACGCACGCCCCATCGGGCAGGTTGTCGATGATGCCGCGGTTCGGCACGTTGCCGTAGATGCGCGTCGGCGTGTCGGTCTCCATCGCGTGAATGATCGACGAGCCGTACTCCACGCTGCGCTCCACCGCGTGCAGGTTCTTGAACCCGTCGACCGATCCCTCGATCATCGTCGGCATGAGCGGCGTCTGCTCGAGGATGGCGCGCAGGTCCTCCGGGTCTTGCGAACCGGGCGATTCGAGCTCACGCTCGATGAACTCCCATCCTGCAATGCCCGCCTGGCAGCGGTACACGTACTCGTCGAGCGGAATGTTGAACCGCTCGATCAAATCCTCGCGCCCCTCCTTGATGAACCACGGCACGTACTCCGAGAGGTGCTCGCTTGACTCGGTCACGAAGTACCCGAAGTGCTTGAACAGCTCGTAGCGCACGCGGTTGTGCGCCGGCATGCGGTCCTCCTCGAGCACCTTGCGGAGCTCGGGGTACAGGTCGCGGCCCTGATGCTCGAACTTCAGGTAGAACGCCACGTGGTTGATGCCCGCCACCAGGTAATCGATCTCCTCGACGGGAATGCCGAGATCGTGGGCAAGCTCCCCCGCCGTGTGCGGCACGCTGTGGCACAACCCAACGGTGCGAATGGTGCTTGCCCGGTCGAGCGCCATACAGTTCATCGCCATGGGGTTCACGTAGTTGATGTGCATCACGTCGGGTGCGAGGCGCTCCATGTCGTGCGCCATGTCGAGCAGCACGGGAATCGTCCGCAGAGCGCGCATGATGCCACCCACGCCCAGCGTGTCCCCGATGGTTTGCCGCAGACCGAACTTCTTTGGAATCTCAAAATCGATGACGGTGGAGGGTTCGTAACCACCCACCTGAATCATGTTCACCGCGTAGTCCGCACCGTCGAGGGCGCGCTCACGGTCGGTCGTGACGTCGAACGTCGGGGACGCCCCGATGGCTTGCGCCACGCGCTTTCCAACGTCGTGCGAGAGCGCGAGGCGACGCTCGTCGATGTCGAAGAGCGTGATGTGCGCATCGGCGAGTTCGGGGTAGGAGAGGATGTCGCCCATCAGGTTCTTTGCGAAGACGGTGCTTCCAGCACCGAGGAAGACGATTTTGGGCATGGGTACTCCATTCACGGCGTTCACGGGCGAGGGTGAAGTGGCCTGTTGAGCCACTATCCCCGTGAATCTCGTGGAATTCTACCAGCCCCACATTGACAGGTAAAAGCCTTTAGTGATACGACAAGAGTGTTCGACAAAACGAAAGGAGATGTGTATGCCCTTTGCGACCCTTCGCACGCTCGCTGCCGCGTCGACGATTCTGCTCCTGCAGTCGGCCATGGCTCAAGACACCTTTACAATCTATTGGAATAACAATCACGTCTACGAGGCGTACCAAGAGGTCTTCGATGCATTTGCTGCGGACCATGGCGTGGAGATTGATCTACAGACGTTTGCATGGCCAGACATGCGCACGAAACTTCTAACGGATTTCTCCGCACAGCAGGGCCCCGATCTCCTTGAGGTCCCTGCGACTTGGATCACCGAGTTCGCTGGATTGGGAGCGCTGCGCGACGTCACAGACGATATTGCGGCGTGGGACGAGAGCTCGGACTGGTTCGAGGGCACCTGGACGGAAGTCACGCTCGATGAACGGCGCTATGGCCTTAAGCTCCATCACACGGCCTTGGCATTGTTTTACAACAAGGACCTGTTTGTGCAGGCAGGTCTTGATCCCGAAGATCCGCCAGAGACCATGAGTGAGTTCTACGCAACCGCAGAAGCGATTGCCGAAGCGCTCGGGCCCAGCGTGCTGTCGTTTGGTTTTGACACCGACCCGGGCTACATCATTCCGTTCTTCGCTTCGCAAGAGACACCGTTCCTCATCGAGAACGGAGAGATTGCCATCGATACGCCTGCGATTCGTGAGACGCTTCAAATCCTTCAAGACATCTCCGATGCGGGTTGGGCGCTTCGCCCCGAGCCAGGTGCAGCGTATCAGGCGACGCGGCGGTCCTTCTTCGAACAGCGTATCGCAATGATTCTTTCCGGCCCGTGGGACATCGCTAACCTCGAAAGTCTTGAGGCTGATTTTGACTACGGCATCTCGCCGGTTCCAAGCGTTGCAGGCGCCGGTGCCCTCTCCACCGTTGCCGGCACCGCGATCGCGATTCCCGACGATGCGGAGCACCCCGAGCTTGCTTGGGATCTGATGCAGCGACTGACCGCTGTCAATGTAGAGGTCGCTGCCACTCTGGAGACCGGCATGATGATGCCGCGTGCCTCCTGGGCTGAGGATGAGCGTCTCGCGGGGGTGCCGGGCGTCGCTGAGTTCACGCCGATTCTCGGCGCAGCTACGCCATTCGACATCGCCGCGCGCAACCTTGGTATCGGTGACATTACGCCAGGTGGCGACGTCTTTGAGCAGCTCTACCAGACCATTGTGTACGCTCGAGGTGACGTGAATGCGGCCTTGGAAGCGTATGTGCGCGAGGCGAACCGCTTGATTGAGCGTGCATCCGACTGAGAACGAACGCCACGATGACTGGTGGGAGGAGTGCGCTCTCCTTCCACCAGTGCGTCCGAGCGCAGACGTAATCTTTGGACGTGGCGCGAAGTTGGAATTGGAAGTGCAAACCAGCGCATGAATCAACGTCGCCGTCGGTATCTGACCGGATATCTCTTCCTCGCGCCGGCCCTGCTCTCGCTGGCCGTCTTCACCTTTGCGCCATTCGTCGTGGGGTTCTGGAACAGTTTGCACGCCGGGTTCGGAAGTGACCTTGACTTCGTGGGTTTTGAGAACTACGTCTACATGTTTGAGAGCCCTCGCTTCTGGAATTCGCTACGGGTCACGCTTCTATTCACGGCCACCTACTCCATATTCAGCATCATGTTGGGCTTTCTAGCCGCCTATGCACTTGATCATGGCAAAATTCGGTTCAAGCCAATCTTCTCAAGCATCTTGATTCTTCCCTACGTCGTCACGCCCGCCATTGCGACGCTGGTATGGCAATACATGTTCAACGCTGACTTTGGAATCTTGAACGGAGCCTTGGTGGCGTTGGGTTTGGACAAGGTCGCCTGGTTGCAGACACCGACAGGAGCAATGCTGTCGCTGATTATCGTGCAGGTCTGGTTTACCCTCGGTTACAACATGTTGCTCTTTGCATCGGGCCTTCGGTCGATTCCCCGCACGTACTATGAAGCAGCGGAGATCGACGGGGTTGGTATTTGGAGCAAGATTCGCCACATCACCCTTCCTTTGCTCGTGCCGACGATCGTTTTCATCGGCGTGTTATCGCTGATGGGCGGCTTCGTGCACTCGTTCGTACTGGCTCAGATTCTGACCGGCGGTGGACCGTTCCGGGGAACCGAGGTGCTGATGTTATTGATTTACGAGACCGCATTCGAGAGTTTCGACGTGCCAATGGCGAATGCAATGACGATCGTGATGTTCGCGCTCCTATTCACCCTTTCCTACTTGTTGAACGTTTGGCAGGAGCGCGCATACAAGGGAATCGAATGAGGCGTCTGCGCCGCCAGGCCGGTCCAATTGCGGCGCATGCTGGGCTCGCAATTCTGTCGCTGGTCATCCTGTTTCCTCTGGTGTACGTTGTGCTGCTTTCGTTCCAAACGATCCAGGAGGCCTCATCGATTCCTCCGACCCTAATCCCTGCCCGTTTCGATGCTGAGAACTATGCAAGGGTTTTCGAACGCTTGGACGTGGTGGGGTTGTTCACGAATTCGACGGTCTATACGCTCTCCACGACTGCGATGGTTCTGGTAACGTCCACTCTCGCGGCGTATGCGACGACGAAGATTCGCATGCCAGGCCGGCGTCTTGTCCTGGCATTGTTCGTGGGTAGCATCCTCGTGCCGCCCGCGGTGCGGACTATTCCGCTCTACACGATGATTGCAGGGTGGGGCTGGGTGGATACATGGGCGGGACTGGCCCTACCTCTGACGGCGACGGGATTCGGTTTGTTCTTCATGAACCAGTTCATGCTGACGATTCCCGACGAGGTTGTCGAGGCTGCGCGCATCGATGGGGCGGGGGAGCTCACGATTGTTGGGCGTGTCATCGTGCCACTGGCGTTACCCGGCATCGCGGTTCTCGGTTTATACAACTTCATGTTTCGTTGGAATGACTATCTTTGGCCGCTGGTGGTGACGCGGCAGGACTGGCAGACGTTGCCGGTGGGCGTGGCGCTCTTCAAATCGTCGCAGCAATTGATTACGTGGAACCTGATCGCGGCAGCTGCTGTCGTCACGCTGCTTCCTGTGATGGCGTTGTTCTTTGCGCTTCGCGAGCGCATCATGGAAGGTATCGCAATCCAGGCTGGGAAGTAGCAACGTGACAGGATCGGGGTTCGGTCCGCAAGGCGAAGAATAAGGGAGGATGGAGTATGAGCGAAGCTTCGAAACGACCCAATGTGGTGGTGTTCTTCACGGACCAACAACGCTGGGATACGACTGGAGTGCATGGCCATCCTGGCGGCCTCACACCGGAGTTCGATGCGATGGCATGCGAGGGTACGCACGTGGCCTACTCGTTCACAGTGCAGCCAGTGTGTGGGCCTGCACGCGCCTGTATGCAGACGGGCCTTTATGGTACCGAGCACGGCTCGTTCACGAATAGTGTGCATCTCGATCCCAACATCCCGACGCTAGGCGATCGCTTCGCAGCGGCGGGTTACGAGACGGCCTACGTGGGCAAGTGGCACCTTGCCTCGCGGGATCCCGTCCCTGAAGCTGAACGAGGTGGATATGCCACGTGGCGGGCGGCGAACGTGCTTGAGTTCACGTCGGATGCTTATGCCACGACGGTGTTCGATGAGGATGGGCAGGTACGCCGGTTACCTGGGTACCGCGTTGACGCCCTAGCTGATGAGGCAATTCGATTTCTTGCAGAACCGCGCGAGAAGCCGTTCTTCTTGTTTCTGTCGTTCCTCGAGCCGCATCACCAGAACCACCGCGACGACTATCCAGCACCACGGGGCTACGCCGAGCGATACGCTGACGCCTGGCGCCCACCCGACCTCGAAGCGCTTGTTGGTAGTGCACCAAGACATTTACCGGGCTACTACGGAATGGTGAAGCGCCTCGATGAGGCGCTTGGGCGGGTGCGCGATGCGTTGGAAAGTCTAGATCTCGCTCGCGACACGGTGCTGATGTTCACATCGGACCATGGCAACCACTTCAAGACGCGGAATGCCGAGTATAAGCGCTCCTGTCACGAGGCATCGATTCGGGTACCGACAGCGCTGGTCGGACCTCGTTTCGATGGTGGTGGCCGAATTCAGACACTGGTCGGCATCCCCGACCTTACCGCCACCCTGCTTGACGTGGCGGGCATAGATGCGCCCGCAGGTATTCGCGGAACGTCGCTACTCGATCCTGAGCTACGTGCGCGAGAAGGTTGTGATGAGGATGAGGTGTTCGTCCAAATCAGCGAGGATATCGTTGGGCGAGCGCTCCGGACGCGACGCTGGAAATACGCGATTGAGGCCCCTGACGCCGATCCCACTGGTGATCTTGGTGCCGATCGATATGAGGAGAGGTTTCTCTACGATCTCGCGGCGGACCCGTACGAGCTTGAGAACCTCGCTGGGATGGATGCCTTTGAGGGTGTGGTGACCGATCTGCGTAAGCGGCTCGTGGCGCACATTGCAGAGGTGGAGGGGCGCACGCCGTCAATCGTCCCAGCGCCATCGCGCCACTGGGAGCAGCGTAGCCCAGAACTCCCTACCTATCCTTGATGCGCAGCCTGTGCTGACGCTGTTGGGGGGTGGCAGGCAGCTGAGTTCAGCCGTCGATGGCAAGCGCGTCGGCGACGGGACCGCGGAGCAGCCCGCGATATACGCCCTCCACCTCGATGGCGGACGCGGGGTAGACCATCGTTTCGTAGTCGGGGTTGTGGGGCCGCAGCGCCCATTCATGACCGTCGAGCCGGTCGAGGTACTTGAGCGTCACGTCCTCCTCGCCGACGCGCACGGCGCAGATCTCGCCCGAACGCTCGGTGGGTCGCTTCTCGAGGAGGACGACGTCGCCATCCTGGATCAGGTCGGCCATGCTGTCCCCGCGGACGCGCAGCGCGAAGCCACGGTCCTGCATGCCCGGGATTGGAAGGTACGCCTCGGCGTCGGCGACCGCTTCGGAGAGCGGTCCGGCGGGAATCGAGCCGAGGATGGGAACCCCGGTGGCGGCGGCGGGGAGCTCGAGGTGCGGTGAGCGGCCACGACCGCGACTCTCGAAGACGATCCAGCCTTTCGTCGCGAGCGCTTCCAGGTGCTGCTTCAGGCTGACGTAGTGCACGTCGAGATCACGCGCGAACTCGGCAAGGTCGGGCGTGGCACCCGTACGGGCCACGTGACGACGGAGGCGGTCGTACACCTTTTGTTGGGTGGGCGAAAGAGGCCGTTGCATTACCTCAAATGGTAAGGTATTCGCGCGGCTCACGTCAAGCGTTCTCCGCTCAATTAGGACAGTTCGATGAGTACGTGAATGCCTTCACGTGAAGCACGAAAAGCGCCGTCTGGGACGGCATTCGGAACGATTCCGAGAAATGGGCCACCGAAAAAGAATGTGAAAATCGTGAGAAATCCCCACCAGCACGCGAAAACGGGGCTAGACAGATACCCCACCTGCGCGCTATACTTTTCGTAGTGAACGCGGTGGGGCCCGGGCACCGTCCCCACGCGAGCGATCGCTCGCACCCGACCCCGCACCGCGCATCACCCAGGTCCGGACCCCGTCCGGAGAAGTGAGGTGCTCCATGCTCGACACCTTCGAGACCATCCGCTCGCCCGAGCGTTGCGACGTATCCGACATCGTGCCCAGCACGCTGGCTCTTCCGACCCGCACGCTCGAACCCGGCAGCACGCTCTACGAAGCCGGCCGCGAGGCATCCAGCCTCTACGTCGTCAACTACGGTGTGCTCAAAGCCGTCGTCCCCACCAGCCTCGGTCGCGACCGCATCGCCGACCTCTACGGCCCCGGAGACGTCCTCGGCCTCGCCTCCCTCGACGGCGGTCGCCACGCCGAAACCGTCGTCGCCGTCCACGACTCCTGCCTCACCCCCATCGACCCGCAGCAAGCCATGAACGACCGCAAGCTGCGCGACTACGTGATGCAGAGCATGGCCCGGCAACTGCGCCGCAGCCGCGAGATGATCGACGAGGCCGAAATGCCCGTCGGCGCCCGCGTCACCCGCGCCTTCCTCCGCCTCGCCCAACAGTTCGGGCAACCCAGCGACGAGAGCGAACACGGCGTCAAGCTCCCGCTCGCCCTCACCCACGAGGACCTCGCCGACCTGACCGGCAGCAGCCGCGTCACCATCACCCGCATCCTCGGTGAACTCCGCAGCGAAGGCGCCCTCTCCGGAACGCGCGGCGTGTACGTCGCCGACCCCGAAGGCCTCGAACGCGCCACCGACCATTACGTCATGCAAGTGCTGTAAGCACGCCAAGACCTCCCCGCGAAATGCGCGCCGCCCCACGGGGCGGCGCGCTCGCATTCGCTATCGTCACGCCATGCGCACCCTCCGCCGCGTCGCCACGATCCTCCTCGTCACGCTCCTCGTCCTCGCGCTCGGCCTCGTCCTCAGCGTCCCCTTCGACCGCGCCATCACCGCCGGCCGCGTCGACGCAGTCACCAACGTCACCTTCCCCGCCAGCCAAGCCGACGCACACCCCGTCGCCGCCTACCGCGCCGACCCCGACGGCGAAGGCCCCCACCCCGCCGTCGTGATGATCCACGAGTTCTGGGGCCTCCGCAGCGACATCGCCGGCAAGGCCGACGCCCTCGCCGACCTCGGCTACGTCGTCGTCGCCCCCGACACCTTCCGCGGCACCAGCGTCAACTGGGTTCCCTCCGCCATCTGGAACGTCATCTCCACCCCCGCCGAATCCATCGACGCCGACCTTCGCAGCGTCGTCGACGCCCTCGCCGCCGACCCCACCATCGATCCAGACCGCATCGTCGTCATGGGCTTCTGCTACGGCGGAGGCGCCGCCCTCCGCTACAGCCTCTCCGACCCCCGCCTCGCCGGCACCGGCGTGTTCTACGGCACCCTCATCACCGAACCCGACCGCCTCGAAACCCTCCCCGGACCCCTCCTCGGCATCTTCGGCGAGGAAGACGCCCAAATCCCCATGGACGAGGTCCTCGCCTTCGAACGCGCCCTCCAGGAAACCGACGTTCCCCACGAGCTCTACAGCTGGCCCGGCGTCGGCCACGCCTTCGTCGGCAGCGTCGAAGAGATCGCCGAAGGGGGCCCACCCGCCGAAGCCTGGTCCACCTTCACCCGCTGGCTCGAGGACGTCACGGCCACCACCACACCAACGGCGCCGTAACCGCGGCCATGGCGCACGCGTCCCCCAGCGCCTATACTCGGACCCATGCTCAACTTCACCGACAACGCGAAACGCCGCGTTCTGCAGTTCCTCGAAGGTCAACGCGCCCAAGGCGTCACCGCCCTCCGCGTCGCCGGCACGCGCGCCGACCCCAAACTCTGGCTCGTCAAGGACGATGACCGCGACGAGAGCGACACCGCCTTCGACGCCGGCGGCTTCGACGTGCTCCTCGACCCGCTCAGCGTCCAACACCTCCAAGGCGCCAGCGTCGACTTCGTCGACGACGTCATGCAATCCGGCTTCCGCGTCTACTTCGAAAGCCCCAGCTGGGACGACCCCATCGCCCAACGCGTCCAGGACGTCCTCGACACCATGGTCAACCCCGGCGTCGCCGGGCACGGCGGCAACGTCAGCCTCAAGAGCGTCGAGAATGGCGTCGCCATCATCGAGTTCGGGGGCGGCTGCCAAGGCTGCGGCGCGGCCGACGTGACCCTCAAGCACGGCGTCGAACGCATGATCAAGGAACAGGTGCCCGAAATCGTTCAGGTCTCCGACACCACCGATCACGCAGCCGGCGAGAACCCCTACTACCTGCCCCACGAGTCCAGCGGCGAAAGCCCCCTCGGCAAGTAACGCCACCCAATCCGTCACCCGTGCAGCGCGTCGTTGACACCTGACGCGCTGCTGACGTACGCTCTGCAAACTTACGAGGAGAAAGCCGCCCCGTCGGAGCGAAAACCGCTCGGACGTCATACTTGCGTGAAGGAAACCGGCAACGTAAACTGAGCCAGTGACGCCCTCCTCGGGACCCGAGCCCCAACCCCCCCTCCTGGAGATGCGCGGCGTCACGAAACGCTTCCCCAACGTCGTGGCGAACGACGCGGTCGACCTCACCGTCGCACGCGGACAGGTTCGCGCCCTCCTCGGGGAGAACGGGGCGGGCAAGACCACGCTCGTCCACATGCTCTACGGACTCCAGGCGCCCGACGAGGGCGCCATTCTCTTGCACGGTCAACCCACCCGCTTCCGCTCCCCACGCGACGCCAAGGCCGCCGGAATCGGGCTCGTCGCCCAGCACTTCCACCTCGCGCGCCGGCACACCGTCGCCGAGAACCTCGCCCTCGCCCTACCCGGCACCCCCGCACTCTTCCCCACCCGCGCGCTCGCACGACCCGTGAAGGAACTCACCGAACGCTACGGGTTCGAGGTCGATCTCACGGCCCGCGTCTCGCGGCTCAGTCCCGGTGAGCAGCAACGCGTCGAGATCCTCAAGGCGCTCCTGCAAGGCGCGGAACTCCTCATTCTCGACGAGCCCACCAGCGTCCTCACCCCCCAGGAGGCCCACCGCCTCTTCGCCGTCCTCGAACGCATGAAGGCCGACGGCAAGGGCGTCATCTTCATTAGTCACAAGCTCGACGAGGTCCTCGCCATCGCCGACCGCATCACCGTCCTGCGTGGGGGCCGCGTCGTCGCTGACGAAGCTGCCGCCGACACGACCGCAGCCAAGCTCGCCACCCTCATGGTGGGACGCGAAGTCGCCCGCGGCCGCAGTGAAGCCAGCCGCGAGCCCGGACCCGTCCGCCTCGCCGTCCACGACCTTAGTGTCCATGCCGACACGGGCGAAGCCCGCCTCAAGAACGTCACCTTCCACGTGCGCGGCGGCGAGATCGTCGGCGTCGCCGGCGTGGCCGGCAACGGCCAGGCCGAACTCACGCAGGTGTTGACCGGCCTGCACGCCCCCTCGAGCGGAAGCGTGCACCTCGACGACGTGAACGTGGCCGGCGCCTCGGTCCGCGACCTGTTCGCCCGCGGCGTGGTGCACATCCCCGAGGACCGCAACGACATGGGCGTCGTGGGCGCCATGCGCGTCGCCGAGAACCTCGTCATGCGCCGCCACCGCGAAGCCCCCTTCTCCAAGGGAAGACTCCTCGACTGGCGCGCCGTGGGGGAACACGCCGACGGCGCCATCCGCGATTACGCCATCGCCACCTCGAGCAAGGACACCGTCACCCGCCAACTCTCCGGCGGAAACGTACAGAAGGTCATCCTCGCGCGCGAGCTCGGCGGCAAGCCCGGTCTCGTCGTCGCCTCCCACCCCACCTACGGTCTCGACGTGGCCGCCACCGAACTCACGCATGCGCTCCTCCGCGAGCAGCGCGATCGAGGCGCCGCCGTCCTCCTCGTCAGCGAGGACCTCGACGAGCTCCTCGACCTCACCGACCGCATCCTCGTCCTCTTCCGCGGCGAGGTCACCGGCGTGGTCGATGCGCGCGGCGCGAGCCGTGAAGCCATCGGCCTGCTCATGGCGGGCGACCGCTCCCCCCTCGAGACGCAGGGTGGAAGCCTCACCTCGGCCCGCATCGATCCTCACGACGGCGTGAACGAGGTCAGCGCATGACCTGGAAGTGGGAACCCCGCGGTGAACCCACCGCCGCCCTCGTGTGGGGCGTCTCGCTCGGTGCGGTCGCCTTCGCCATGATCCTCACCGGCATCCTCTTCGCCTTCTTCGGCGTCGCGCCGATCCCCGCTTTCGTCACGATCGTCGAACGCACCATCCTCGATGCACGCGGCTTGAGCGAGGTCGTGAGACGCTCGATTCCCCTCATGCTCGCCGGCGTGGGCCTCACCCTCGCCTTCCGTGCACGCTTCTGGAACATCGGAGCGGAAGGGCAGCTCCTCATCGGCGCCGTGGCGGCAGCCGGCGTAGCGCTCTTCAGCGGCCTGCCTGCAACCCTGCTCCTGCCCACGATGTTCATCGCGGGATTCCTTGCCGGTGCAGCGTGGGGACTCGGACCCGCCCTGCTCAAGGTGCGACTCGGCGTCAACGAGATCATCACCACCCTCATGCTCAACTACGTGGCCATCTACATCGTTCGGTGGCTCATCAACGGGCCCTGGAAGGGCCGCAGCATGGCCGGCTTCGCCTACAGCGACATGTTCGACCCCGCCGCCTTCATCCCCACCCTCGGCGCCACCCGCCTCCATTGGCCCACGCTGCTCCTCGCCATCCTCGCCGCGCTCCTCGTCACCTGGTTGCTCGCCCGCACCCGCTTCGGTTTCGAGGTCCGCATGATGGGCGAGAGCCCCGAAGCGGCGCGCTACGCCGGCGTGGATTTCTTTCGAACCACCTTGATCCTCGTGCTCGTGTCCGCCGGCGCGGCCGGGCTTGCCGGCGTGGGGGAGGTGGCCGGCATTCACCGCCGACTCGTCGACCCCGGCAGTCTCTCCATCGGGTACGGCTACACCGCCATCATCGTGGCGCTCCTCGCCCGCCGCAATCCGCTTGCTGCGCTCGTCACCGCCCTGTTCCTCGGGTGGGTGGCGGCGAGCGGCGACGTCATGCAGGTCGCGCTTCGGCTCCCCAGCCAGATCACCGGCGTGACGCAAGGGCTCGTCCTGCTCTCGGTCATCGGGGCGGAACCCCTGCTTCGCTACAAGCTCGTTCGCGTACGCAAGACCCAACCGCCGACCGCGGGTGAGGTGGCCTGAATGGAACTCGATCTCGTCGTCACCACCCTCGCGCGCGCACTCGCCTTCAGCACGCCGCTGCTGTGGGCAGCCTTGGGGGAAATCGTCGTCGAGCGCGCAGGCGTCGTGAACCTCGGGGTGGAGGGCATGATGATCCTCGGCGCCCTCGCCGGTTTCGTGGTTGCGCAAACCACCGGTGATCCCTGGCTCGGCCTCCTCGCCGCCATGGCGGCGGGTGGCCTCACGGCGGCACTGCACGCGTTCTTCTCGGTGCTCCTCCGCGCGAACCAGTACGTCTCGGGACTCGCCCTCACGATCTTCGGTTTGGGCCTCTCCGGCTTGATTGGACGCAGTTGGGTGGGGCGACCGCTCACCAACCCAATGGAGTTCGTCGACGTGCCGATCCTTCAATCGATTCCCGTGCTCGGCCCGGCACTCTTCCAGGGCCAGTACGCGTTGAGTTGGTTGGGCCTCCTCGCCGCCATCGCACTCTGGTTCGTCTTGCACCACACGCGCCTGGGTCTCACGATTCGCACGGTTGGGGAGAACCCCGCGGCTGCCGACGCTGCCGGCGTTCGCGTCCTTACCGTTCGCATCTGGACCGTCATCTTTGGTGGCGTCATGGCGGGCGTCGCGGGCGGTTTCCTCTCGCTGGCGTACCGACCCTCGTGGGGTCAGGGCATGACGAACGGGTTGGGCTGGATCGCGCTGGCTCTCGCCATCTTCGCGCTGTGGGATCCGCTTCGCGCCATCTTCGCCGCCTTGCTGTTCGGTACCTTCTTCACCCTGAGTTTCAGCTTGCAGGCGTACTTCGCGCCGCAACTCCTCACGATGATGCCCTACCTCTTCACGATTCTCGCCCTCACCGTCATTGCCCTGCGCAAGGGCGCCGGCGCATTCGGTGCCCCCGAAGCGCTCGGTGAACCCTATTCCCGGGGTGAACGGTGAGCCTTCCCAGCTTGGCCTCTCGTCGCTCGTTTGCGACCGTGGCACGTCCGCCCGTCGACCTTCCGTTTCTCGTTCACTCACGATCGTTCGTTCACTCAAGCGCGTGATTCACGCCCCCCAATCCTCGGAGGTACGCCCCATGCGACGCATCCTCGCCCTCATCCTCGCCGCTGCAGCCCTAACGTTCGCCGCTGCGCAGGATCCCCTCAAGGTCGCCTTCATCTACGTCGGTCCCGTTGGCGACTACGGCTTCAGTTACGCGCACGATCTGGGTCGTCAGGCCACGCAGGAACATTTCGGCGATCAGATCGAGACGATCTTCGTCGAGGACGTGCCCGAGCCGGAGGTCGAGCCGTTCATCGATCAACTCGTCGCCGACGGCGCGGACGTGATTCTCGGCACGAGCTTCGGGTTCGGCGATGGCATCCTCGCCGCCGCGCAACGCTATCCCGACGTGATCTTCGGCTGGGGGACGGGCTACCTCCGCTCACCCAACGTGTTCACGTACATGGCCGACTTCTACCAGGTGTACTACCTCAACGGCCTGATCGCCGCTGCGCTTTCGGAGAGCGGTTCGCTCGGGTACGTCGGCGCGTTCCCGATTGCGGAGGTGAAGCGCCACATCAACGCCTTCACGCTCGGCGCGCGGGAGATCAACCCCGATGCTGAAGTGAACGTGCGTTGGCTCTACAACTGGTACGACCCGGCGGGCGCGACGGAGGCCACCGAGGCGCTGCTCGCGGCCGGGTCGGACGTCATCGCCTTCACGGAGGACACGCCGACGGTCATTCAGGTGGCTGCGCAGCGTGAATCCCCGGGCTTCTCGCACTACGCCAGCATGGTCGAGTTCGCGCCTGGCTACGTCGTGTCGGGTCAGCTCGTGAACTGGGAGACGATCTACATCGACTTCATCCAGGGCGTGCTCGATGGCACGTACACGAACTCGAACCTGGAGGACGTCGATTACTTCTGGCTCCTCGAGGAGGAGGCGGTCGAGCTGGGCGCCGAGCCGGGCGTGCCGGTGGCGGAGGCGTACATCGATGATCTCGAGGCGGTCGTCATCGACCACCCCGAGTTCGGTGAAATCAACGCCTACGACCTCGTGATGCGTCGCCTCGCGCAGATGACGGAAAGCCGCGAAAACTTCGATCCGTTCCTCGGTCCGCTGGTCGATCGCAACGGCAAGGAGGTCTACGCGGACGGGTACCTCCCGACGATTGGTGACCTCGTGAGCATGGAGTTTGCCGTTCCGGGCGTCGTGGGCCCCTGGGACAACGAACCGCAGTAAGTTCTCCCCCTTCGCGTAATCGATGGCCGCCCGGGTGTTCGACACCCGGGCGGCACGCTAGGGTGGGGCATGAACCGGCACGACGTTTCGATGCCAACGCTGGAGCAACGACGAACGCTGGTGGACGTGGCGATGGGGCGGGCGCCGGCCGACGTGGTGCTGCGCGGTGCGCATGTGCTCGACCCGTTCACCCGCGAGGCGCGACCCGCCGACGTGTGGGTGTGGGCGCGTTGGATCGCTGCGGTGCTGCCGCCCGGAGCGTCGGATGCCCCCGAGGCGAGCGAGGTCGTGACGCTCGATGGCGGTCTCCTCACCCCCGGCCTGATTGACGGACACATGCACCTCGAATCGTCGCTCGTGACGCCCGCCCGGTACGCCGAGGCGGTTCTGCCGCGGGGGGTGACGGGCGTGGTGTGCGACCCGCACGAGGTGGCGAACGTGGCGGGCGTGGAGGGGGTGCGTTGGCTGCTTGGACGGGCGGCGGGCGTGCCGTTCGACGTGTTCGCGACGGTGCCGTCGTGCGTGCCGGCCACCGAGATGGAGACGTCGGGCGCGCGGCTCGACGCGGCGGACGTGGATGCGCTGCTCGGCGAGTCGGGCGTGGTGGGTCTCGCGGAGTTGATGAGTTTCCCGGACGTGCTTGCGGGCGTGCAGGAGCCAATCGCGAAGGCGCTGGCGGGGGAGTTGGGTGGGGGAACCATCGAGGGGCACGCGCCGGGCATGACGGGCGCGGCGTTGCAGGCGTACGCGGCGGTGGGGGTGCAGAGCGACCACGAGGCGACCCGGTTCGAGGAGGGTCTCGAGAAGATGCGGGCCGGCATGTTCGTGTTCCTGCGTGAGGGCTCGGTGGCGAAGGACGTGGAGGCGCTCGCGCCGCTGCTCGAGGTGGCGCACGCCGAGCGGCTCGGGTTCTGCACCGACGATCAGTTGCCGCACGACCTGCTCCGCTTGGGGGGCGTGGACCATGCGGTGCGGACGGCGGTGGCGGCGGGCGCCGACCCGCTGGCCGCGCTCGTGGCAGCCACGTGGAACGTCGCCCGCCATTTCCGTCTTCCGCGGCGGGGTGCGGTGACGCCCGGCTCGATGGCCGACCTGGTGTGGTGGGGCAACGACGTGGGGAGCCTCACGGCGCGGCGCGTGTGGAAGGCGGGCCTGCAGGTGGCCGTGGACGGTGCGCTCACGCCAGCGGGCCGGGAGGCCGTGCTGGGCGCGGAGGCGGGGTCGGGGGTCGCGGGTTTGCAGGATTCGGTCCGCGTACCCGGCGACCTCGAGGCGCGGCTTCACGCGGCCGTCGAGTGGCGCGAGGGGGAGGACGTCCACCAGGCGGTTCCCGTCGTGGGGGTGCAACCGGCGAGCCTGTGGACCGAAGCGCGGGAGGCCGTCCCCACCGTCGTGGCGGGTCGCTTGACCACCGACGCGGAGCGCGATCTCGCCATGCTCACCTGCCTCGAGCGGCACGGGCATCACGGCGAGGTCGCCGCGGCGTACGTGCAGGGGTTCGGTCTCACGCACGGTGCACTCGCGAGCAGCGTGGGGCACGACCATCACAACCTCATGGCGGTCGGTGCGGACTTGGACGCCATTGTCGTGGCGTACCGTCGCCTCGCCGAACTTGGGGGCGGGATGGTGGCCGTGGACGATGGCCGGGTCGTGGCGGAGTTGCCGTTGCCGCTCGCCGGTTTGTTGACCGACGCGCCACTCGTGGAGGTGGCGTCCACGCTCGATGCGCTCGATCGGGCTGCCGAGGCGTTGGGGGTCACGTTGCCATCGCCGTTCATGGCGTTGTCGTTCCTCGGGCTCGAGGTGATCCCCTCGCTCAAGTTGACCGATCAGGGGTTGGTGAA
>CAJXWR010000010.1 GCA_913062675.1 uncultured Trueperaceae bacterium
GGAGGGGCGAGCGCAGAGGCGCAAAGCGCGGCGGCCACGATGCGGCGCGGCAGGGCGATGTGGATTGTCATGACGATCTCCTCCGGAAGCGCCCGCTGCGGTGGGGCGTGCCGGAAACATCGTTCTGCAATGGCATTTAGCCTGTCAACGCGACACGCGGCCCGGAGGCCTGCGCACAGGCAAACGGCCGCGGGCGACACCCGCGGCCGTTGCAGAAGGGGGGTGGGGAGGACTTCAGCCAGACATGCGCGCCCGCGCACGATCGGCCGCGTCGGACAGCTCCGTCCAAGCCCGCTCGACGCCCGAAGGCGCGCGGTGCCCCGTCGATCACTCGACGAACGTCAACCAGTCATGGAACCGCTCATCCCGCCCATGCACCACGTCGAGATACCACGCGCGCATCTGCAGGGCAAACGGTCCCGCTTCCCCCGCCCCAATGGGACGACGATCGATCTCCGCAATCGGCGTGACCTCCGCCGCGCTGCCCACCATGAACACCTCGTCCGCGGTGTAAAGCTCATCGCGCGTCGCCATCGTCTCCCGCACCGTCACCCCATGCGCCTCGGCAATCCGAACCACCGAATCACGCGTGATGCCCCGCAGGTTCACCGAGTGCGAGATTGGATAGAGCACACCGTCCCGAACGATGAAGATGTTCTCGCCCGCGCCCTCCGCCACGAACCCGGACTCGTCGAGCAGCAACGCCTCGTCGTACCCAAGGTCGCGCGCCTCCTGATTCGCAAGGACGCTGTTCACGTAGTTCCCGCCCGCCTTCGCCTTCGTCGGCATCACGTCCGCAGGGCTCCGACGCCAACTGCTCGTGATCAAGCGTGCACCCTTCCGCACGGCATCCTCACCCAGGTACGTCCCCCATGGCCAGGTGGCGACCATGAACTGCACGCTATTCCCACCGGGATTGATGCCCAGCGCTTCGGGACCGAACCACAGCAACGGCCGGATGTAACACGCGGTGCGCTCGTTCGCCTTCACCGTCGCCACGATCGCCTCGTGCATCTCCTCGAGCGACGGGATGCCCGAACGCATGCCGAGAATCTTCGCCGAGTCCTGCAAGCGACGATTGTGCTCCGGCAGCCGGAAGATGGCTGCACCCCGCTCGGTCGGGTACGCACGAATCCCCTCGAACACGCTCGTCCCGTAGTGCATCGCGTGCGTCAAGACGGAGACGGTCGCCTCCTCCTGAGGCACGAGCCGTCCGTTGAACCAAATCATCCCCGCATCGATGCCGGGTCGAGCCGTCGCGTCAGCCATGAAAACGTCACCCTCCGATGGAATGACCGTCATCCTACCCGGACGGGCACGCTCACGCTCACGATTCCCGAAGCCCGCTACACTGTGTTCCATGCGCATCCTCGTCACCGGCGGCGCCGGGTACATCGGCAGCATCACCAGCGACGCCCTCCTCACGCGCGGCCACGACGTCGTCATCCTCGACGACCTACGAACCGGCCACCGAGCCGCCGTCCCCGACGGCGCCACCTTCATCCAAGCCGACATCGCCGACCGGGAAACGGTCGCAAGCACCCTCGACGCGCACGCCATCGACGCCATCGTCCACTTCGCCGCCTCGAGCCTCGTGGGCGAATCCATGCAAGACCCCACCCTCTACTTCAGCAACAACACCGCCGGCACCCTCACCCTCCTCGACGTCGCGCTTCACCACGGCGTCGACCGCTTCCTCCTCAGCTCCACCGCCGCCCTGTACGGCACCCCCGACGAGGTTCCCATCCGCGAGGACGACCCCCTGAAGCCCGAAAGCGTCTATGGCGAATCGAAGTACCTCATCGAACGCACCCTCGACTGGCTCGGCCGCACCGCCAACCTCGGCTGGACCGCGCTTCGCTACTTCAATGCCGCCGGCGGGACACCCCACCGCGGTGAGGATCACAGGCCCGAATCGCACCTCATCCCCCTCGTCCTCCAGGTCGCACTCGGCCAACGCGACGACATCGCCATCTTCGGCAGTGACTACGACACGCCCGACGGCACCGCCATCCGCGACTACATCCACGTTCTCGACCTCGCCGAAGCTCACGTGGTAGCCCTCGAAGCCACCGAACCCGGCAAGGGTGCTGCCTACAACGTGGGTACCGGACGGGGTTACAGCGTGCGCGAGGTCATCGACACCTGCCGCGAAGTCACCGGCCACCGCATCCCCGCCACCCTCGCCCCCCGCCGGGCGGGCGACCCGCCCCGCCTCGTCGCCGATCCCTCCAAACTCCACGCCACGTTCGGCATCACACCCCGCCACAGCGACCTCCATGACATCGTCACGTCGGCTTGGGAGTGGCACGAAACCCACCCAGCCGGGTACGCTGATTGACGCTGTTGCGCGGGTGACCACCACCCGCAATCCCAGGTCGCGTCGTGATATACCCATGACGCACCTGCACGCCAACGTTGGGAGAGTCTCCATGCGACGAATGCCCACGATCCTCGTGCTCGCCCTGCTGCTCGGTTTCGGCCTGGCGCAACGCTCCGTCACCCTCGCCGGAGTCATCACGAGCGAAGAAGCCATCCCCGAAGGCACCCGCCTCGGCGTGCAAGTCCTCGACGCCAACGAAGCGTGGAGCCTCGAAGTGAACAGCGTCGTGCCGCTCGCCGGCAGCTTCGAACTCGAGATTGGTGAAGTGCCCAGCGAACTGCTGCGGCCCTTCCGGAGCGGTGCCGTGCTGCTGCCCGGCCTTCAGAACGAGTACATCGTCGACCCGCAAGACGTTCGCTACGCCCAAGGCGTCGTCGCGATGTACATCGATGCCGACGAGGACGGCGTGTGGACGCGCCAACCCGCGCGCGATCCTGTCTTCCTGGCCCTCTCGCAACTCGAGCGCCCCATCGGCTTCTTCTCACTCATCTACGTCGACAAGGACGCCACCATGCAGGCCAGCGGCGTCGACCTCGCGCTCGAAGCCGGCTGGAACCTCTTCTCCGTCCGGTTCCCAGAAAGCGGACCCGAGTACGCCGTGACCGCCACGCTCGACGACGTGAAACTCGACGTCCTCGACGTCATCGGCCGCTAGGCGCCGGGAGGTCAGCATGGAACTTCTCGAAGGACGAACCCTCGGTAACGGCGTGCGCGTGGGGATCGTCGTCAGTCGCTTCAACGACCTCGTCACCGATCGACTCCTTGCCGGCGCCGTCGATGCGCTCCGCCGTGCCGGCGTCGACGACGAGGACCTGACCGTCGTTTCCGTCCCCGGTGCCGTCGAAATTCCCGTCGCTGCCGCCCGCCTCGCCAAGAACGGTGCCGTCGACGCCATCGTGACGCTGGGCGCCGTCATCCGAGGCGCCACCGACCACTACGACTACGTGTGCAGCATGGTCGCCTCCGGCGTCGAGCGCATCGCGCTCGACCATGACCTTCCTGTCGCCTTTGGCGTGCTGACCACCGAAACGACCGAGCAAGCGCTGGAACGCGCCGGCGGCAAGGCAGGCAACAAGGGTGCCGACGCAGCGCATGCCGCGCTCGAGATGGTGCACCTCCTTCACCAGATTCCTGGAGGCGAAGCGTGAGCGACCCGCACCGCGACGACCCCTCGAAAGATGAATTGAAGGACGGGAACACGCTCGAGCCCGAAGCGCCCCAGGGCGACGCGACGCCGACCGAAGATGCCCCTGCGCCCGTCGAAGCGAGCATGACCAGCCCGAACGACGCCACGCCGATGGAACCCGCCGAAGCGTCGAGCGAAGGCCAGGAGGCCACCGACGCCGGCGTAACGCCGGACGAAGAAGATGCGTGGGACACGGCGGAAGAGGAAGAACCACGACCCACCTACACCGTCACCGCGGGTGACCGCTGGCGGCAATCGCTCGTCCTCGTCAGCATCCTCACCACGATTGCCCTCAACGCGCTGGCCAACACCCTCCCGCTCATGGGCCGCCTCACCGCCGACATTTCCGACGCGTACCCCACACCCTTCACCCCCGCCGGGTACGTCTTCGCCATTTGGGGCGTGATCTACCTCGGCCTCACCATCTACGGCGTCTGGCAAGCACGCCCCGCCCAAGCCAACGACGAGCGCCTCCGCAGTGCAGCTCCCTGGATCGTGTACGCCGGCGCCTTCAACATCGCCTGGCTCGTGCTCTGGCACGCCGAACGCGTCGTGCTCTCCACCCTCCCCCTCGTCGGCCTCCTCCTCGTCCTCATGGTTGCCTACGAACGCCTGCGCGGTGGACCCAACGGTCCCGGCATTCGCTGGGCCGCCCGCGTTCCCTTCGGCATCTACCTGGGTTGGGCCAGCGTCGCCACGATCGCCAACATCGCCGTGTCCGGCTGGGCGCTCGACTGGCGCGGCGCACCCCTCCAAGCCGAAACCTGGGCACTGATCGTCATCGCCGTCGCCACCCTCATCGGGCTCCGCATGCTGCAAGTGCGTGGCGACGCCGCCTTCGCCCTCGTGCTCGTCTGGGCCTTCGTCGGCATCGCCATCCGCGCCGGACTCCCAGGCATCCTGCCGTACGGCGCTCTCATCGCTGCCGCCCTCCTCCTCGGAGGCGCGGTCGGCCGAATGGCGCGACCCAACCCCGCCCTCTAAGCATCCCGTGAGCGGTCCTCCCCCCGACGACGCGCACCACGATGCGCAGCCCGATCCCCACGGTGATCCAGCCGGCTCCCAAGGTGCCGCCTGGACCGACCGAGACATCGTCCTCGAGTACTTCCCCGCCACCCACGAACGCCTCGTCCCCCACGACCTCGCGTACCACCTCGAGGACGCCGGCGATGGCGTGATCGTCGTCCGCGACCGCGAAGGTGAGGAAGCTGCACGTCTCACCGTCGTCACCCCCCACGGCAACCCCACCGGTGAACTGTGCTGCGACCTGTGCCAACGCACGGGCACCCGCCGCTACCTCGGCCTCTATCGCGCCGAACTCCCCGGCAGTGCCGGACGACGCTACCGGTACCTCACCGCCTGCCGGGACCGTCGCAGCTGCGAAGCCCGCCGCCTCGACGACGACGCGATTCATACGCTCCTCGGCACCACCGCGCGGTAGCATCCCCCACGTGAGCACCGACCGATTCGCCTCGCAACGCGTCCGCGCCATGCCCGACTCCGTCTTTGCCCTCATGGACGCCGCGAAGCGGGATGCACGCAACGCAGGCATCGACGTCATCGACCTCTCCATCGGCTCCACCGACCTCACCCCACCCCAAGTCGCGCTCGACGCCATCCGCGACGCCGTGCACGACCCCACCAGCCACGGCTACTGCCTCCACGCCGGCACGAAACCTCTCCGCGATGCCGCCGTCGCCTGGTACGAACGACGCTACGGAATCCAACTCGACCCTGAACGCGAAGCGCTCCCCCTCATTGGTGGGCAGGAAGGCTTCGCCAACCTCCTCCTCGCCGTCACCGATCCAGGAGACGCCATCCTCCTGCCCGAACCCGGGTACCCCAGTTGGTTCGGCGCGGTCGCCCTCGCCGGACTCGAACGCGTCCCCCTGCCCCTCACCCCCGAGAATGCGTTCCTGCCCGACCTCGACGCCATCGACCCAGCGGCCCTGAAGCGCGCCAAGGTGCTCGTCCTCAGTTACCCGAGCAACCCCACCGCCGCCACCGCCACACCCACCTTCTTCGCCGAAGCCGTCGCGTTCGCAGAACGACACGATCTCCTCGTCATTCACGATTTCCCCTACGTCGACCTCGTCTTCGGTGACGACGACGCCCCCTCGGCCCTCGCCGCCCCCGGCGGACGAGACCGCGTCGTCGAGCTCTACACCTTCAGCAAGTCCTTCCACATGGCCGGATTCCGCGTCGGCTACGCGCTCGGCAACGCCGACGCCCTCCGTGCACTCGCCAAGGTCAAGAGCGCCGTCGACTTCAACGTCTGGAGCGGCATTCAACGCGGCGCGGTCGCCGCCCTCAGCGAGCCCCGTGAGCGACTCCGCGCCGACGCCGAGGTGTACCGCAAACGCCGCGACGCCCTCGTCACGACCCTCAACGAGGTCGGCATCCCCACCGACCAACCCGCGGCGAGCATGTACGTCTGGACCCGCATTCCAGGAGGGGAGACCGACTCCGTTGCCTACGCCACCCGCCTCGTTCGCGAGACCGGCGTTGCCGTCGCCCCCGGCATTGGGTTTGGACCGAGTGGCGAGGGATGGATCCGCTTCGCCCTCGTCCGGGACGAAGACACCCTCCGCGACGCAGCGCGCCGCATGATGCCTCACCCCTAGAATCTCCGGTTGCCGCGGCCGACGGTCCTTCCCACCGCACGGTCACCAGGTCCCCCCACGGCTCGACTCACATCGTTCGCGAACGCGGCCCCTGACGCGCCGCCGCGAAACCCACGCCATTCACCACCACGTGCGCCAGCACCGCAGGCGCAAGCCGACCGGTCCAATTCACCAACGCACCCAGCGCTAAGCCCGACACGGCCGTGAACACGGGGTAACTCCAGCCCCGCCGTCCTGCCGGGTGCAAAAGCCCGAACACGATCGCCTGCGGGACCAGGCCAAACGCGTGCAGCAACACGCCACGAAACAGGATCTCCTCACCCAGCGAAGTCACCAACGTCAGCGCCATCGCCGTACCCCTGGATGGCGCCAAGCGCCGAAGGGCCCACTCGGTCCGCCGCGTCACGAACCGAAACGAGGCCAGGTGGCGCTCCAACCACGCTGCAGCCAGCAGCAGCCCACCCGCCAAACCCACCCCGGCCACCATCGACGGCAGCAGCGCCACGCGCGGCGTCAAGTCCGGTGGCGCAAGCCACCATGCGACACCCCCCACCGCGCCCAGCGACACGCTCGGTGCGAACGCCAGGACCCAGGCCCACCGGCGGTTCATGACGACGCGTCGACCCAACCCTGCTGCACCGCAAAGGCCTGCAACGCCGCGCGCGCCTCCTCCACCGTCGAGACGTCCCCCACCGCGCGCGCCTCCTCCACGAACCCAAGCGCCCTCCCCACCCGCGGACCCGGCTCGAGACCCAGCAACGCCATGACCTCGACCCCATCCAACAGGGGTGGAGCCGCCGGTTGCTCCGCCAACATCGCCAAGACGCGCCCCACCCCCTCCCGGTACGCGCGCCGTGCGCCCTCGCTCGCCAAACGGCCCCGCGCCGCCTCCCGGTCCGCCAGCATCAACGACAACAAGTCAGGCAAGAGTTCGCGCCGCCGGTGCACGAAACGACGCGTGGCTCGCTCCCCACGCGGCAACGGCAGCATGTGCCACCGCACCAACGCCGATGCGTGCCGCACCGTCTCGGCATCGAACCGCAAACGCCGCAACGCCTGCCTCGTCAACTCCGCCCCCACCTCGGCGTGACCCCGGAAGGTGATCCGACCCAACGCTCCCCGCGCCCGCGTCGCCGGTTTCCCCACGTCATGCAGAAGCGTGGCGAGTCGCAGCGCCGCGTCCGCATCCGGAAACCCGGTCGCGAGTCGCTGCAACGCCTCCAGCTCATGGTGAAGCACGTCCAGGTGATGCAACCCTCCCTGCGTCACCCCATCCCCCGCCACCAGCTCCGGCAAGATGAGGTCGAGCCACCCCAGCGCATGCGCGTCGAGCAGGGCATCCCCCGGAAGCTCCGCGAAGAGGATCGCCAGCAACTCGTCCCTCACCCGTTCCGCTGCCGGTGGCGGTACGTCACCCGACGCGATTGCAGCGACCGCGCGGAGCGCTAGCCTCCGCGTCTTCGCCTCCCAGGTGAAGCCATGCGTCGCTGCGAGACGAACCCCGCGAAGGCCCCGCAAGGGATCCTCATGGAGCGCCAAGGGCGAGCATGCCACCAGCAGGCCATCACGCAGGTGCGCCTCACCCCCGAGCGGATCGAAGAGCCCGTCGGGGCCCATCGCCATGGCATTCACCGTGAAGTCGCGCCCCTTCACGTTCATCTCCAACGAGCCGGCGAGCGGCACCAGATCGATCATTCGGTCCTCCGTCACGACCCGCCAGTGCGCGCGTCCTTCGTCCATCGCGAAGCAGGACGCGCCGGTACGCTCCGCCACGTCACGTGCCGCTCCCTCGGGATCCGGCACGATCCAATCCACGTCCGCGAACGGCAAACCTAACCGCGCATCCCGAAGCGCGCCGCCCACCACGACCCCACCCTCGGGGCGAGGGCCAAACGCATCCAGCGGAGGCCAAGGCGCCAGCGTCCGTGCCGTCGAACGCCCGACCGTTCTGCCGGGGAGCCAACGGTTCCACCACGCGCCGCGCTCTCGTACCTTGTCGTCTCCCGGGGTCTTCCGACGATTCACGACGTTCAGGCTAGCGCAGCGTGGTGTGATGGGGGCGTGACGGTGCAGGTTGGACTCACGGGCAGCATTGGGGCGGGGAAGACCACCGTCGCGCAACTCCTACGCGAGCATGGAGCGCACGTGATCGATGCGGACGCGCATGCGCGCGCCGTCCTCGACGAGCCAGAAGCGCGAGGCGCCCTCATCGAAACCTTCGGTCCTGACGTGATCCGTGACGGCCACGTCGACCGCGGCGCGCTCGCGGAACGCGTCTTCCAAGACCCCGCACAACGTGCCGCCCTCGAAGCGATCGTGCACCCACGCGTACGGCAGCGCGTCGCCGACGAGATCGCCGCAGCGCTCGCGAAACCCGAGCCGCCCGCCATGATCGTGCATGACGTCCCGCTCCTCTACGAAACGGGGCTTGCCGGCACGATGGACGCCGTCCTCGTCGTCGATGCGCCCCTACCCCTCCGCATCGAACGCGTCCAGGCGCGTACCGGCCTCAGCGAAACCGAGATTCGGCGGCGCGACGCGGCACAATGGCCCGCCGCCCGCAAACGCACCGAGGCCGACGTGGTGATCGTGAACGACGGCGACCTCGATACGCTCCGCACGCGCCTCGAGGCCGCCTGGCCCACCCTGCTCGAATTGGCGCGCACCCGCGCCGGGCAACGCTAGTCGTTCAGCAACGCCTTCGCTCGCGCCGCCACGTTCTCCGGCGTGAAGCCGAACGCTTCCATCACACGGCCACCCGGCGCCGAAGCCCCGAAATCGTCGACGGACAACACGTCCCCGTGCGCACCCGTCCACGCGTCCCAACCCAGGCGCGCACCGGCCTCCACCGCCAGGCGGGGCGTACCGACCGGACCGAGCACCTCCCGCTGGTAATCGGCATCCTGCTCCGCGAAACGCTCCAGCCACGGCAGCGACACCACGCGCGTCGGCAGGCCCTCCGCCTCCAGCAACGCCTGCGCCTCGAGACACAACGACACTTCGGAACCGGTCGCAAGCAACACCAGCTTCGCTGCACCTCCCGACGCCTCGCGCTGCACGTACCCACCTCGCGCCACGGCGCCAGCCGGGACGTCGAGGTACGGCACGCCCTGCCGCGTGAGGATCAACGCGGTCGGGCCGTCCTGATGGGCGAGCGCCTCGTGCCACGCCTGCACCGTCTCGTTGCCATCCGCGGGGCGTAGGACCTGCACGTTCGGCATCGCACGCAGCGATGCGACGTGCGCCTCCGGTTGGTGCGTCGGACCGTCCCCACCCAAGCCAATCGAATCGTGCGTGAACACGTACACCACCGGTTGCTTCATCAAGGCGGACAAGCGCAAGGCAGGCCGCAAGTAGTCACTGAACACGAGGAAGGTCGCCACGAACGGACGCACGCCACCATGCAGCGCCATGCCGTTCGCGATGGCCGCCATGGCGTGCTCACGAATCCCGAAGTGCACGATGCGACCCGAGGCGTCCTCCCGCGTGATCGCGGACTCCCCCTCGAGCTTCGTCAGGTTCGATCCGGCCAGGTCCGCCGAGCCACCCACGAGTTCGTGCATGTGGCCCGCGAAATGGTTCAACGCCACCTGCGACGCCTTCCGCGTCGCCACGCTTCCCTCCGCCGGCCATGACGGCAACTCGGCGTCCCACCCTGCCGGCAGGTCGCCATGCATGCGGCGCGTGAACTCCGCCGCGAGGTCGGGATGCGCACCCTGGTACCGAAGCCACAAGTCGTTCCAGCTGGCGTAGGCGGCGGATCCCGCTTCACGAATCGCGGCGCGTTCCTCTTCCATGCCGGCCGGAATCGTGAAGGCGGGCCAGTCGATGCCGAGGGCCTCCTTCGTCGCGGCGGCCTCCTCCTCGCCAAGCACCGAACCGTGCGCCTTGGAGGTCCCCGCCAGGTTCGGGCTGCCGAAACCAATGACCGAGCGCACGGCGATGAGGCTCGGTTGATCCGATGCCACGCGCGCCGCGTCGAGCGCCGCGAGGATGGCCTCGCCGTCGTTACCGTCCGCCACCCGCTGAACGTGCCAACCGTACGCCTCGTAGCGCGCCAGGACGTCCTCGCTGAACGTAATGTCGGTCGTGCCGTCGATGCTGATGCCGTTGTCGTCGTAAAGGACCGTCAGCTTGCCGAGCCCAAGGTGGCCAGCGAGCGAGGAGGCTTCACTCGTCACGCCCTCCATCAAATCGCCATCACCGGCGATCACCCACGTCCGGTGGTCGACCAGGTCGAATCCCTCCCGGTTGAAGCGGGCTGCGAGATGCTTCTCGGCGAGCGCCATGCCAACCGCCGTGGCCAATCCCTGGCCCAGTGGACCGGTCGTCGTCTCCACTCCAGGTGTGTGCCCCACCTCCGGGTGACCCGGCGTGCGGCTACCCCACTGCCGATAGCCGCGAAGGTCGTCCATCGTCAGGTCGTAGCCGGAGAGGTGCAGCAGTGCGTATTGCAGCATCGAGCCGTGCCCCGCCGATTGCACGTAGCGATCACGGTTCCACCAGTCGGGAGCGGAAGGATCGTGCCGCATGACGTGCCGGTACAACGCCCAACCCATAGGGGCAGCCCCCATCGGCATGCCGGGGTGGCCATCACCCGAGGCTTGCGTTGCATCGAGCGTAAGGGCGCGAATCGTGTTGGCGGCGAGACGATCTCGCTCGCTGCGGTCCTGCATGGACGTGGTCACCAGGTGCCTCCCAGAAGCCCGTCGATCCTGACGCGAAGCGTTCCCGCCGACGGATACGTGCCGTCACGATAGCAGGCGCGCAAGCGACCGGTTTTCGGTCGCATCGCGTGTCGTGGGTCAGGGAGTGGGCAACGCAGATGCACTTGCCCGGCGCGCCAGCATGGCCTCGCGCACCTGCTGTCCCAACGCGTGGTGTTGACGCTCCTCGTCACTGCGAAGTTCGAGGGGAGGCACCCGCGTGGGTGACCCCGCGTCGTCGAGCGCCACGAAGTTGAGGTGTCCGAACGTCGTGAGTCGCCGCTCTCCGGTCGTGGGGTTCTCCGCCACCACCTCCGACCGGACGATCATGCTCGTCGTTCCCGCCCAAACGACGCGGCTTCGAACCTCCAGAATGTCGCCCACCTGCACGGCGCTGCGAAAGTCGACCGGTTCGGTGGAGGCGGTGACGCTGATGCGGCGGCAGAAGCGGTTGCACGCGATCGAGGCGTTCACGTCCATCAGTTGCAGGACGTGACCGCCGAACATCGTGCCCACGTGATTGGCATGGTGGGGAAACACCACGCTCACGGTCACCACCCAGTCACTTGCGCGAGGCGTGTCGGAATCCACGGGCATCCCCCAGAGGATAGCGCGGGCGTCGCGTGCCGCGCGGCGAACCGCGTGCTACGCTCGCGCAACTCAAGCCGGAGGTGTTCCATGGCGTTTCGGTCCTCGTCCCTCGCATCCGCCTCGAAACCACTCATCGACCTGCTCGTTCCGCTACGCGACGTTCGCCTTGCGACGCTCGTGAAGATCACGCTGGGTGTCGCCTTCCTCGCGCTCCTTGCACAGGTCCGCATCCAGGTCGGTCCGGTTCCCATCACCGGCCAGACCCTCGGCGTGATGCTGCTTGGCGCCGGTTATGGCGCCACCCTCGGCCTCACGACCGTCCTCGCCTACCTGCTTGCCGGCGGGCTTGGACTCGCCGTGTTCAGTGGCGGGGCCGCTGGTTGGGCGGTCCTGAGCGGGCCGACCGGCGGGTACCTGCTCGCCATGCCGATTGCCGTGGCGCTCATTGGCAGCCTCGCGGCCCGGGGTTGGGACCGCAAGCCGTTGCACCTTGCCTTCGCCCTGCTGTTGGCGACGCTGGTCATCTACACGCTCGGCGTGGCGTGGCTCGCCCGCTTCGCGCCCGACCTGTCGACCACCCTCGCGTGGGGCGTCTGGCCGTTCCTTCCCGGGGACGCATTGAAGATTCTCCTTGCCGCGGGTGCGCTCCCGCTCGCTCGGCGCCTCCTTGCGCAACGGTCCAAGCGCGCGTGACGCTCACCGCTCCACAAGCAGGAAGCGAGGTGTGGGCGCAACGATTGGCCAAGCGCACGCAGCGCATGCGCCCCTCCGCCATTCGCGAGATCCTGAAACTCACCGATGCCGGCAGCATCCTCTCGCTCGCCGGTGGGTTGCCGGCCAGTGACCTGTTCCCCATCGACGACGTCGCCGCTGCGACGCAACGCGCGCTCGCCACGAACGGCGCGCGCGCCCTGCAGTACGGCCCGTCCAACGGACTCGTCGAGCTTCGCGAGTGGGCGGCCGGAAAACGGAAGGGCGCCAAGGCGGAGCAGGTCGTCATCACCTCCGGTTCGCAGCAGGGCCTCGACCTGATCGCCAAGGTGCTCCTCGACCCGGGTGACCGGGTCGCCATCAGCGCTCCTTCGTACATGGGCGCCCTGCGCGCCTTCGATCCATACGAACCCGAGTACCTCCCGGTCGACATGGACGAGGAAGGCATCCTCCCCGACGCGCTCGAGGCGGTCCTTGCTCAGGGCGTGAAGTTCCTGTACGTGGTGCCCGACTTCGACAATCCGTCCGGTCGACGCGCTACCCTCGCGCGCCGCGAGGCCATCCTCGAGGTGTGCGACCGCCACGACACGCTCATCGTCGAGGATGCGCCGTACCGCGAGTTGCGTTTCGACGACGTCATCTACCCGCCCCTCTTCGAGCTCGCACCCGACCGCGTGGTGCATCTCGGTACGCTCAGCAAGACGCTGGCCCCGGGCCTCCGCATGGCGTGGCTGCTGCTCCCCGAAGCGCTCGTCGACATCGTCGAGCAGGCGAAGCAAGCCATGGACCTGCACACGAGTACGTTCGGGCAGGCCGTCTCCTACGAGCTCGTCAAGGACGGTGCGCTCGAAACGCGCTTCCCCGCCCTGCGCGCTCACTACCGCACGCAACGCGACCTGCTCGTCGATCAACTCCGCGACAACCTCGGTGACGTGCTGACCTTCGACGTGCCGCCCGGCGGGATGTTCCTCTGGGCCACCCTGCCCGACGGCATGGACGGCACGGCGTTGCTACGCGACGCCGTGGAGGAGGGGGTCGCCTTCGTGCCTGGCGAGTCGTTCTACCCGCGTGAAGGTAAACCCAACACGATTCGTTTGAGTTTCTCCCTGCTCGACGAGGCCGGTTTCCGCGAAGCCAGTGCGCGTCTCGCGCGCGCCGTCGCCAAGCATCAACGCGCCGCCTAACCCAACGCACCGCCACGACAAAGGAACGCCCCCGAGCCGCGATGGGCTCGGGGGCGCGGTGCTCCACCAGGACTGAGGGCTGACGTGCGCGCCTCCAAATCCTGCGTGAGGACCTGGCTACCCTCGGTGGGCACCTCCACTGGTCTTGCGATATGCATCTGCTATCAGGACCACCTCCTCTCCGTGGTGCCTAAAGTCTAGCGGGATTTCCCTGCGGCGTCATGTGGTGTTCGTTACGTCGCCCCACGCGCAGCTGCGATGCCTCGCAAAGGCCTGGGGTCTGGCACGTCCCGGGGGTGGGAAGGCTATCCTCGCGCCATGATTACGCCCGGCGAGAAGATCCTCTTCGTCCTGCTGGCTGGCTTCGCACTCGCGTTCGCCTACGGGGGTTTCGAACGCGTCGTTCGCGCCGTGGCTCGCGGTTCGGCTGGAGGCAGCGACCGCACCCAAAACCTCCCTAGCCGAATCGGGGCTGCGCTCGTCAAGACGATGGGGCAACGCACCGTGTTCCGCGACCGGCCCTGGGTGTCGCTCGCGCACGCCGGCGTGTTCTACGGTTTCGTCTTCTACCTGCTCGTCAACGTCGTGGACGCCGCCTACGGCCTGCTGCCCGCAGGAACCATGGCGTGGATTCACGCGACGTGGATGGGTCCCTACCGCCTCGCTGCCGACCTGCTCACCATGGCGGTCCTCATCGGCCTCGTGCTGCTCCTCGCCCGCCGCTTCCTGCTGCGTGACCCGGCCCTGCAGCCCGACGTACCCCTCCACGAGACCGCAGCGGCGGGTGGCGTGAAGCGTGACAGCGCCATCGTCGGCATCTTCATCCTGCTGCACGTCGGGTTCCGGCTCGTCGGCGAAGGCTTCCACCTCGCAGCGCAGGGCCACGCCGATGCCTGGCAACCGTTCGCCAGTCTGCTCGCCACGACCATCGGCTTCGGACCCGACCGCATCATCGGGTGGCACGTGGGCTGGTGGGGTGCGCTCGGGTTGATCCTCGTCTTCATCCCCTACTTCCCACGCAGTAAGCACCTGCACCTCGCGGCAGCGCCCGTCAACTTCGCGCTCGAACGCCGCACGCCAGGGGGAACGCCCACGCCGAGCGGCACGCTCGAACCCATCGACTTCGACGACGAGACGCTCGAAACGTACGGTGCCGCAACGCTCGAGGAGCTGCCCTACGCGCAGATTCTCGACGCGTACGCCTGCATCCAGTGCCACCGCTGCACCGACGCTTGTCCTGCGCACGCGACCGGCAAGAAGCTCTCACCCTCCGCCCTCGAAATCAACAAGCGCTACGAACTCCGCACCACCGCCGGCGTCCTGGCCGAGGGAGGAGACAGCCTGAGACCCCTGCTCGACTATGCACTGGACGAGGAACAAATCTGGGCGTGCACCACCTGCGGCGCCTGCATCGATGCCTGCCCCGTAGGCAACGAGCCAATGCTCGACATCGTCGACATGCGGCGCGAACGCGTTCTCATGGCCGGCAGTTTCCCCAGCGACCTGCAGAATGCGTTCCGAGGGTTGGAACGGACCGGTAACCCGTGGGGCCTCAGCGAGGAGGATCGCCTCGCCTGGACCGAACCGCTCGCGGCGGAGGGAATCACCGTCCCCACGGTGGAGGACCGACCCGACTTCGACGTCCTCTTCTGGGTCGGGTGCGCCGGTGCGTACGACCCCACCGCGCAAAACACGACGCGCGCCATGGCGCGCATCCTCGATCAGGCTGGGGTTCGCTACGCCGTGCTCGGCAAGGGCGAGCGCTGCACCGGCGATCCCGCTCGCCGCGCCGGAAACGAGTACGTGTACTACCAACTCGCCAGCGAGAACGTCGCCGTTCTCGACGAGGTCATGGCCAACGAGCTACTCGACCCGAACGCCGAGAAGCGCATCGTCACCGCCTGCGCACACTGCTACAACGCGCTGCTCAACGACTACCCCCAACTCGGTGGGCACTACCAAGTCGTGCACCACACGCAGCTACTCGACGAGCTCGTGCAGGCAGGCCGCATTCCCCCCCTCGACCTGGGTGCCGGCACGACCTACCACGACCCCTGCTACCTCGGGCGCCACAACGGCGAGTACGACGCGCCACGGCAACTCCTCACGCGTGGGGGCGGTGAACTCACCGAAATGCCACGCCACGCCGAGAAGAGCTTCTGCTGTGGTGCGGGTGGCGCGCAGTTCTGGAAGGAGGAGGAAGCCGGCACCGAGAAGGTGGCCGACGCGCGCATGCGTGAGGCGCGCGACACCGGCGCGAACACCGTCGCAGCCGCCTGCCCCTTCTGCGTGTCGATGCTGTCCTCCAGCGCCGTTGCGAGCGAACCGGATGCCC
This sequence comes from uncultured Trueperaceae bacterium, assembly GCA_913062675.1. Lineage (GTDB taxonomy): Bacteria > Deinococcota > Deinococci > Deinococcales > Trueperaceae > SLSQ01. Next base: position 15,721 of record CAJXWR010000010.1, read on the forward strand.
CTGAAGTCGTCGACGTCGCAGTGCTGTACCAACGCCGCCTCGAGGCGGTGCAACGCCGGCTCGATGCGTAAGCACGCCGTGCGGCGAGGGTGCGCCCGTTGCCTCCACGCGAGCGGCACGACGGTGCCGTGGGTATCGTCGGTGCGATGACGACGCGGCCCACACGCACCCTCCTTTGGATCCTCACGCTCATTGCGCTCGTGGCTGCCGGGTTCGCCGCGTACTTCGCGGGGCGCGCGCTCGCCCCCCGACCCGAACGCGTCGCCACCGTCCTGCAGAATCCCCAGGCGGCAGGGGACTTGACGCTCGTGCACGCCCCGACCGGGACCGAGCGTAGCCTCGCCGACGTGACCGGGGAGGCGACATGGACGCTCGTGTTCTTCGGGTTCGTCAACTGTCCCGACGTCTGCCCCCTCACCATGGCGCACCTCGCCGAGACGTACCGCACCCTCGGTGAGCCGGAGGACGTGCAGGTCGTCATGATCACCGTCGATCCGCAAAACGACGATCCGGAGCGACTGCAAGCGTACGTATCCGGATTCCATCCGGACTTCGTCGGGCTTGCCGGTAGCGACGCGCAGATCGCTGAGGCGGCCCGACGCTTCTTCGTTGGCTACGCCGGGACGGGTCGCGACATCGTGCACACCGAAGCGGTCGGTCTCGTCGACGCCTCCGGCACGCTGCGAGCCGTGTGGGGACAGGCCAAGGTTCCCTCCATCGGTGTCGACGTCGCCGACCTTCTCGACGGTCGGCCTCTTTAGGCGATACAACGGTTCGTTTTAAGCGTGCGTACGAACTCGGTGGGCGTCCCCGCTACACTGCAACCATGTTCGTTGCGGATTTGCCTCCCGACCTCGACGTCGTTCGGAAGGTGCTGATTGCGGATGGTCGCGTCCTCCTCGCCATCGCCTTCGGATCCCTGGCGCATGGCACGCACGGTCCCGAGAGCGACGTGGATCTTGCCATCGACGTGGGTGTGCCGCTCGCCACCGACGTCCGCATCGACCTCATCCGCAAGCTTGCCAGCGCGACCGGTCGGCCCATCGACCTCATCGACCTTCGCAGCACGGGCGTGCCCCTCTCCCGCACCATCCTCACCGAGGGCGTCCTCCTCGTTTGCGACGACCCGGAGTCGTACGTCAGTCATGTGATTCGGATGCACCGGGACGTCGAGGACTTCCTACCGCTCAGGAATCGATTGCTCCGTGAAAGGCTCGCGGCATGGACCCACAGCTAGCCCGAGAGAAACTGGAATCGCTGATGCGATGCGTGCAGCGCATCGAGCAAACCCGCGTCGGCTCGGCCGAGGCGCTGGTCGATTCAATCGACGCGCAGGACATCCTTACGTTGAACCTCACCCGCGCCGTTCAGCTCTGTGCCGACCTCGCCGTCCTCCTGCTCACGGACTCGAGGCGCACCGCCCCTGCGTCCATGGAGGACGCCATGAGGGAGCTCGCCGATGCAGACATCGTCTCCCCGGATCTCGCCCAGCGCATGCGTGCCGCGATTGGCTTTCGCAATCTCGCCGTGCACGCCTACCGTGACATCGACTGGGCCATCGTTCATCACCTCGCTTATGAAGGGGTCGAGGACCTGCGGGACTTCGCGCGCGCCGTGGCGCGCCACCTCGATGACGAGGCGGCGCGCAACGGCGATTGACGTCCGCGACGTGGAGCAGGTCTTTAGCGTCCCGATTCGGCGCGGTCGAACGCGAGGTGACCCGCGACCCACGTCTTGACGGGCCAACCCTGTAGCGTCTGCGCATCCCATGGACCGAACTTCGCTTTCGACTTGAAGGTCGACGGATCCACCACGCGCGCCGCCTCGAGATCGAGGAGCACCACGTCGGCGGGTGCACCCACGTCGAGCGTCGGTGCGTCCCATCCCATCACGTGGGCGGGTCCATCCTGCAGCAAGCGCAAGAGGGCGGAAAGGTCGAGATCGCCGCTCTTTACCAGCGCTTCGTACAGCACGGGGAAGGCCACCTCGATGTTGGCGATGCCGAACGGGGCGGAAAGCAAGTCGGCATGCTTCTCGTCGCGCGTGTGAGGTGCGTGATCGGTACCGATGCAATCCACCACGCCGCGCTTCACGCCCTCCCGGAGCGCATCGACGTCGTCTTGCGTACGTAGCGGCGGCGCGACCTTGTAGATCGGGTCGAACGACGCGAAGGCTTCATCGGTTAGGGAGAGGTGCTGCGGCGTCACCTCGCACGTGACGGGCGCTCCCCGCTCCTTGAAGTGCGCCACGACGTCGAGCGCCTCGCGGCACGTCACGTGCGCAATGTGCACCCGCGCGCCGGTGAACGCTGCAATCGCGCAATCGCGGTACACCATCGACGCTTCCGCGATGCGCGGGTTGCCGGGCAGGCCCATCCGTTCACTCACCGCCCCCTCGTTCATCACGCCATCCCGGCGCAACGTCGGGTCCTCCGAGTGCGTCTGCACCACGAGCCCCAGGTCGGCCGCCCATTCGCAGGCGCGCCGCATCACCTCACCATCCGACACGGGAATCCCGTCGTCGGTCAGCATCACCGCGCCCGCCTCCTTCAACGCGGCCGCATCGGTGAGGGTCGTGCCCCCGAGTCCCATCGTCACCGCCGCCGCGGGATGCAACCGCGCGCCCGGCAGTGATGCGGCCTTCTCGATGAGCCAGCGCACGAGGCCCGGCTCGTCGATCACCGGGTCGGTGTTCGCCATGGACACGACCGTCCCGAAGCCGCCGGCTGCGGCGGCAGCGAGACCCGAAGCGAGATCCTCCTTCACCTCGAAGCCCGGCTCGCGCAGGTGCACGTGCGGATCGATGAAGGCGGGGGTGAGCACGAGGCCCGACCCGTCCACCTCCACGTCGACGGGCCCTTGCGGCGTCGGGCCCTCGATCACGCCACCCGCGAACGCCAGGTCAGCCGTTCCCTGGTCGCCCGCGGCGGTCACGAGGCGCGCCCCGCGAATCCAGGTGCGGGCGTCGCCAACTTGTTTCGCCATGGTCATCTCGATCCCTTTCCGACGAGCAGGTGGTACAGCACCGCCATGCGGACGGGCACGCCGTTCGCCACCTGTTTCGTGATGAGCGAACGTGGACCATCCGCCAGTGCACCGTCGATCTCCACGTCGCGGTTGAGAGGGCCGGGGTGCATCACCACCACGTCCTCCGCCGCGCCGGCGAGCCGTTCCTCGTTCACCTGGTACTGCGCGGTGTACGCCGCGAGGCTCGCGAGTCGCGCACTCGTCAAGCGTTCGCGTTGAATGCGCAGCGCCATCACGGCGTGCGCACCCTCCATCGCCACGTCGAGCTGCGTTTCGATGCGCACGCCCGGTAAGGCCGCCAGGGCTGGAGGCACCAGCGTGGGCGGCCCACACAGCACCACCTCGGCACCGAGCGCGTGCCACAACGATGCGTTGCTGCGCGCGACGCGCGAGTGCGCCACGTCGCCAATGATCACCAGGCGGGTGTCCTCGAACGCGCGACCGGTCGCCTGCCGGTACGTGTAGGCATCGAGCAGCGCCTGCGTCGGGGGGGCCCTCCGCCCGTCCCCCGCATTCACGATGCGCGCCTTCGTCCACTGCGCCATTTGCCGCGGGACGCCCGCCGCGGGGTGGCGCACCACGTACGCATCGACGTGCAACGCATCGAGCGTCGCGACCGTATCGCGCAGCGACTCGCCCTTCGACGCCGAGGAACCCCCTCGCGCGAACGTCATCACGTCCGCCGATTGGGCCCTCGCCGCCCGCTCGAAGCTCAGCCGCGTGCGTGTCGAATCCTCGAAGAACAGCGTGGCCACCGTGAACCCCTGCAGCGCCGGTACGCGCTTCACGGGGCGCTCGAGCACCTGCGCCATCACCTCGGTCGTCTCGAAGATCGCGTGGATCGTCTCGATGGGCACGCCATCGAAATCAATCAGGTGTTCGAGTTGCGTGCTCATGGGGTCGGCAACTCCTCGAGCACCACCTCGTCCGCCCCGTCGATCTCGGCGAGACGCACCTTCACCACCTCCGATTGCCGGGTCGGCACGTTCTTCCCAACGAAATCGGCGCGGATGGGCAGTTCGCGGTGACCACGATCCACCAGCACCGCGTACTGGATGACGGCCGGGCGACCCATGTCGATCAGGGCGTCGAGTGCTGCGCGTGCCGTTCGTCCCGTGTACAGCACGTCGTCGCACAACACGAGACGCATGCCGGCCACGTCGAACGCCACCTCCGTCTTCTTCACGACCGGCTGCAACGCAATTTCGGTCAGGTCGTCTCGGTACAGCGTGATGTCGAGCTTCCCGACGGGAGGGGTGACCGATTCGAACGAGCCGATCTTGGTGGCGAGCCGCTCGGCGATGGGAACGCCGCGCGTGTGCACCCCCACCAGCGCCAAGTTCTCCGCACCCTTGTTGCCCTCGACGATCTCGTGCGCGATGCGCGTCAAAGCCCGGTCAAGCTCCTGCGCATCCAGCAGGGTGGCTTTCGGGCTCACGTCCCGTCGCCCGACTCGCCTGCCGAGTCGCCCGGCTCGCCGCGGGGAAGGATCCAGTTGAGGAGCACGCCCACGAGGCCTGCAAGGCCAATGCCCTCGAGCCGGAACTCGCCGAACGAGAACAGCATGCCCCCCACGCCGAACACGAGGATGACCGAGGCGATCACCAGGTTCCTCGCTTCCGTCAGGTCGGTTCCCGCACGCACCAGACTGTTCATGCCCACGACGACGATTCCGCCGAAGAGCAGCACCAGAATCCCGCCCATGACCGGCCCGGGAATCGTTTGCAGGAACGCACCGAGCTTCCCGACGAACGCCAGGATGATGGCGAAGACCGCCGCGATCGTCATGACCGCCGGGTTGAACGCCTTCGTGAGCGCCACCGCGCCGGACACCTCGCTGTACGTCGTGTTGGGCGGGCCGCCCAGCATGCCCGCGAGGCCCGTAGCGAGACCGTCACCCAACATCGTGCGGTCCACACCCGGGTCGGCCAGGTAATCCTTGCCCGTCACGCTACGAATCGCCAGGACGTCCCCGAAGTGCTCGATGGCGGGTGCAATCGCGACCGGAAGGATGAAGAGGATGGCGGGCAGGTGGAACGTCGGCGTCGTGAAGCTCGGCACGGCCAGCCATGCCGCCTCGCGAATGGGGGAGAGGTCGAGGAACCCGAACGGGATGGCCGCCAGGTACCCCACCGCCAGACCCACGAGGATGGGGGTGAGGCGCAGCAAACCGCGACCCATCAGCGCCGTGATGGCCGTGGCGATCAAGGCAATCATGGCGACCGCGACGGCGCTCCACGAGTACGCGCCGCCAACGTTCGTCCCCATGTCCACAGCGACCGGTGCGAGCGAAAGGCCAATCACCATGATGACGGGTCCCGTCACGATGGGCGGCAGGAGCCGCTCGAAGGCAGCGACACCGCGGATGCGAATCAACGCCGCAAGCACCATGTACAGCAAGCCGGCAGCCACGAGGCCCGACAACGTTTCTGCGAGACCCCAGCGTTGCACCCCAACCTGGATGGGCGCGATGAACGCGAACGACGAGGCGAGGAACACGGGCACCTTGCCGCGCGTGACGAGTTGGAACAGCAGCGTTCCCGCGCCGGCGGTGAGCAGCGCCACGTTCGGATCGAGACCCGTGAGGATGGGCACGAGCACGAGCGATCCGAACGCCACGAACAGCATTTGCATGCCGATGGGGATCGCACGGACGTCGAACTGGTACTGCGTGTTCGAGAGGATGGCGCGCACGTCGGCGCGCCCGCTGGGGTGGGTCATGACTTCCTCCTTCATCGCCAGGAGGGCGTGACCCACTCGACCCACCGAGCCTCCTCTTCCCGTGCGGCAAGAGAAACGCCGTTCCAACGCGAAGGCGTCGAACGGCGCGAAAGGCACAGGGTTGAGGCAAGCAGGATCACGTTCACTCCTTCCCGGCCTCACGGGACCGGATTAAAGGCTGACGTGAGCGTACGCCCAAGCCAGGCCGTTTGGCAATCCCCCCGCGCCCGGACGCCGAATCGGGGAACCGTCGACGGATTCGGGGCATGATGAGCCCGGAGGCCTCCTTGTCCGACCGCGAACCCATCGACGCTCCCGCCGAGTACCGCATCCAGCACTCGCTGGGTTCGGGACAGACGTCGAACGTGTACCTCGCGACCCACCCTACGTACGGCGAGGTGGCGCTCAAGCTCCCTCGTTCCGATGCGAGGGACGTCACCGCACTGAGGCGCATGTTCGAAAATGAGGTGGTGCTCACCCTTCGCGTGCGACACCCTCATGTCGTGCAGGGTCTCGACGGTCGCTCCACCGGTCTTCACGCCTACCTCGCGCTCGAGATGTGCCATGGGGGCACGCTCGATCAGTACCTGCTCGAGCGTGGACGCTTGCCCCTCGAGGAGGCGGTGCGACTCGTCGAGGATGTGGCCGAGGGCCTCGCGCATCTCCATGCGCAACGCATCCTGCATCGTGACGTCAAACCCGCCAACGTGTTCCTCACCCGCGACGGCCGCGCCAAACTTGGCGACCTCGGGACCGGCGCGATGCTCGGCGAGCGGAACCAGGAGCGGGTCGGCACGGCGTTCTACATGGCGCCCGAAATCTTCCAGGGGCATGCCGCGTCGGTGCGCAGCGACGTCTACAGCCTCGGCGTTCTCGCCTTCGAAGTCCTCACCGGGAGTCGACCCTTCCAGGGGGAAACGTTCGACGCCCTCATGGATCAGCATCTCAGCGGATTGCTCATCGACCCGCGAGCGCGGCGGGAAGACCTGCCCGACACGGTGGCGCACGTCGTGCGGCGCGCCCTCGCGCGTGATGCGGCACGGCGCCCAGAAAGCGTCCGTGCATTCCTCGCTGCGCTGCGTGACGCAGCCCCCGCCCTGGTGCGCGGTGCAGAGCCGTCACCCGACCGAGGTCCGCGCTTCGGTCGGGCTTCACGAAATGGCGGTGTCAAGGATGGGCAGGGTGACGATGCGCACCACGAATCGTCCGACGGTGACGGCGCGGAATCGCGCAAGCCGTGGTGGAAACGCGGGTTCTGACGCCAGGACGCGAACACGGCATCCTGAGCGCCGCACTACACATTCCCTCAGGGTTCACCTGCTATCCTCAAACTCGGAAACGTTCCGAAGACCGAGTGGGCGTTCCGCTCCACCCGATCCTCGGTTCCGCACCACCCCAACGGTAGGGAAATCCAAACTCGACAGAGGTGTCATCGTGAGTGAAAACCGGCTCGAAATCCGCAACCTCCACGCCCGCATCGAAGGCGGCGCTGAAATCCTCAAGGGCGTCGACCTCGTCGTACCCGCCGGTGAGGTCCACGCCCTCATGGGCCAAAACGGCAGTGGCAAGTCCACCCTCGCCAAGGTCATGGCGGGCGACCCCAGCTACGAAATCACCGATGGCGACATCCTCATCGACGGCGAATCCATCCTCGAAATGGAACCCGACGAGCGTGCGCGCGCCGGGTTGTACCTGGCCTTCCAGTACCCCGTCGAAGTGCCCGGCGTCTCCATCGCCAACTTCCTTCGCCTCGCCCTCAACGCCCGCCGCGAGGACGACGACGAGATTGGCGTCATGGAGTTCTACGAGAAGCTGCAACGCGCCGTGAAGGAACTCAACTGGGACGAGTCCATCATCGAACGCAACCTCCACGAGGGGTTCTCCGGTGGTGAGAAGAAGCGCAGCGAAATCCTGCAACTCCTCGTCCTCGAACCCAAGTACGCAATCCTCGACGAGACCGATTCCGGACTCGACGTCGACGCGCTCAAGGTCGTTTCGCAAGGCGTCAACGCGGCGCGCGGCGCGAACTTTGGTGCGCTCGTCATCACGCACTACCAGCGCCTCCTCAACTACATCGTGCCCGACAAGGTGCACGTCATGAGCGACGGCCGCATCATCACGACCGGCGAGAAGGAACTCGCCATGCAACTCGACGACAAGGGCTACGACTGGATCAAGAGCGAAGTCGCCAGCGGCGCGGCTCCCGCTTGACGCACGTGAATCGACGCTCCGCCCCTACCCCGCACGGCAAGGCCGTCGCGCGCAGCAACCGAGGAGGACCCCGTGGCTGACGCACCACTTCAACACCCCGATGCCGACAAGCTCACCGGCATGGAGCACGAGAAGCAGTACGACTTCCAGCTCCCCGAGAAGTACTTCTACAAGTCCGAGAAGGGCCTCAACGCCCGCGTGATCGAGAAGATCAGCTACTTCAAGGGCGAGCCGCAATGGATGCTCGACTTCCGCTTGAAGGCGCTCGACATCGCCATCAAGAAGGGCGCGCCGAAGTGGGGGCCCGACCTGTCCGGCCTCGACTTCGACGACATCTACTTCTACATTCGCCCACAAGAGAAGCAAGGCACCACGAAGTCCTGGGACGACATTCCCGAAGAGGTTCGCAACACGTACCAGCGCCTCGGCATCCCTGAAGCAGAACAGAAGGTGCTCGCTGGCGTCGGTGCGCAGTACGAAAGCGAAATGGTGTATCACAACCTCAAGGAGGAGTGGGAGAAGCAGGGCGTCATCTTCCTCGATACCGATACGGGTCTCAAGGAGCACCCCGAGATCTTCAAGGAGTACTTCGCGACCGTCGTCCCGCCCGAGGACAACTACTACGCCGCGGTGAACAGCGCCGTGTGGTCCGGTGGGTCGTTCGTGTACGTGCCCGCAGGCGTCGAGGTCGACGTGCCCCTCCAGGCCTACTTCCTGCTCAACGCGCAACAAATCGGGCAGTTCGAGCGCACCCTCATCATCGTCGAGCCGGGCGCGAAGGCGCACTACATCGAAGGCTGCACCGCGCCCACCTACGACTCGGACAGCTTCCACTCCGGCGTGATCGAAATCATCGCCAAGGAGAACAGCAACGTCCGCTACTCCACGATCCAGAACTGGTCGCACAACGTCTACAACCTCGTGACGCAGCGCGCCATGGTGTACGACAACGCCAGCATGGGCTGGCTTGACGGCAACCTCGGTTCGAAGGTGACCATGAAGTACCCGAGCTGCTACCTCGTGGGACCCGGTGCGCACGGTGAGGTTCTCTCCATCGCCTTCGCCGGCGACGGGCAGCACCAGGATGCCGGCGCGAAGGTGATTCACGCCGCCCCCAACACCACTTCCAGCGTCGTGTCGAAGTCCATCAGCAAGGGCGAGGGCACCAGCTCGTATCGCGGTCTCGTGCAGATTCACGAGGGTGCGACGAACGCCAAGTCGAACGTGGAGTGTGACGCCCTGCTGCTCGACGAGACGTCCAAGACCAACACGTACCCGTACATCGAGATCAACGAGAAGAGCGCCCACGTCGGGCACGAGGCCACCGTCTCGAAACTCAACGAGGAGCAGATCTTCTACCTGCAGTCGCGCGGCCTGGCCGAGGACGAGGCCATGGCGCTCATCGTGCGGGGCTTCCTCGAGCCCGTCGCGAAGGAACTGCCGCTCGAGTACGCGGTCGAACTCAACCGCCTGATCGAACTCGAGATGGAAGGCAGCGTCGGTTGACGTGGCGACCCTGACCGACAATCCCCTCCTCAGCGCCGGTGCGCTCGAAGCCGTCATCCGAAATGGTGGCGACCCCGAGTGGCTGGCCGAGGAACGCCGCGCTGCCCTGCGCACGTTCATGGCCACCCCCTGGCCCACCGAGCGTGACGAGGATTGGCGCTACACGCAGCTCGACCGCTTCTCCGTCACGAATCTCGAGCCGACCGACGGCCCCGCCTCCCGTGAGGTGTCCGAACGCATCCGCATGCGGATGGAGGACAGTGACGCCGAGGGCATCCTCGTGCACGCGAACGGGGAGACGATCGAACGCATCGCCAAGATTCGTGAGGAAGGCGTCATCTTCTCCGACCTGCGCAGTGCCGTGCGCGACCATGAGGACCTCGTTCGCGAGCACCTCTACAGCACGGTCAATGCCCACGCCGGGAAGTACCACGCGCTCAACGCCGCGTTCTGGCAGAACGGCACGTTCGTGTACGTCCCGAAGAACGTCGAAGTCGAACTCCCGCTCGGCGCCTTCACGACCGCCGACCGCGGTGGCCTCTCCATGGGGCGCACCCTCATCGTCGTCGAGGACAACGCCAAGGTCACGTTCCTCGACGAGTACACGAGCGACCCGTTCGACGCGCGCCTGTTCCACGGCGCCGCCACCGAGCTGGTCCTCGGTCCCGGCGCGAAGGTGCGCTACCTCAGCCTGCAGAACTGGGGTCGCAACGTGGCGCACATGAATCGCCTTGCCGCGAAACTCGGTCGCGACGCCCGCCTCGAGTCGCTCACCGTGAGCGTCGGCGGTGATGCGGCGCGCGCCGAGGTGAACTCCTCCATGCAGGGCCCCGGATCCGAATCGGAAATGCTGGGCCTCTACTTCGCCGACAAGGGGCAGCACTACAACCAGTACACGCTGCAGCACCACGAGGCCGATCACGCCTTCAGCGACGTGCTTTTCAAGGGCGCCCTGCGTGACGCGAGCCACGCCGTCTACAGCGGCATCATCGTGGTCGACGAGGGCGCGCAGAAGACCGATGCGTACCAGACGAACCGCAACCTCCTGCTCGACGCGGAGAGCGAAGCCGTCAGCATTCCGCAGTTGCAGATTGGCGCGAACGACGTGCGCTGCTCGCACGGTTCCACCACCGGACCCGTGCCCGAGGATCAGCGCTTCTACCTCATGAGTCGTGGCATGCAGCCCGAGGTGGCGGAGCACCTGCTCGTCACCGGCTTCCTCTACGAGGTCATGAGTCGCGTCACGCTGCCGAAGGCGGCGGAGTACGTCGAGCGTGTGGTGCAAGCCAAGCTGGGCGTGCCAGGCGTGAAGGAGAAGTTGTAAGCCTCATGGCGAGCGAATCGCGCCACGACGTCGGTGCCGAAACCGACTTCGCGGAAGGCAGCATCACGAAGGTCACGGTCGACGACCGTGACCTCGTGATCGTCAAGCAGGACGGTCGCGTTTACGCCATGCCCGACCGTTGCACGCACGCGAAGTACCCGCTGCACGACGGTGAGCTCGAAGCGGGCAAGATCAAGTGCATTCACCATGGCGCCACGTTCGATCTCGAGTCGGGCAAGCCGACCATGCCTGCCTTCAAGAAGCTGGAGCTGTTCGACGCGACCGTCGAGGAGGGTCGCGTCGTCGTCACCATCCAGACCGCCTGAACCTCACGAGTCGAATCAATGAAGGAACCTAGCCGCCGGTGGATACCGGCGGCCAGGTGTCGCGTTAGGGCAAGCGTTCAGCGGGTTTCGTGGGACCAGGTGCCCGCGGGCGTGACCTTGGTGATGAAGCCTCCCGTGACGCCGGCTCGGGGGAGGGCGATGCGGCCGCCGCCACCCCCGCCATCGCGAAGTTCGACGCGTGTCGACGTGAAGTCGCCAGCGACGAACGCGCCACCCCCGGGGAGGGCGGCTGCGCCGGTCAGGTAATCGTCTGCATCCCCGTCGAGGGTCAGGACGGACGTCCATGCCCCGTCGGGGGTCAAGGTGGCGACGAGCGCCGATGCACCCCCGTCGCCGGAGACGGTTCTGCCTCCTTCCCCGAGGAGTTGTACCGATGTGTCGACGTAGCCCGCAGTGAGGATGGATCCATCTTGGAGGACCGTGACGTCCAACAACTCTTCGTATCCGGTTCCGTGCATGCCCGTCACCCAAAGCCAGGTTCCGTCGGCCGAAATGCGCGCCACGAACGGGTCGTAGTCTCCGGAAGCTTCGAACGTAGGTCCCCCCAGCCGTCCAGGCGAGGTGAAGCGCATCTCGTCGAGCACGGAGATGCTCGCAAGGACGGCACCGCCGTCGGGGTGTGCCGCAATCGGCACGAAGGCTGACTCCTCGACGTAGCCATCCGCCCGTGCGACCCACGTCCAGGCTCCCTCTGCATCGACGTGAGCGACGAACAGGTCGCTGAAGCCACCGCTCTTGATTCGCTCTGCCGGGCCCCTGGAGAACTGCATCGTGCCGCCGAAGAAGCCTGCCACGAACGCACCACCGTCAGGACTGGCCGCAATGTTGGGAGGGGTGTCGAAGAACGTGGTGGTGTGCGCGTTGCTGGCCCACATCCACTCGCCTTCCTGATTCATGCCAGCCACGAACACGTCATTGAGGGCGTCATATTCGCCCGGGTCGCTGAAGCGGGTGAGGACCGGATCGCTTGCATAGAGCGGCGTGTCGAACGACAGGGTCGCGCTGTTGAACAAGCCCGTCACGAGAATCGTGCCGTCGGGGGAGACGTCGAGACCCGTGATGATCTCCTCACCGGTACCGCCGAGTCGACGCGCCCATGCCCAGGATCCATCGGCCGACACCTTGGCGATGAAGGCATCCTGAGCGCCTCCATCGGCCTGCAGCGTCGACGGTCCGTTTCGAAGGCCTGGGAACATTGCATCCCCGTAGATGCGTCCAGCCACGATGGTGCTGCCGTCAGGCAGAGCCGTGGCGGCGTAGGGCGTGACGTTTTGCGTGCTCGTCGCTTGGGTCACCCACTCATAGCGGCCATTCACACCCGCCTTCGCGACGAAGAGATGCTCTGTGGACCCCGCACTCGGAAGTGTGAACGCGCGACTCCCCGCATCGAGGAAGCTCATCGCGGGGTTGTGGCTCGAGATCACGGCCGCGCTGCCATCCTCGAACGCGACGACATGGGAGAAGAGGAAGGCCTCGCCCTCGGCTTCGAACAACGCCGTGGTGAACGAAGCGACGTCGATGTCGAGTTGCGCCACGACGCTTCCGTCCGACGCCGAAATCGTCACCCGTCCAGCGCTCTGGCCCGTCACGACGCCCCCCTGCGTCACCGTGGCGATCGACGGGTCGCGACTCGACCAGCGCAGGGCAGGCGTCGACGCTCCGTGCATTGCGGGGGAGATCGATGGGAAGAACGGCGCCAAGTCGAGGTTGCCACCCGTTCCCACGCTGGTAGGTGCTCCCGCGAGGAACGCCACCTCGCGAGGCTCGTCAGGTGCCTCTTCCTCAGCTTCGACCGTGATGGAGACCGTGGCGGGTGTCGCTCCCGCCACCGACGCGGTGACCGTGACGTCGCCTGCGCTTCGTGCGGTCACCACGGCCGATCTCGCTCCCGGACCGCTCACCGTCAGGTCGACGACGTCTTGCGGCTGCGCGGACCACGTCACGGGATCAACGCTCCCCGTCACGGTTGCCGCGAGCTCGAGCGTCTGACCTACGGATAGCGTTGCGGTGGATGGTGTGACACTGATGCTGGCGTTCGACGCCGAGCCGCCAGGCGAGCCGCAGGCTGTTAGGAGCGTCAGCGTGGCGAGTAGCGCTACTCCCCAGGTGGCCATGCGCGCGACACGCGTCGTGGAAATGGTTGCCGGGTTCTTCATGGTCCTCCTCCTCACGGAACGTGGCGTAGCGTAAGGGACGGACCGTTAGATAATCGTAAGACGCGTGATGCAAAGGGTGACACGGTCGTGCCTGCGGCAACCAAGAAGCGTCCGCTCTCACAGGAGAGGACGCATACGAACATTGCCTCTGGACCGCCAAAAAAGCCAACAGCACGTGCCGTTGGCTTGAGTGGGTTCGGATTCCGCTAGGCCGTTACGAAGGTCGAGACGTTGACCACTCAACCAGCGGAACCGCGACTCGCTTCGACGCGCAGCAACACCGTCACACGCGCCTGCACGTGTCGAGGTGCCAGCCCCTCACTCGTCTTGAACGTCACTCCCACGTGGCCAGGTTCGAGACTCAGCACCTCGGCAAGCGTCCGCTGAATCTGCACGCGATGCGGCCCAAGCTTGGGCCGGTCGAGCGTCACCACGCCCGCCACGTTCACGATCTGCACCTCTCCCACCGCGTCCCGAATGTGGTCCTGCACCGTCTGCAAGATCACTTGACTGTCCAAACCCGCGTAGTTCGGATTGCTCGGCGGGAAGTATTGTCCGATGTCCCCCAAGCCGAAGGCGGACAACAATGCGTCGCAAAGCGCATGCAGCAGCACATCCCCATCACTGTGCGCCGATGCCCCCACGGGACTCTCGGGAATCTCGAAACCACCCAGCACCAATGGGTGGCCAGTCACCAGCCCATGGGCATCCTCACCGAAACCAATGCGTACGTCGCACATGCAGGCGCATGCTACCCCGTTCGTTGGATGCAACGCCTCGGCCAACCCGGACCCAAACGTGTTTGCGCCCGCCGGGCGAGGTGGCGCAACGGCGGACGCAACGAAACCAGCATGACGGAAGGCCGTTAGCAAGTCGTCAGACGCGCGCGTCCGGACGCGCGCGTGGCATGATGCACGTCATGTCGTTTCCCGTCGGGATTGCCGTCCTCGTGGGCATCACCATGGTGTGGGGGACCACCTTCGTGGTCGTCAAGGAGGCCCTCGACGTCCTTCCCGTCCCGCTCCTCCTCGCCCTCCGCTTTTCCCTCACCGCCGCCCTGTTCCTCTGGGTCCCATTCCACAAGGCGGCCTTGAAACCCGCGATGATTCTCGGCCTGCTTGCCCTCGCTGGGTTCGGCACGCAAACCCTCGGCCTTTCGCTCACCACCGCCTCGAAGGCCGCGTTCATCACCGGCCTGTCCGTCGTCCTCACCCCCATGGTGTCCGCCGTGTGGCTCCGCACGAACGTGCCTGCACGCGCTTGGCTTGCCGCTCTCGTCGCGGTCGCCGGTCTCGGCCTCATGACGCTGCGCGGGGGTGAAGCGCAAGGCGTCAACGGAGGAGACCTGTGGGTCCTCGGCACCGCCCTCGCCTACGCGCTGTACATCGTCTACCTCGGTCGCGTGGCAGGGGACGCGCCCGCCCTCGCCCTCGCCGGCATGCAGCACATCCCCATGGCTGCCCTCGCCTGGCTCTGGGCGCTTCCCCACGTCGACGTGCTGGCCACCGTGCCACTCGACGCCTACCTCGCCGTCGCCTACCTTGCCGTCATCGCCACCGGCCTCATCGCCGTCCTGCAAACCTACGCCCAGCGCGTCGTGCCCGCCCACCTCGCTGCCCTCATCTTCGTGCTCGAACCGGTCTTCGCCTCGATCTTCGCCTTCCTCCTTCTCGGCGAACGCCTCGGTCCCCTCGGGTTGACGGGTGCAGGCCTCGTGCTTCTCGCCATGCTCATCGCCGAACTTCGTCCCAAGCGGCGTGCACGCACGCCCCGCCCGGCCACCAGCAAGGTCCCCTGAACGCGGAAGGAGGCGGGGTGACCACCCCACCTCCTCTTCAGCCATCCCGCTCGATGCACGCGCTTGAGCGCGTGGGTCAGCCCTGAAGGAGCTTGTCGATCACCGACCGGTCCTCGAGCGTACTTACGTCGCCCGTCACGTCCTGACCCGCAGCCACGTTCCGCAAGAGCCGCCGCATGATCTTCCCACTCCGGGTCTTAGGAAGCGCCTCCGCGAAGTGAATCCCGTCCGGCTTCGCGATCGCGCCAATCTCCTTCGCCACGTGCTCCCGCAAGGCGGCACGAAGCTCCTCCGACCCCTCACGCGAGCCTTCCAGCGTCACGAACGCCACGATCGCCTGGCCCTTCAACTCGTCAGGGCGCCCCACCACGGCCGCCTCCGCCACCGCCTCGTGCGCGACGAGCGCCGACTCGACCTCCATCGTGCCCAGACGGTGTCCCGACACGTTCACCACGTCATCGACCCGCCCCATGATCCAGTGGTACCCCTCGGCATCCTTCCGCGCACCATCCCCCGCGAAGTACACGTGCGGAATCTCGCTCCAGTACTGATTCCGGTAGCGGTCGTCATCGCCGTACACCGTGCGCAGCATCGACGGCCACGGCCGCTTCAGCACGAGATAGCCCCCCTCGTCCGCATCCACCTCGTTCCCCTCGACGTCCATGATGGCGGGCTCCACGCCGAAGAACGGCACGCCCGCCGAACCGGGCTTCGCATCATGCACACCCGGCAGGGTGGTCAACATGATGCCGCCCGTCTCCGTCTGCCACCAGGTATCGACGATGGGGCAGGCGTCCCCCCCAATCACGCGCCGGTACCACATCCACGCCTCAGGATTGATGGGTTCCCCCACCGTGCCGAGCAGCCGCAAACTCGTCAAGTCATGCTTCCCAGGGTGCTCATCGCCCAGCTTCATGAACGCGCGAATCGCCGTGGGTGCCGTGTAGAACACGCTCACCTGGTACCGCTCCACCATCTCCCACAAGCGGTCGGCCGCCGGGTAGGTGGGCGCACCCTCGTACATCACCTGCGTCGCCCCGTTGAACATCGGACCGTACGCGATGTAGCTGTGCCCCGTGATCCACCCCACGTCCGCGGTGCACCAGAACACGTCGCCTGGCTTCAGGTCGAACACGTACTTCGTCGTCGCGTAGGTGTACGTCTGGTACCCCCCCGTCGAGTGCAGCACGCCCTTCGGCTTCCCGGTACTGCCACTCGTGTACAGGATGAACGACGGATGTTCCGCATCGAGCGGCTCGGCCGGACATACGTCGGACGCGTGCTTCACCGCATCGTGGTACCAAACGTCGCGCCCCGGCTCCATGTCCACGTCGTTCTCCGCGCGGCGCACCACGACCACCGACGTGACGGTCGGGCACTTCGCGAGCGCCTCATCCACCGCCGGTTTCAGCGGCAACACCGCACCCCGCCGGAAGCCCCCATCGGCCGTGATGACCGCCTTCGCCTCGGCATCCTCAATCCGGTCGGCCAGCGCCTGCGCACTGAACCCGCCGAACACCACGCTGTGCGTCGCCCCAATCCGCGCGCACGCCAGCATCGCCATGACCGCCTCGGGAATCATCGGCATGTAGATCGCCACCCGGTCGCCCTTCTCGATGCCCTGCGCCTTCAGGACGTTCGCGAAGCGCGACGTCTCGCGCAGCATCTCCGCATACGTCAACACGCGCTTGTCGCCCGGCTCGCCCTCGAAGAAGAACGCCACCTGATTCCCGCGCCCGGCCTCCACGTGCCGGTCGAGCGCGTTGTAGGAAAGGTTCGTCGTTCCATCCACGAACCACTGCACGAACGGTTCGTCCCACGCCTGCACGGCGCTCCAGGGAGAGAACCAATGCAGCTCCGAGGCAAGTTCTGACCAGAAGGCGTCCGGCTCGTCGAGCGACCGACGGTACATGCCCTCGTACTCCGCGAGCGTTCCAATCCGCGCCTCGGCACGGAACCGCTCTGCTGGCTTGAAACGGCGACCCTCCTGCAGGACCGAGGTGATGCGATCGGACATGACGAACCTCCCTCTCCAGATGCAAAGGCGGCGCTGCGCACGCGAACGAAGGCTGCGCACCGACGTGAACTCACCGCCGTCTAGACGCGCGGAGCATACCGCACGTCCCAATGCGCTCCAAGACGCCACCGCATCGCACTAATCGCGACTTGCGCGCCGCCAGCCACGCGGGACGCGCCACACGTCCGGTGACAACAGCACGAACACTGCCATCACCTCGAGTCGCCCCGCGAACATCGCGAAGGTGAGCAGCACCTTCGCCACGTCCGGAAGCACCGCGAAACTCCCCATCGGACCCACCGCACCCAAGCCCGGACCCACGTTCCCCAGCGTCGCGATGGAGGCTGTGAACGCCGTCGTGAACTCCACGCCCAACAGGGCAAGGCTGATCACCAGCACCGCGAAGAGAAGGGCATACACCGTCACGAACGCAGCGACCGCCCGAACCACGTCCTCCGGAACGGGCCGACCACTCACCCGCACCGGCAAGACCGCACGAGGATGCAACACGCGCCGCACCTCGAGCCACGCCATCTTCGCCACGATCATCAACCGAACGACCTTCATGCCCCCCGCCGCGCTCCCCGCACTCCCCCCAATGAACATCAAGAGCACCAACACCGTCTGTGCGGAGACGCCCCACGCCCCGAAATCCACCGTTGCGTACCCCGTCGTCGTGAGGATCGAAATCGCCTGGAACAAGCCGTGCCGCAACGCCTCGGCGCCGTACGTTCCCTGCAACAGCAGCGTCAACGCCAAACCCGCCACGAGGAACACGGTGAGGTACACCCGAAACTCCTCGTTGCGGAGCATCTGGCGTGGCCTCCCCGAGAGCAGCTGAAACTGCAAGACGAAGTTCGCGCCCGCCAGCGTCATGAACACGATGGCCACCCACTGCACCGCCGCACCGAACGCCTCGAACGAACGCGCTTCAGGACTGAACCCTGCTGCCGACACGGTCGTCATGGCGTGCGCCACCGCATCGAACCACCCCATGCCCGCCACGGCGTACGACACCGCCGCCGCCACCGACATGCCGAGGTACACCACCAGCAACGTCCCCGCGGTCCGTCGCAACCGCGGAGCGACCTGTTCCTCGCTCGGGCCTGGCATCTCCGCAACGAACAACTGTCGACCCGCAATCGCCAACTGTGGGAACACCGCGACGAACACCACGATGATGCCCACACCCCCCACCCACTGGCTCAACGCCCGCCACAGGAACAGCGTCGAGGACACCGCCCCAAAATCGGCGATGGCGGTCGCTCCGGTCGCCGTGAAGCCACTCATCGCCTCGAACCAGGCATCCAGGAACGGCATGGATGCATTCAGCACGAACGGCACCGAACCCACCAACGGGATGAGCCACCAAAGTGCCAGCACCGCCAGCAACGCCTCCCGGCGCGAGGGTTCCCCTGTCGTCCGCCCAAAGGCGAGGCTTGGACCCGCCACGAGTGCTGCGAGGCCACTCGCCCAGGCAAACCCCGACCAGGGTTCGTTCCACGCCCAGGCAATCAAGGCGAGCACGGCGGTCGCCACCGAAACGCCAGCGAGGCCAAACCCCACCATGCGCAAGGCGAACCGGCCCCGACCCCGACCCTGGGTACGCACCTCAATCCACCTCCCCGGGATGAACCGGCGAGCGGGAACGCCAAGGCCGTGACCGTCGCCACCAATCCCCTGAGAACAAGAGGAACACCGTCACCACCTCGAGGCGACCGGCGTACATCGCGAAGGTCAACACGACCTTCGCGAGCGGCTCGAACTCCGCAAACGACGCCATGGGTCCCACCGCCGCGATGCCCGGCCCGATGTTGCCCAGCGTCGCGATCGCTGCACTGAACGACGTCTCGAAATCGTGACCCAGCAACCCCAGCGTCGCCGCGACGAACGCGAACGTGCCGACGTACACCGTCAGGAACGCGGCCACCGCCCGGAGGACACCCTCCGGCACGACACGCCGCCCCACGCGCACCGGCAACACCGACCGTGGGTGCAAGGTGCGTTGCACCTCACGCGCGGTGTGCTTCGCGACGATCCACCAACGAATCACCTTCACGCCCCCCGCCGCACTTCCCGCACTCCCGCCAATGAACATCAAGGCCAGCAGCACCGTTTGGGCTTGCGACGGCCATGCCGCGAAATCCACCGATGCGTACCCGGTCGTCGTCAAGATCGACGCCACCTGGAAAGCGGCGTGCCGAACGCCCGCCTCGCCGAAGATGGGCACCAACACGAGGCTCAACACCCCCGTCGCCGCGACCACGATCGTGAGGTACACGCGGAACTCCACGTCGCGCAGCAGCACACCCGGGCGGCGCGACACGGCGGCGCGGAACTGCAACGCGAAACTCGTGCCCGCCAGCAACATGAAGACGACCGCCACCCACTGCGCGGCAGCGCCAAACCCCTCGAACGAACGCGCCTCGGGACTGAACCCGCCCGCAGCCAACGTCGTGAAGGCATGCAACACGGCGTCGAGGGGCGTGAGGCCCGCGAGGACGTACGCCAAGGCGGCTGCTACGGTGAGCGTCACGTACACGCTCAGCACCGCCAACGCCGTGGACCGCAAGTGCGGCGTGAACCGCTCCTCGGTCGGTCCGGGCGCCTCGGTTGCGAACAACTGCCGGCCTGCAATCGCGAGGCGTGGGAACACCGCGAGGAACAACACGATGATTCCTACGCCCCCCACCCACTGCGTGAAGGCGCGCCACGCGAACAACGACCGAGAGAAGGCGTCGAAATCCGTCAGGATCGTCGCGCCCGTGGTGGTGAACCCACTCATCGCTTCGAACAACGCGTCGAGCGGACCGAGACCCCCCATCCACAGGTACGGAACGCTTCCCACCAGGGGAAACACCCACCACAACGCCAACACCGCGCCCAATGCCTCTCGGTGAGACGGTTCGGCGTACCGCCCCGACGCACGCAGGAGCGCCAGCCCCAGAACCGAAACGGCAACCGCCGGGATGAGGAAACCCATGGCCGGCTCACGCCAAAACCAGGCCAACACCGCGAAGGCGGTGAGGAAAACCCCCAACGCCGAGAGGCCCACGCCCAACACCCGCACACCGAAATGACCATGCGGAGCGGGCTGCGTCACGAAATCAAGCGTCCGCGCGGCACTGCCGGTCGAGCCACCCCTCGACCTCCGCCACGTTGTCCGGCGTCGTCACGATGAACAAACGATCGCCCGGCGACAACTCGGTATCCCCCGACGGGATGATCACCCGGTCGTGATGCACGATCGCGCCAATCAGGCTGTGCTCCGGCGCGCCCAAGTCCCGAATGAACCCCCGCATCGCCGACTCCGGGTACTGCACCTCCATGATCTCCGCGCGATCCTCGATCGTCGCCAGGTGATCCACCTCGTCGACGTGCAGCCAGTTCAGCACCTCCTGCAACGCCGCGGAACGCGACGTGAGCGGCGAATCGATCCCCACCCGCTCGAACAAACGCCGATTCCGGGTGCGACCCACCCGCGTCACCACCTTCGGAATGCCGACCTGCTTCGCGAGCAGGCTGGCCAGGAGGTTCTTCCCATCGTCGTTCGTGACCGCCACCACCGCGTCACTGTCGTCAAGGCGCTCCGCCTCCATCAATTCGAGGTCGGTCCCATCCCCCTGCAGAACCAGAACGCCGGGCAGCAACTGCGCCAGCTTCTCTGCCCGCTCACCATCCGCCTCAATGATCGTCAGGTGCACGCCCGGGCCCTGCAACCGCTCGGCCACCATGAACCCCACGTTCCCGCCCCCCACGATCGTGACGCGCATGCGTCGCTGCCGCGGCGCGAAAGCGCGCTCCACCTCCGTCACGCTTCCCTTCGTCCCCAGGAACACCACCTTGTCACCCGCCTCGAGAACGGTCCGTCCACTCGGAACGATGAACGACTCGTCACGAATCGAACCCACGATCAACGAGCTCTTCGGAACGTCCAACGCAGCGAGGGGCGTCCCAATGAAGGGGTCCCCCTCCTCGAGGCGGTACTCACGCATCTGAATCCGGTCGCCTGCGAAGCTGGCGCTATCCACCGCACGCGGAATGCGCACGATGTTCGCAATCTGACGCGCCAGGATGCGTTGAGGCCACAACACCCGATCGATCGTCATGCCCACCCGCGTCATGGCGCCCTCCACCGCGAAGGCATCGAGGTACCGCTGCCGCGACACGAACGCCAAGGTCCGGCTCGCACCGAGACCCTTCCCGGCAAGGCACGCCAACACGTTCACGTCGTCATTCAACGTGCATGCAATCAAGGCATCGACACCCTCGGCGCCCGCCTCCCGCAAATCATCGGGATCGGCTCCGTTGCCGCGAACGAACTGCACGTCGAGCGTTTCGAACGCCGAGCGACGGTTCTCATCCTCGTCGATCACCGTCACGTCATGCGCGCGATGCAGGTCGCTCGCAATCTCCACCCCAATGTCGTCTCCACCCACGATCAGTAGCTTCATAACCGCGCCATCTTAGCCGGTTTGGCGCGCGTCACCACCGCCGCGCCACCCCCCACAAGGTCATGAGCAACGTTGCAAGCCCCAACATCCAAGGGATGGCCGCGCCGTACCGCACGTACCCCGTCACGTCACGCCGCTCCGCGTACGACACGACGAGCGTGTCACGCACCCCACGCGGCAGGGACGCGACGGTCCGTCCCGTGGGGTCCACGACCGCCGTGATGCCGTCATTGCCTGCCCGCAGCAACCAACGCCGCGTTTCGATCGCCCGCAACCGACCCATGTCGAAATGCTGCTCCGCGCCGTTACCTCGCGCGAACCAGGCGTCGTTCGTCACGTTGATCAACACGCCCGCTCCGCCCTCCACCATGCGTCGCGGGATGCGTGGAAAGACCGACTCGTAGCACACGTACGCAGCCACGCTCGCACCGTTCACGGCGAGGGGCGCGGGACCGGGACCGGGAACGGTGTTCGTAAGCAGCGGCAAACCGAACAACCCGAAGATCGCGCGGTAGAGCGGGGCGGCAGCCTCGAGCAACGGCCACCGCTCCCCGAACGGCACGAGCACGTGCTTGTCGTACCGCCCGGTAATCGTTCCCTCCTCCACGCCAAACACGGCATTCGCGCTTCCGCCAGGCACGTCAGCGCGACCCCCCACCACGAACGCCGCGTCGGGCGCTGATTCGCGCAGCATCGCGCGAATCGGCTCGCCGCGGAATCCCTCCAGCGGGGCGGACAGGATGGCGCCCTCGGGCCACACCACGAGATCCACGCCGTCACGCACCCCCGCGCGGGTCAGGTCGAGATGGACGTCCAGCTCGAGGGCGGCTCCCGCTGCGCGACCGAACGGATCCACGTCCCCCTGCACCAACAGCGCGGAACGGTCGGGTGTTTGCATCGACGCTCGGACCGCCGCATCTCGCTGCACGCCTCCCCACCAGGCAAGGGTGACCACCGCAATCGTGAGTGGCCAGGCCAGCCAGCGACGCACGCCCAAGCGCGCCCCGCGCGCCGTGCCGAGCGTCGAGAATCCGTACCGGTAGTGGTAACGAAACCCGTCACGACGCCGTGGCGTCGAAACGAACGGCGCTGCCAGCAAGGCCGCCAGGAGCGTCGTCAACACCCCAAGGCCATGCACGCCCAGCACGTCCGCCCACTGCGCGACCGGCGTGTCGAGCCACGTGTACCCCACGCTGCCCCAGGGGAACCCCAGGAACCCGAGGCCCCGCAGCCACTCCACGAACACCCAGCCTGGCACCAGCCACGCAAGGGTCGCGCCCCCACCACCCGTCAATCCCCGTGCCGCCGCCGTCGTGACCCCCCAAATCGCGGCCAAGGCAGCCACGAGGAGCGGGAACAACGGCCAGAACACGTCCCCCAACAGCACTGAAAAACTCGCAGGCAGCCAGAGGATGTGCAGCGCGAAGAACGTAAGGGCGAACGCGGCGCCGACGAAGAACGCCGAGCGCACCCCGGGAGCGTTCGCCACGAGGGCGAACACCACCGCGAGCACGACCGCCATCAAGGGCACGTGCCCGGGGGGCATGGACGCAGCCCCCGCCACGCCAGCCACGCCCGCTGCGAGGAGCCGCAATCGCATTCGTCAGGCCGTCCCCACCCCGAGCAGGAGTCCCGCCATCAACGCCACGCGGTCCAGCGTGGCGGAAATCCTCACGTGCTCGTGGCGCGCATGTGCACCCTCGCCCACCGAACCCAAACCATCGAGCGTGGCAATGCCAAGCGCCGACGTGAAGTTCCCATCCGATGCGCCCCCCACGACCGCCACGCGCCAGGGGAGACCCAACGTGTTCGCGACGCGCTCCGCTTCCGCCGTGAGCACGCGATTCGGTTCGGTCGCCTCGAGCGGAGGACGGTTCAAGCCTCCCGATACGTGCACCTTCACCCGCGGATCTCGAGGCGCATACCCGTGCAACGCTTCCATCACCCGCGTGCCCTCATCCATCCGCAAGACCCGCACGTCGAGCGACGCGCGCGCCGACTCGGCAATCACGTTCCCCGTCGACCCGCCCGAAGCGACCGTCACGTTCACCGTGGTCCCCACCTCAGGTGCGCTCAGCGACTCCGCGAACGGCAGGAACGCTGCGAGCTCCCGCAGGGCGCTCGCCCCCTTCTCCGGTTCGAGGCCCGCATGCGCAGAAATGCCGGTGAACGAAACCTGCACGTCCCCCACACCCTTGCGCCCCACTTTGTATGCACCCTCGTCCGCACCGGGTTCCACCACGAGAACGCGCGCATGCCGTTGCGCCTCCTCTTCGATCACCGTGCGGGAGTGCGTGCCCCCCGTCTCCTCGTCGCTCGTGACGAGCAACGAGACGGGGCCCTTCATGTCCCCGAGGCTTCGGGCGAGACGCACTGCGAGGAGCGCCGTGACGATGCCTGCCTTCATGTCCACCGTGCCAGGGCCCCGCGCGACGTCGCCGTCGCGCTCGAATGGCATCTCCGCAAGCGTCCCAAGGGGCCACACGGTGTCGTAATGCGCAAGCAGCAGGGTGCCCGTTCCATCGGGCTCTCCGCCCATGCGCCCCACGAGCAGGTCACCCGCCTCACTGCGCGCCAGGCGCTCCACGCGCCAACCCTCCCGCGTCATCCACGTTTCGAGTGCATCCGCCAACCGGTCGCCTGCCTCGGCGTCTAGGCTCGGCGATTCGAGGGTCACGAGGTGCTCCAACCCCTCCACGAAGTCCTGCTCGAGTTGCTGCGCGGCGGTGAGAATCGTCGCGCCGTCCAAGACGCTCACGCGTCGACCGTCGCCGCTTCGGCCCTCGCTCGCCGGTCACGCCGCAATCGTTCGGCATGCTCCCGCACGTGCGGCTCCTGCGTGGTCCGCGCGTAACTGTAGCCAAGCCGAAAATCGGTCTCCGCCCGCACCGGATCGACGTCCACCTCGATCTCGGCGCGCGACAGGTACACCTGCGCGAGGAGGACGTCGCGCATGCGTTGCGGCTTCACGGCATGCAAATCGAGCAGCGCCTCCTCGAACGCCACGGCTGCGCCACGCACGTCTCCGCGTTCGGCGAGTGCCTTGCCGCGCTTGAAGTGCCGAGCGGCACTGAACAACAGTTCCTGCATGCGCGCGAGTCTACCGCGCCCCGCGCCCGTCGACCCCACGCCGCGACGCACCGCGCGCCACACCCCCCGACATTCCCCGAGACCCCACGAGCCAGTGCAAGGCGATGCCGGCCGCCACCGTCACGTTCAATGACTCGACCCGCTCGTCCATCCCAATCGCAACCGGACGACCCCATGCCAGGTCCTCTTCCGAAAACCCTGGCCACTCCGGGCCCAACACCATGCGCGCGTCGGACTCACCTCCCGGCACGTCCGCCAGTGTGCGCTCCGCCGCTTCGTGCAGCAACCATGGCGTCGGGCCCGCCGCCGCCAACGAGGCCAGG